>JAGVQG010000023.1 GCA_020051845.1 archaeon | reverse complement strand
GGTCAAGACCTATCACGCCCTCCTTGACATTCTCAAGAAACATCAGGACAAGATAGACTGGATGATCGCTCAACCACACCCGAAGGCGGCCTACCGCTACATCCACGCCCGCTACGACCCTCTATCAGGCAATGAGATATTGGAGAACTGGGGCAACAAGCAGAACGATGCAGTAGGCGCCATTCTTTTCAAGATAGGTCAACTTACACGCCAGGGCATCGAGGTCCTGCGTGACAGGAGCGACCATGAACTCCTGCAGAAGCTCGTCCAATACCTTGCGGCCATCGAGTACTGGCAGGACGCAGACAACGGCATGTGGGAAGAGGCAGAGGAGGTGCACGCTTCAAGCGTCGGCGCTTGCGTCGCGGGTCTCGTCGCTGTCTCGCCCATCGTCGATGTCCCGCAGTGGCTTGTCGATAAAGGTTTCGAGGCTCTCAACGCGCTCCTTCCACGCGAGAGCGTGACCAAGGAGACCGACTTGGCATTGCTGTCTTTGATCTATCCCTATGACGTCGTCACACCGCAGCAGCGCGACGCCATTCTCCGCAATGTCGAGACCAAACTATTGAGGGAGAAAGGAGTCATACGCTACGCAGACGATAAGTATTACAACAATGGTCGTGGAGAGGCCTGTTGGACCATGGGACTGCCTTGGCTTGCGATCATCTTCAAGCAGCTCAAGATGCCTGCCAAGCACGCCTTCTACATGCGTAAGACGGTGGAAGCGATGAACAAGCACGGCGAACTGCCTGAGCTCTATTTCGCCGACAGTGAAGAGCACAACATGAACACGCCGCTCGGATGGGCGCAGAGCCTTTTTGTTGTGGCGTCGACCGTTTGATAGTGTCTGATGCTTTCACTTCACGTATTTGTCACGTGAGAACTCAAATATGATCAAAAAACAAAATAAAAAACATTTATTCTATGTTGTACACGACGTTGACGGTCGCTGTCACGCTTACTTGGCCGGCGCTGATCGGCGGCATTGAAGGCGCGGAGTCCTTTGCCAACGCGACAGCCGATTCATAGCCGCGCGCGTACATGGGCGGGAAGTAGACCTGGGCTTCGTTCACTGATGCCACTGTGCCTAGCTTCTGGCCGAGGCCGTCGGCGATCGCCTGGGCCTTGCCTTTCGCGTCGCTTGTCGCTTTCTTGAGAGCGTCGGTGCGGAGCTTGTCCTGCGTCGCTGTCGTGAGGCTGAACTGCACGTTGTTGACGCGGTTCGAGCCTGCCTTTGCAGCGGCGTCGAGTATCTCACCCGCGAGCGATATCTTGTTTGTCTTTATCTGGACGGTGTTGGTCGTGGTGAATCCTCTTGACACCATCTTCTGCTGCGACACATCCCATTCATTGGCTTCGTAGACATTGAAGCCGGCCGTGCTTATCTCGTCATCAGACAGTCCTGCTGCCTTGATTCCGTCGACTACCTTTGTCATTATGTCTGCGTTGCGTGTCTGTGAGTCCTTGGCGCTTGGTGCCGTGGTCTCCACGCCAAGGTATATCTCGACCTGGTCTGATTTCTGAGTCAGCTCTGCGGTGCTCGACACCGTTATCTGCCTCTTCTCAGGCGGTGTTGTGGGTCCGGGCGGGTTGACCGTCACTGGTTGGCATGCCACCAATAGCAGCAAAGCCAGCACGCCTATGATTGCGAGTGTTTTCATTTTGTTACCTCCAAAGTTCTTTGATTATGTAGGTGGCTGCGAGCGCGACGAACGCGATCCAAAGCCGGTTGTATTGTTTCATTATGATGTATAGGACGCCGATTTATAAATAATGTCGGAAATGGTGAGGCATCGGCCTAATTCAGGTGCTTCAGCAGCTCTTTCCTGTGCTGTCTTCCTTTGTACCAGAAGTATGTGACTATGCCGATTTCTATGGCGAAAATGGCTATTATGATGATCCATCCCCAAGGTATCTGTGATGTCGCAGCAGCGACAGGAGCTGCCTGCGGCGCAGCTGCCAATGATCCTGCTGCGGTGTCGGCCGCGGTCGGCGCAGCTGCCACTCGGGCTTCTGCCATCAACGGCGCCGCTTCCTTCATCGAGCCGCTCACACTGGAGAATCCCTGCGAGTAAAGCGATCCGAACTGCTGTTTGATGAAGCCAGCGAATCCGCCCACAACCGTCAATACCAGCACCGAAAGCGCTATCCAGAATTTCTTCTCTTCAGGATTGACGACGGCCTTCCCTTTTCTTGTGAGGGCGTAATAGACCCATTTGTGCCCGTCGTCCTGCCGTTCGACAAGACCTGCCTTGGCGAGCGCGTCGAGGTGCTCCTTGATCGTCGGCACCGACAACTTAAGGTCTGCCGCGAGCTCGCTTTGGGTGTGTCTTCGGGTGCCGAGCGTCTTCATGATGCTGACACGGGTGTCGACGGCCAATGCCTTGAACGACTCACGGTCGAGCACGATCCGTTCTTCCATAGGACGGTAAAAAGCCGAAGAGGCTTATGAATGTTGTGGAACGATGAGGTCTGGACCTCATCCGAATCTTTCTTCGAGAAGCTCTAGCAGCGTCGCCATGCTCCACGCCTGTGCGATGCAGCCTTCACTGCGCAGTTGTTCCGCAGAACTGACCTCTGCCGAGAATCCTGACGCGCCCATCTGCGTGAGTTCGTGCGTGCTGGCATGCAGTATCTTGTTTATCTGGCGCTCGAACTTCTTCTTGTCGATGCGCAACATCACGATCGCGGCGATGTTGTTGATCCAGAACCAGGAATCTCCGCGGTGGTAGCTCTTGTTGTTCTCACCTGTGTAGCGCGGCGTGAAAAGCGGGTTTTTGACGTCGATAGTCGAAAGTCCGCCCCAGGGCAGCCAGAGCTTTGTAGTTATCGTGTTCACGAACGCCGACCATTCTTTCTTGGAGAACAGTTCGGGGTAGACGTAGGCCGCGATGAATATGTTCGGTCGTGCTGTCGGGTCTCCTGCTCCGTCGCACAGTGTCTTCTTTGCGAATGTCTTGCGTGTGAGTTCTCGCAGGCCCTTCTCGAGGTTGTGCGTCTTTCCTGTGAGTGTGGTGTGGAGCCGGCAGTTGGCGAGCGTCAACGCCTGGATCTCAATCCTGCTTCCTGCGCGGTCGTCTTCGGCCCAGACAGTGTCCATCCAGGTCTCTTGAGGCCCGTTCTGCACAAGGCCGTCCTTGAGCCTGAAGCGTTGCACGTTGTCCAGGTATTCCGAAAGCTTCTCGGCGATGAGATTTCGTTCTGACTTCGTGAGGATCTTCTCGTTCTGCTCATCGTCGTATCTGCAAAGATCCTCTAGCCTGAAGAACAGCCAGCCCGGAGCGTCTGCCGCAAGCAGTTTTGCGTCAGGATTCGTCACAAGACGCCCGTCCTTGAGCGTCTTCAGATGCCTGAACATTATTTGCTTGGCGAGCTGTGGCCTGAACCGTAACAGCGCTTTCGATGATATGAGCTCGTCGCGTGCCCAGAACTGGAAGAACCAGGGAAGGCCTGCGTAGACCCCGTCGTCCACGGTCAAGGCGTCAAGTCCGTGGATACAGCACTTGCGGCTGACTTCCGCTTCTGCGTTCTTGAACGGTCCTCTGGTGGTCAGCGCGGCGACGCGTCTCTCTTCGTCCGTCATTATCCTTGATGCGTGGGCGAGCACGTCGCGCGCCGTGGCGACCGCTTCTTTCTTCGTCGTGCCGAAACCGAGCGCGAAGCGTGATCCACGCAGCTTCGCGCCGGCGTAGGTCCATCTGGAGTCTGGCGGCGACTGACGTGAATTGTCGAGTGTATAATGGTGCTCTTCCCAGGTCTTGAGAGGTATGTAATCAAGTGGTTGCGCGCACACCGCGAGGTGGCATTCGAACTCTGACAAGCCGTTGTTGTCCTCTCTAGCGTCGTTTCTCTTCGCGAAGGAGAAGACGACGCAGCCTTTCTCGGCGGACACGTCATAGTTGCGTCCCCAGACGCGGTTGTCATAGCTTTCTTTGCAGTCGAGCACGATCGTCATCTCGAGCGGCGCGCTCATGTCTATCAGCAATGCGTCCTTGCCTTCTGGCATAAGGATCTTCTCTGTGACGTGGCCGCGGCGCCTTTCGACGCACCAGAGGTGGTTGGTCACCTTGTCCGCGACGGCCGAGAATCGCAGCGACTCCGCCGTCTTTATCATGCGTCCGTCGCGCCGGAAGAAAAGTCCCTCGAATCTTGTTGCAGGCGTCTCTGCCATGAGGCAGTAGCCGCCTGTCTTGTTGGTGAGAAGGATTTTCACGTTGTCCATCTCTATGCTTCACCGCGGTAGAACGATGCCGCGTCCTCGGGTGGAACGCTGTTGATGATGATGCCGCTGCCGAACTCGAACCCTGCCCAGACAGCTATGCGTGGCAGGATCTCGAAATGCATGTGCAGGTCGGTCCCTGGCGGCGCGTAATGTAGTACGATGTTGTAGGAGCAGTTGAGTTCCTTGAGCTTTGAAAGCACGAGCTTGATCGCCTCTGCCATGGGTTTCAGGTCGCCGACTTCGTCGAGTGTCCGGCAGAAGCGTTTCGGGAACACCCATGCCTCGAAGTTGAAGCGGGAGGCGTAGGGGCAGAAGACGACCGCGGTCCCGTTGTCCATCACGCGGCGCGTGCCTTTCATCTCGACTTCAATTATCCTTTCGAACGGGTCTGTCGTGAATTTGCGCACTGCGGCGACTTCCTCGGAGACACGTGGTGGTATCACCGATAATGCCATGACTTGGGTGTGGCTGTGTATGATGCTCGTGCCGCCCGCGGGTCCGTGGTTCTTGAAGACGTTAACGTACTTCACGTTGGGTTCTTTGGAGAGGGTGTTGATGCGTTCCCTGTAGACCTCGAGAAGTTGCGTGATCTCATCCACGCCAAGATCCCAGAGCTGTCTGTTGTCCGGTGTCTCGACCACGACTTCGTGGTGGCCGTAGTTGTTGGCCCAGGTGAAGAAGGTGTTGTCATTGCGCGGCGTTGTCTGGCCTTCGGGAGCTAGCGCGGCGAACTTGTTGTCGAACCAGCGCATCTTCCAGCCGCCCTTTTCATCGGGGATCCTTCCGATCTCTGTGGGTGTGAACGCCTCGTTGCCTGGCGCGAAGTAGTCCGTGGACGCGGCTGCTGGCGCGCTTTCGACCTTGAACTCGTGCGGCCTCTTGCCGCGCTTCGCGGCTATGATGACCCACTGGTCGAGAATGTAGTCCTTTCGCAGCTCACCCAAAAATACCCACCTCTTTTTTTGTCTACGAAGGTGTCTGCGTCTTTGATTTAAATACTTTCTTCTTGCGGGTACACATTTTCCATGCCAAATGTTTATAAACAGTCATATCAAAGAATGCCTTGAAAAGAACGCCTCCGGCGGTTGGTGAAACAATGACAGTCAAAGTCTACAGCACGCAGACATGCCCCTATTGCAAGATGGCCAAGGATTTCCTTGCCAAGAAGAAGGTGAAGTTCGAGGACATCGATGTGAGCAAGGACGCGAGGAAGGCATCTGAGATGGTGCAGAAGAGCGGCCAGATGGGTGTGCCTGTGATAGAGATAGGTGACACGATCATCGTCGGCTATGATGTCGAGGCGATCGAGGCTGCGCTGAAGAAGACAGAGTCGAAGAAGTGACGATGATCTACATCGGTTCAGACCATGCAGGGTACAAGCTCAAGCTGGCCGTCATCTCTTATTTCGAGGGATCAGGCATCAGGTACACCGACCTCGGCCCGTTCTCTTACAATCCAGAGGATGATTACCCTGACTATTGCATCCCTGTCGCGAAAGCCGTGGCTAAAAACAAAGGCTCGAAGGGCGTCGTGATCGGCGGCTCTGGCGAGGGTGAGGCGATCGCGGCCAACAAGGTCAAGGGCATCCGCGCTGTCGTCGTCTACGACAATTTCACCGCAAGGAAGACGCGTGAGCACAACGACGCGAACGTCATCTCTTTGCGCGGCCGTGGCGTTCCTGCCGCGAAGTCAATCGCGCTTCTGAAGCTCTGGCTGAAAACCCATTTCAGCGGAAGCAAGAAACACAGCCGTCGCATCCGCAAGATCGCGGCCTACGAAAGATGATAGTCCCAGCGATCCTGCCAAGATCACAAGCCCAACTCCGTCGCCAGCTCAAGCAGGTAAGGAGTGGTCTGTTCCATGTCGATGTTATTGACGGCAAGTTTGTGCCTTACAAGACGGTCAAGCCCGAACACCTGCCCCGTAAGCCAAGGATAATGGCGCATCTTATGGTTGTGAGGCCTGAGCTGTGGTTGCATAGGATGAGGCATTGCGCATTTGTCATAGCGCAGGTCGAGTCAGTGAAGGACGTTCCTGCGCTGGTGAAGGTCGCGCACCGCGAGAAAGTCAGGTTGGGCATCGCGCTCAATCCACGGACCCCGTTGAAACGTATACTTCCATACCTGAAGGATATCGATTACGTTCTTGTGATGTCGGTAAATCCTGGCAAGCAAGGCCAGCCATTCCAGCCTTCAGCGCTCAAGAAAGTGCGCGTTCTCAGGAGGAGATTCCCGACGTTGCGTATCGGCATCGATGGTGGCATCAGGGATGGCACTGCGCAGCGGGCCTTGAAAGCAGGTGTTTCTGACTTGATTGTCGGCAGCGCGATTTTCGGCCAACCGGCTCCGCAGAAGGCTTTTGTTGCTCTCAAAGCCAAATTGGCTTAGGCAAGGTATTTAAACGACCACATATAGGTGTGGTCAGGCGAAAAGAGGCATATGCAACGTCTTACGAAGATTAAGGACTTGAGGCTCAAGGCGAACGAGGTCCGCCAGAGCATCATCAAGATGCTGGTTGAGGCAGGCAGCGGTCATTCAGCAGGCCCGCTGGGCATGGCTGATATTTTCACCGCGCTTTATTTCAACGTCCTCAAACATGACCCTTCCAAGCCGGATCTGAAGGACCGTGACAGACTATATCTCAGCAACGGTCACATAACGCCAGTGCGCTACGCAGTGATGGCACACGCGGGTTATTTTCCGATCGCGGAACTCATGACCTTGCGCAAGCTTGGTTCACGCCTTCAAGGCCACCCGTCATATCGTGACCTACCCGCGCTCGAATCAAGTTCAGGCCCGCTCGGCCAAGGGCTGAGCGTAGCTGTCGGCGCCGCTCTTGCGGCGAGGATGGACAAGAGGCGCCATCGTGTCTATGCTCTATTGAGTGACGGCGAGCATGATGAAGGCCAGACCTGGGAAGCGATGATGTTCGCAGGCAAGGAGAAGCTCAACAACATCACCGCGATTGTCGACCGCAACAACATCCAGATCGACGGGTTCACCGAGGATGTCATGCCTCTCGAGCCCTTCGCGGACAAGTATCGCGCCTTTGGCTGGCATGTCATCGAGATCGACGGTCATAATATGCAGCAGATAATCGACGCGTGTGAAGAAGCCAAGTCGATATACGAGAAGCCGACTGTCATCATCGCGCACACGACGCCCGGCAAGGGCGTCTCCTACATGGAGCAGAAGTATGAGTGGCATGGAAAGCCGCCGACACCCGAGCAGGGCCAGGTGGCGCTTGCCGAATTGCAGCACGAGCGCGATAGACTGCTGAACGAGGTGTCTGCGTGATCGTGCCTGGCGCGAAGCTTGCGGGTATCGACAAGCCGGATATGGTTCCTGCCCGCGACGGATATGGCAAGGCGCTTGTCGAGCTCGGCAACGAGAACACTGAGATCGTCGTCCTTACCGGCGACCTTTCGGAGAGCACACGTGTGCAATGGTTCCAGGAGAAGTTCCCTGATCGTTTCATCGAGGTCGGTGTCGCTGAGCAGAACATGATGGGTCTTGCGGCAGGCCTTGCGCTTAGCGGCAAGATACCTTTCGTGAGCAGCTACGCTGTCTTCTGTCCTGGCCGTGCCTGGGACCAGATCCGTGTCAGTGTCTGCTACAACCGCGCCAATGTCAAGATCGCCGGCGCGCACGCAGGCATAAGTGTCGGTCCTGACGGCGCCACACACCAGGCGCTCGAGGATGTGGCTTCGATGCGTTGTCTGCCGAACCTTACTGTCGTCGTTCCGGCCGACTGGATTGAGGCCAGGAAGGCGACGAAGGCCATCGCAGTCATAGATGGTCCTTGTTACATCCGCTTCGGAAGGGAGAAAGTGCCGACAATCACGACTGACAAGACGCCTTTCACGATCGGTAAGGCGGAGATCTACCGCGATGGTGATGATGTCGCTGTAGTCGCCTGCGGCGTCATGGTGTATGAGGCGCTTGTCGCCGCCGAGAAGCTTTCCAAAGAGGGCATCGATGTGATGGTGGTCAACAATCATACTGTCAAGCCGATCGACAAGAACACGCTTGTCTCGGTCGCCAAGAGATGCGGAGCGATGGTGACAGCAGAGGAACACCAGATCAATGGTGGCATGGGTAGCGCTGTGATGGAAGTCGTCGCTGAGAAATATCCTGTGCCGATGGAACGCATAGGCATGCGTGATAGTTTCGGCGAGTCAGGCAAACCGTCAGAGCTCCTTGCCAAGTATGGGATGACTTCAAAGGAGATAATGCAGGCCTGCCGCAACGTCCTTCGCCGCAAGTTCGAGGTCGCGCAGGAATGCGGTCCGCTGATCTGCCCGCAGCCGGTCAGCATGACGCAGGATCGCGCGGCTCAACTGCTCTCGACAGTGCCTTCCAATGTCACCTTCAAGCTCAAGAACGGTGAGAAGATAGCGAGCCTGCAGGATCTGCACAGGGCATTGCTCACGATGGACAAAGCCACTTTCTCGACGCATGTCAACACCGATAAGAATGATTTCGCGCAATGGGTGCAGGATGTGCACAAGGACGCGGAGCTTGCCGATGTCCTGCGCAGGCACGCATCTAAGACCTCTCTTGCGCGCGCTCTAGGGGTAAGGATAGGTCAGTTGTACCAGAAAAGAGGATCGTGATGGTCGTTGTGAGGAAGCGCAAGGCGCAGGTCAAGCGCATTGTCAAGCATAGGAGGACAGTTGTCGCTTTGAAGAACGGCCGCGACAAGGGAGTCTGCACGACGTGCGGCTACGCGATGATTTGGTTGCACAACGGAGACTGCCCGCTGTGCAAGGTCTGCGTGCGGTGCGGCAACAGGGTACGGCATTGTAATTGCATGGAGGGAGAATGATGGCGAAGAAAACGAAGGTATCGGCCAAGGCAACGAAGGCTAAGGTCAAGAGATCAGCCAAGGCTTCTAAGTCCAAGGCAGATGAATCCGCGCCCAAGCTCCCTGGCAAGCTCATCATGTTCTACGGCAAAGAGTGCCCGTATTGTGTCGAGATGATGCCGCTCGTCGACCAGCTAGAGAAGGAGTCTGGCGTCAAGGTGACGCGGCTCGAGGTCTGGCACGACAAGAAGAACGAGAAGGTCATGATGAGGTTCGCTGCCCAGCTTAAGCTCGCCGGTGGCGGTAATCTGGGCGTTCCATCGTTCTACAACGCGAAGACCAAGGAAGCCATTTGTGGTGAGCAGTCGTACGAGAATCTCAGATCCTGGGCGGCCGTGCGATAGTGCCCAGGATGAAGCCCATCACCATGTAGGCCACGACGACCGCGATTATCATCAGCATCATGATCGGCAGTCCTGCGACCAGGAATACGCCTGTTCCTGCCGAAGGTTTGCCGCCGCTGTTCGACATGAGCATCCCCGCGACCATGATTCCGCCTGTTATCACTGCGGTCATGACAAGCATCAATCCCATCGTGTGGTCGGCGTGGTCATGCATGGGATTCAAGTGTTTTGAGGATTTAATAAACTGTCGTCCGCTTGCAGAATCGAAACAGTTATAAGGAAGTTCTTCCACAGCTAGTCTAACACTGAAAGACCAAAGGGGCTCATTTTCCTGCGCAGGGGTGCGTGGGAGGGCATTTTTCAATGGCAGCACGAACCACTATTCTTCCGAAAGCGGCCGTTGCCACTATTTTTCTCGACGCTGGAGCGCCGCGCGTGTCAAAGGAGGCGGTCGCCGAGCTCGTCGATGAGTTGCAGCGCCGCGCCGTCGACATATCGACGAAGGCTTGGCGCATCGCGCAGCATTCAGGCAGGAAGACCGTGACCGGTCCCGATATCAAGGTCGCGCGTCACTAGACGGGACACCGTCAATTTCTTAAGCAGGTATTGATGTTTGAGGTCCATGATCAAGGAGAGTTTCGTCCTTTTGCCGCGCGTCGGCAGGCAGTCAGAGCGGAATCTATGGCAGCAGGGTATATTTGATTGGAACGGCTTCATCGACGTGAAGAGGATCGAAGGAGTATCTGAGAAGTCGAAGGCGGCGCATGACCGGTTGTTGAAGGTCGCGCGGCAGCAGTTGATGGATGGCAACAGCGCATTTTTCGAGCCGCTCTTGCCGCCTTCAGAGCAGTGGCGTTTGTACTCTTCTTTCCGCGACGAGGCTTGCTTCCTGGACATCGAGACAGGGATGAGGGATGAGGTCACTGTCGTAGGCATATCGATGGGCGATCGTACTTACACCTTGCTGCGCGGCCAGACGCTTGACAAGCAATCGCTCCTGCGGCTTCTTTCGCGGGCGAAGATACTCGTGACTTTCAACGGCCGCAGCTTCGACATGCCTGTGCTCGAGAAATATTTCAATCTTGGTCTGCGCATCCCTCACATCGACATGATGCACGCCTGCGCTGGCGTCGGTCTCAAGGGAGGGCTCAAGAGCATAGAGAAGGATGTGGGCATAAGGCGCCCTGACGAGCTCGCGGTCATACATGGCGCGCAGGCCCCTGCTTTGTGGAACGCCTATCACGCGACAGGGGATGAATACTATCTGAACCTGCTAGTGAAATACAACGAGGAGGATTGCTCGAACCTGCAGACCCTCGCCGACAAGGTCATTCCGCAGCTTTGGGAGAACGTGCGCAACAATCCTGGCGCTTTTCTTGGAAGGTAGATTGTTTTCAGAAATGAATTAGTATTCTTGCGGGGTTGTTGCGTGGTTTCATCACGTGGCCGTGGCCTTTCGAATCAAATGCGATCTTGCCATCGAAATTTGCCCAGATCTTTCCTATCTGTGATGCCGCGACTAACGGTTTATCCAAGGTAATGCGGTCGTTCATCTTCTGTCTCCCTCTTTTCGAGTTTATTGAGTTCATCTTGTTGGGATGCGTTGAGTCTATTTATGAATTCTGGCGTTGTTATATCTCCAAACTTATCTTCTAATTGTTTAATAAGGTTTGCGCCGATTGAGATCATGTCTTTGAAAGTGGCTACGTTGAGTATCACTGTGTCGTGTTCATTCACATTGTACCTGCTTTGAGGGTTTGCCATCTCGAATCTTGGAGCTAGTCTCTGAAAGTTGATGAATACATCACGACCTGCTAGAGTTATGACGAAATTATTGGCGTAGAACGCCAGGTTTACCAATTCTGTGTCTTTGTTTTCATTCATTTCATATTCTTAGTGATACTGGTTCATCTTTCTTTCCGTCAGAAAAATGGATCTTTATCGAGTTTTTCGGGAATTCTCCAACATTTTCTTCGTTACGCTTAAATACCTAGATTTCGGCCATTCTTGTATGAAGACCATGTTCGTGAACGCTGTCTCTGACGTTGATGTCAGGCTTTCGAAGGCCGCGCTTGCCGAACTTAAGGGTCGCATCGGTGTCTGCACCACGATCCAGCATCTGCACAGGATCAAGGATGTGCTTGCGCAGTTGCCTGGCAGTGTTTTGGTCGGCCAGGTGCTTGGCTGTCGCGTGGATAATGTGAAGAAGCTCTGCGATGATGTCGACGCCTTCCTCTATGTCGGCACTGGTGAGTTCCATCCAGTGCGCGTCGCGCTTGAAGCGGACGATAAGCCTGTTTTTGTCTACAATCCAATCAGTAGAAAGCTCGCGAAGCTTGGAAAAGAAGCCGTGCTCAGCCACAGGAAGCGCGTGATGGGTGCGCTCAACAGGTTCTATCACGCGAAGATCGTCGGTCTCCTCGTCACGACTAAGGTCGGTCAGAACAACGGGGTCATATCGAAATATTCTGTCGATGCGAAGATGCGTTTGCCATTGGAGTTCGCCAAAAGGACCGACAGGAAATACTACATCTTCGCGTTCGACACATTGAACCATGATTCTTTGCAGGATTTCACATTCATCGATTGCTGGGTGAATTTCGCCTGCAACAGGATAATGGACGATAAGAACAACAGGATAGTCAACGTCCAGGACATAATTGAGGCTGAAAATGGGTAATGGTCGTTATCTGATCGTTGTCCTGTTTCTCCTTCTCGCCGCCTGCGCTTCAAAACTGCAGTGTTGCACAATTAGTCTAGTTCTCTAGGATGATTACTACTGCTCGTTTTCCGATGTATCTTTTGGGTGCGCCTATTTTTGCTGCGTTTC
>JAGVQG010000003.1 GCA_020051845.1 archaeon | reverse complement strand
GAAAGTTCTGCCCTCGTGGTATCATTAATATCACCTCTTTCAGGCATTAGAGAACACAACTCCCTAATAAATATTTCGGATATTAATGAGAGATGCTATTAGTCTTGCCTGATGAAGAATTCGATGCTGTGAACGTTGGGACGCATCGTGACGAGCACATAGTGCTTGGGAAAGTGGCCGTGGGCTTCGCCTCTTCAGATAACAAGACGGTCGTCTTGCGAGAGAGCGAACTAGCGAATGGCTTCTACGCTACCACTGTTCCTCATGAAATCGCTCATATCTATCACAAGCATCTGGATCAAATGATGGGAGAGGGTAGAAGGAATGCGTTCGAGACTGAGTGGAAAGCCATTGCAGGTATTCGTTATGGGACGCTCACACCTGCCGCGCCACGATTGGATGAGTGGAAGGATAATGTCCAGTGTCCGTTGGCTATAGGAGGGCAAACGCCACGTCCAGGCGCAAGGTCGTTGGGAGTCATCGTGAAGGGTATCGAACTTGATGATCTGGCCGCTGAGGCACACATGAAGAAGTATGGTCCGAAGCATGGTTACGTGTCGCCATATGCATCGACAAGTCTGGAAGAGGACATTGCGTGTACCGTAGAGAAGACTTTGGTAGCAACAGACACTATACGTCATCTTGCCAACTCTCAGGAGACGAATGACGACCGATACAGGAAAAAACTCGATCTCCTAAGAAAATACGAATTCATCACGCGAGAAGCGTACGACAACGCAACACAGAATGTCCCGGAAGATTTCCGGAATAGTGGCGCGAAGCGTTATGAATCTACTGATTCTAAAGTAAATATGAGGGGGACTTGATGGCAAACGCATACTTGGGAATTTCGGGAGTGAACTCGCACGACGCTGCGGCAGCCCTAGTTGTTGGGGGTAAGGTACTCGCTGCTGCTGAAGAGGAACGTTTTAATCGCGAGAAGCACACAGGAAAATACCCATCGAACGCTATCGAGTTCTGTCTTGAAACAACAGGTGTTTCTGAGAAAGATGTTGCTGCTGTAGGCTATTATTTCAACCCATCAAAGAGGTATTACGAATCGTTACAATTCAATATCCTCACAGCATCTGACAAAGTCAGGGCAATCCTGAACCGAGGGGGGACGCAGGATGATATTGAAGCTGCTTTCCATAGTGCGAGTGGAGTAGAAAGGAAAATTGCAGAGGGATTGCACGAAACGCAGTTGCGTAGTGGTGCATTATTTCAACAAGCGGAATTCGTTACTGTGGATCATCACGATGCACACGCTGCAAGCGCATACTTGATGTCACAATTTGACAGGGCGAATGTGTTGGTTGTTGACCTCATTGGCGAATGGGATAGCACAACAATGTATCTGGGAGAAGGAAACAATCTCACAAGGGTAGATTCTATCAAATTTCCCGACTCCCTAGGTAAGCTCTATCAGTCGTTCACAAAATATCTTGGATTCACGCCGAATAGTGATGAATACAAAGTAATGGGACTCGCAGCATATGGTGGCGCTAGCTACATTCCATTCTTCAAAGAACTCTACATACTAACGCCTGACGGCAAATTCACGCTCAATAGAGATTTGCTTCTTTTCTGTAAGGGCATCAGGCCAGAATGGGATGATAGGACTACAAGAGAACTCGGTCCTTCCAGAAGTAAAAATGAGCCTTTCGAAAAAAGACATGCCGACATAGCATATGCATTGCAGCAGACGACTGAGGAAATATTGGTTCATATGGTGAGGAGCCTCACGGAAAGAACAAATGTGAAAGATCTATGTATGGCTGGCGGCGTGGCACTCAATGCCTTAGCGAATCAGACAATACGAGAACGGACAGGTATCGAGCGACTCTTTGTCCAGCCAGCATCAAATGATGCAGGGACGGCAATTGGTGCGGCGCTGTGTTGCTGCTTCAGATCCGAACCGTGGACTCATCGTCAACCTGCTTCGAACTACTATCTTGGTCCCCAGTATGGGCATGAACGCATTGAAGTAGCAATAGTTGCATCTGGGTTGAAAGCAGTAAAGATCGGTAAGGATTATTCGATTGTTGTGGATGCATTGGTTAATGGGGAGATTGTTGGCGTTTTCAACGGCAGGATGGAGTTTGGTCCTCGTGCGTTAGGAAACAGGAGTATTGTTGCTGATCCTCGGCTTGCATCTATGAAAGACATAATCAATGCCAAAGTGAAATTCAGAGAAGGATTCCGACCATTTGCACCCGCGATACTGGCTGAGGATGTGCGCGACTACTTCGTGGGCGCGTTTGACTCGCCATTCATGACGCAAACATTCACTGCAACAGATCTCGCGAAGAAATCGATTCCTGCCACTGTTCATGAAGACGGAACGTCGCGTATTCAAACAGTGACCAGGCAACAGAATCCTTCGTTCTATTCTCTGATTGAAGCATTCAAAGAGCGAACGGGCGTTCCGGTCCTGTTGAACACTTCGCTGAATATCAATGGCGAACCAATAGCATGCACTCCTGAAGACGCCATACGCACATTCGAGGCATCAGGAATTGATGTCTTGCTGTTGGGCGATCAGGTGCTTAGAAAATGAGTAACGTCCTCCTTGTATATGGGTATCATAAGTCGGGACATTATGCTGCGGTCGATGCCCTCTCTGCAGCATTGAAGACACGAGGATACGGAACGTGCATTTATGGTATGTGGAGTAACAAGAATGCGGTTGTTGACCGGCTTTTCACGTTGTTTAGGGACTTCGCAGCTCAAGGTGTCAAAGATGTCCCATTATTCCTGCGTGACAGAAAACTACTCGATGCACTGGCCGAGGAGTTGGATACGGAGTTGGACCTTGGGAGATATGATGCAGTTATCTCGACACATCCCTATTCATCATACTGCCTTGCCGAGAGAAAACTGAAAACAAGATGTCAAGTCCCGCTTGTCAGTGTGCACACGGATTTCACTGCGTTTCCTGTGGTGACGCACCCTTACATTGACTATTATTGCGGTGCCATCCCAACCACGGACATCACATCAGAACTTGATGGAAGATTGCTGATTACAGGTATTCCGGTACGCAAGGGCTTCGCCGAGAATAGAAAGAAATCGGATTCGTTGCTCGTTATGGGTGGGGCGGATGGTTTCGGACACTTGGAAACGATTATGGATTTCATTGCTATGCAGGAGGTATGGCCTGATGTTACAGTGGTATGTGGCAGGAATGACACACTGCGTAATGCAATCACCAAGAGATATCCAAAGGTCAAGACGCACGGTTTCATTCAAGATCCATCCGAACTAATGGGCGCTGCGAGATATGTGATGACAAAAGCGAGTGGCGTGACGGTTGCAGAAGCGCTGACTTCTCGATGTATCCCTATATTCTCACCACCGATACTCTCTTGGGAGGATGAAGCCGCAAAAAACATTGCTGCTCTGGGTGCAGGAATGTACCTGCCTGATTATTCCACTCGGAGCGCATCAGCTATGATGCATCTTAACGGTTCGAGATCGATGCAAGACTACATTCTCGAACGAGGGGAACTGCTCCGAAAACCAGACTCTGTCGATGAGATAGCAGATATTCTCGAAAATCCGAAACCAGGTATTCGAGCGGATCAGAAATCACTAGTCGGCATTATGACCGTACATGCGGAGTCGTTCAAGAATTCGCCAATCCTACCAAAGACATCAGAATTCCTTATGCAAGAATGCAACAGATGGGTGACTGAACATGCTACCAATAGTGGCGATTGAAGGAATAAGCTTCGCAGGCAAGACCACTCTGACGGAGAACTTGAAAAGACACGGTTTCTCGCGCCTCTATGAACTCGCCGACAAATTCGAACACGGAAGAAATTTTCCCGCCTTTCCTAAGAATACTGCTGATGCTAACGCGAGCGATCAATGGTTCCTGCAACAAGAATTTCAGCGATGTGCAGAAGCACTAGCGCTCTCGCATAACGCACCGGTTGTAGCTGACAGGAGCTTCATCTCAGGACTCGCTTGGTCGTATGCACGAGAAAACACCTATCGAATTGGCAATCGCACACACCAGCACAAACTAACCAGGAAGTATTTAGGCAGTGGTAATTTATTCGTTCCTTGGTGTATTCTTCTACGAATGGGCATCGATGAATACTTCTCGAGAAAAGAACGCGATTTCAAAAAACGTGTTACGCGGTTTGGTAGCGAGGCGGTTGATAATGTCACGCTTTCTGATCGTGAGGATGAGTTTGTCGAGCATCAAATACGTTATTATGACAAAACGTTTGGGACCGGAAGCAGATATGTTCTGGACGCTCACCTTAGACCAGAACAACTCGTGGATAGAGCTGCTGTGTGGATTGAGTCGCTACCGAAAACGATCCCCGATCAAAATATAGAGGAGCTGTTGCTTTGAACTATGGCTAACCTGCTTAAAGATGAGTTGATGGCAGTCGCACGGGTTTCACCTCAACTACGTTACTCGCCAGATCTGTCGGAGTCGTTGGCATCGATGACTGCTCCAACAAGGGACGTGTTGAAATGTTATTTTGACGGTCAACCTCGTGAGTATGTCGAAGAACTAGAACGATTTGCGGTATTGAACAAGTCGGAAATAAAGGACGAGAAACGGATACACATATTCATCCCTGCATTCAATGAGGAGTCAAACTTAGGCAACATTGTTTCACTGTATGATGCGCAAAGTGATTATGATGGTAACAGTATGCATAATCAGTATGACTTGTGTTTCGTAGTCAATATGCCTTGTTATGGGAACAAGGCGAGGGATGGTTGGAATAAAGGTCGTTTGGAGAAGGCAGTCGGTCTTCTACTGGAATATAAGCAAGATAGGCAGAATATTCATGTGTTGCCAAAATTGTTCGATGCACGTTTAGCATCATTGGGCCGAGCTCGTAAATATGGTATGGACTATTGTCTGTATCTTGCTCTTAGAACGGAAGGTGATATCGACCGTCAGATAATTGTGAGTAACGAAGGTGATACAATGTCGATTCCATCAACATATCTTGCGCAGTATCGGGCGGCATTCGGGCGAGATCCAATGCGACTGGTACAGGGCGAGATAAGATATCCTGAACAACTAATGGCATTATCCCCTGCTTTGAAATTGTTCTGCACATGCCGCGAGGCTGTGCATCATGGCCAAGGGATACATGGTGATGATTTCCCATATTTTGATGGGATTATGCCTGTTGGACGAAATTTTGCAGTGGCTCCTCGTATATGCGCACAGGCAGGAGGTGTGGATACTATACGACGTGATGATACTGATGACGATATGAATTTTGGCACTGATATTCAGGTTCGTCTAGGAAAACATGCCAAGACTTTCTTGCCTGTGCCATTAATCACTAATCCGCGGCGTGAAGTTATGATTGTAAGAGACATCCTGGCCGGTCGTGATGAGGATAGTCGGAAGTCATATGAGAACTTTCACAGCAGGACGGAACTCTATGATCTTGATTATGCAGGTGTGTTGAGTTTGACGGAACAAGTTGCTTCGCCTGTTCCTGATGCCTTGCGGTGTGCTCTTATTAATCAGTATTTTCAGTGGGTGAACAAATCGAGACACAAGGCAAATCTTGATTGTTGCCCGGGTTTCAGCGATGTTTTGAAGCGACATAGGGGCCATGAGATAAGTTACTGGCAGAAAGAGGCCATCTTGTGCGGGATGTTCGAGACGCACTATGATGGTCTATCTAATGTGGCAAGGAAAAGCCTTGAGCGGACGATTGTCGGTGAGGCGCTTACGTGGTTCAATTATTTTATAAAAGGCACAGGACATGAATTCAATGCGAAAGTCGATGGTCTAGAATCGCGTCTACTTTCGTAGAATCTGATGAATTTTTGTTAGTGTGTCCTTCTTGTCGGTGTGAAGAATCACGTTCATGCCTTTTTGTTTGGCATTCTTAGTATTACCTTCAAAATCATCAATGAATAGTATTTCCGAGGGTATTACTGAGAACTCGTCGCAAATCATTCGTATAACAGAATCGTCTAGTTTGCCCGACTTTAATTCTGATGAAAAGAATGTCCTCGTGAAATAATCCTTCAAATGGACCTCAGAACGGATAGCATCGATAGAGGTTTTGTCCATATTCGATAAGATGATAGTCTTAACCTGAGGACTAAATTGACGGATGGTATCTAGAAGCACCCAATCGACAAGAAGATTCTTCTTGTTATTCGATGCGAGGACCGTCCAAGGACCTTTGAATCCTAGCGTGTCTTTTAAGCCATTCCAGAATTGTTCCTCAGTCATACGGTCCCTGTCAAAATCAGGTTTGTGCTTATCAAAATAAGGAGCGACACGGGTCGCAGGACAATCATTGAGAGTGACGAATGATTCGAACAGATCAAGTTTGTACTGAGCACAAACGCCGCCCCAATCAAATGCTATTAGCTTTATTGCCATCAATGCATTATGCCTATTGAGATTATAAGTACTTTACGAACGATGGGCGTGAATTTTGTCACACGCGGCAACAATCCAAGTGCTCCTTCGGGATAGCATATCAGCCATATTCTCGTCATCAATGGAAACCGAAAGTTTGATTAACAACCATCTCTTTTCATTTCTTAGATTCCTGCAATCAAGCACGAATCCCTGTATGCTTTCTAACCGAGCGATGTCTCCCAACGGAGGCTTGCGAACTTAATCCGTAAGCCCCACGACATCGGGGCGGATTATGCCTTCGCATCTTCTGTCCTTTCAAGACGGGTCCAGACTGGGCCTGAAAGCTCATAACCAACCAACACCTTATAGCATCTCTCATTAATATCCGAAATATTTATTAGGGGGTTGTGTTCTCTAATGCCTGAAAGAGGTGATATTAATGATACCACGAGGGCAGAACTT
>JAGVQG010000021.1 GCA_020051845.1 archaeon | reverse complement strand
GTTTAAAAGAATACCGCTACGGCAGTATAGTATTGACAGAACCGCAAGCGACAGAACCCTTTTATAGCCGTTTGACAATGGAAGACACATGAGGTGCAAGATATTCATATTCAGGCATGCGCAGAGCACAGACAACAAGCGCATGATATTCTCTGGCTGGAGGGATCCGGCATTGACAGCCCAAGGAAAGAGTCAGGCGCACAAAATAGCGAAGATGCTGGCACGAGAACGCATAGATGTAGCTTTCACGAGCAGCAGGAAACGCGCCAGAGACACGCTCAAGATAGTGCTTGGAAAGCGCAAGAACGTGCCGACAATCATCGACGACCGTCTGATAGAACGCAGCTACGGACACCTGCAAGGCAAGAGCAAGGTGAGCGCCGCGAAGATGTACGGCGAGAAGCGCTGGCAGCGCATACACCGCGGCTACGCGACGACCATACCTGGCGGCGAGAACATAAAGCTGGTCGAGAAACGGGTATATTCATTCATCCGTGAACTCGAGATATTCCTGAAAGTGCATCCCTGCAACGTCGCCATATCCTGCCATGGAAACTCCATGCGGCCATTGCGAAAATGGTACCAGAAACTCACCAACAAGCAGATGATGGCGCTCGAGAACCCGCAGGACAAGGACGTCGAAGTCGACCTGGACTTCCTTCCTGAGAAAGGCGAGAAACACAGCTGCATCGCGTTCAATCACAAACACATCCACGGCGGAAAAGTATGCTGCGAGCAGGAAGTCCTCACCGCGTTCTTCCAAGGAAAACGCATCGTGAAAGAGCTTCTGCCAGGACAGATGAAGAAGAAGTTCTAGGATTCCACGCCAACGCTATCTAAGCGAATCTGCAATGATTCCTGCCACATCGATATCAGCGACATCGTTCTGCACCGTGTTCGTCGCGTGGACCGTCGCGCCGAGCTTCCTGATCTTTCTCAGCGCGTCCTCAGCGAAGATGCCGTGCACCGTTATGCAGATGACCCGTTTTGCGCCAAGACGCCTGCACTCCTTTATGGTCTCCATCATAGTGTGGCCGCTCGAGATTATATCGTCGACGATGACAACAGTCTTGCCCTTGATATCGACGTCGCCCTTGATCTTGATGCTCACCTTACGGCTGCCGAAGCGCTTCTTTTTGAGAACGACAGCGTGCGCCTTTACCTGCTCTGCGATGCGATTCGCCCATTGATAAGATTCCTCATCAGGACCGATTATTATCTCCTTGTGATAATGCTTCTTGATGAAAGTAGCAATCAAGGAATTTGCAGAGAGCGTGATGACTGGCTTATGGAAGATCTCCTTGAGGTGCTTGACGCGATGAAGATGAGGATCTATCGTGACGACACAATCGGCTGCCGACAACAGACCCGCTGCTATGCTGTTGCTCTTGCACTCACCAGGATGGAAACGCCTGTCCTGCCGCAGATAGGCCATGTAAGGGACGACAGCAGTGACCTTCGCGCCGAGCTCCTTGGCCGTATGGATCGCGAAGACAAGCTCCATCAACTCCTCATTGGGAGGATGCAAAGTCTGCACGAGTATGATGTGTCTCTTGCCAAGCGGCACTGAGAACTTGATCTTCAATTCACCATCAGGGAATCTCTGCGTGAGAAGCGGTGAGAACGGGACGCCAAGACGACGGGCGATAGACCGACCTAGGTCAACACCGTTCGAACATCCCACGACAATCGTTCGCACCATCTTTTTCAGAGATAGACAGGCTCATGAACGTATTTAAGTGTTGCGTCGCATAGATTTTAATACGGCAATAATATCGGACAATCATGCACATCAAGAATTTCCGCGAACTCGCGACAACGCCTGAACGGACGGCGGCGCTCAAGATGCTGGATGCAGCCATAGATGCGTGCAATGCAGAGCAGATACTCGACGACAAGATAATCGTCGAGGGCAACACGCTGCGCGTAGGCGACGAGACAGTCAACCTCAACTTCTTCGAGAAGATCATAGTCGTAGGCGCGGGCAAAGCCGCGGGAATGATGGCAGCCGCGGTCGAGAGCAAGCTCGGGAAGAGGATAAACGATGGCGTCGTGATAGGTGTCACGCCGAAAAGCCTCAAGCGGATCAATCTCATCAAAGGAACACATCCATTGCCATCCGCCACCAACCAACGCGGAGCAAAGGCGATAGCAAAACTGATCGCGAACGGAGGCACGAACACACTCGTAATATGCTTGATCTCGGGCGGAGGTTCTGTCCTCATGGCAGACCCGCACGCATCCCAATCATCCGCGCAAAAGACAGTGCAGGCGCTCCTCAAGTCAGGCGCTAACATACAGGAAATCAACACGGTGCGCAAGCACCTCTACGCATTGGCAGGCGGCAACCTCGCCGCGAAAGCATACCCCTCACGGGTCCTGTCGTTGATATTGTCCGATGTCGTCGGAGACGACCCCTCGTTCGTCGCGTCAGGACCGACTGTTTTTGATGAGACAACCGTAGGCCAAGCAAAGAGAATACTCAAGAAATACCACGTGGCCGCCGCTGGTTTGAGGGAGACACCGAAGGAACAACACCGGTTCAACCGAGCCAACAACGTGATGCTGCTCACCAACAAGAACGCGGTCGACGCGATGGTCGACACCGCAAAGGAACTCGGACTCGAGGCGACTGTACTCGACACGCACATCCAAGGAGAGGCGCGCGAGGTCTCAGCGATGCTGGTCGCCAAAGCGCCGCAAGAAGCAGGCAGTGTCTTGATCGCCGCGGGAGAGACGACCGTGAAAGTGACGGGCAAAGGCAAGGGCGGACGCAACCAGGAATTGGCGGCGGCCGCCATGGCAGCCCTTTCGACGCAGAAGAACATAGCGCTGGCGTCGATGGGCACTGACGGCATCGACCACTCGGATGCCGCAGGCGCGATTGTAGACGAGAAAAGCCTGGACGCGGTGCACAAGAAAAAGCTAGACGTGGGCAAGGCACTGGAAGACAACGACACATTCACATTCTTCAAGAAACTAGGCAAGCACCAGATAATGACAGGCCCGACAGGGACCAATGTCGCTGACGTGATGATAGTGGTGCGCGGACCGCTGAAGAGAAGATAAACCGATAAAAATCAGCTACTTGAGCCAGCAGTCACGCTTGCAGAACTTCGCCTTCGATCCGAGTTGCTCTTCGATGCGCAACAACTGGTTGTACTTCGCCGTGCGCTCACCCCTGCAGGGCGCGCCGCTCTTTATCTGCTGCGTGCCCATGCCGACGACAAGATCCGCTATGAAGTGGCTTTCTGTCTCGCCGCTGCGGTGGCTGACCATCACATTCCAGCCGTGCTTCATCGCGAGCTGCGCCGACTCGAGCGATTCGCTCAACGAACCTATCTGGTTGACTTTCAGAAGCAAGCAGTTGCAGGATTTGTGCTCGATGGCCTTGTGTATGCGCTGTGTGTTGGTCACTGTGAGATCATCACCGACAATCTGTATCCTCTTGCGGAGCTTCTTCGTCATGGCAGCGAACATCTCGAAATCCTCCTCCATGAATGGATCCTCGATGCTCACGATAGGATAATTCTCGCAAAGCTCTTCGTATATACCCAGCAGATCATTGCCGTCGATCCTCTTGCCCCTGACAAGATATCTCCCCTTCTCATAGAAGCTCGTCGACGCGCAATCGATGGCGAACTTTATCTCCTTGCCATAGCCCAGGGCGTCGACTGCCTTGGTGAGCATGTCCAAAGGCTCCTGCACCAGAGTGCAAAGCTTCACGCCCTCGGCGCCACCGTGGCAGTGCGGCGCGAAACCACCCTCATCGCCGACGTTGACGGACTCGACCCCATAGTTCTTCTTGAGATGCTCCCTAAGCACGTGATAGACCTCGCTAGCGATGCGAACACTCTCGTGGAAGTCCTTTGCCATGGGAACGATCATGAACTCCTGGAACTCGATGTTGCCGCCGGCATGTTTGCCGCCGTTGATTATGTTCATGAAAGGAGCGGGAAGCCGGAAATCCTTGTTGCCGGCGAGCTGGCCAAGATACTCATGCATATGCATCTCCTCTGAAGCGGCAGCCACACGCGCGCAGGCAAGGCTCACACCAAGTATCGCGTTAGCGCCGAGCTTGGCCTTGTTCGGAGTGCCATCCAGATTCAACATTATGTCGTCGATCTCTGACTGATGGGTCGAATCGTGGCCTATGAGCTTGGGCGCTATGACCTTGTTGATGTTGCGCACTGCCTTCTCGACGCCAAGACCCCTGAACCGCTTGCCGCCATCACGAAGCTCCAAAGCTTCGTGCGCGCCGGTGCTAGCGCCGGACGGCACCATCTCCCTGCCCATGTGGTCACGGGTGTAGACATCGACTTCGACCGTAGGATTGCCACGGCTGTCAAGCACTTCGCGTGCGAATATCTTCTTGATCTCCGACATCACTGCACCTCTTTGCGATTATCCGATATAGTTCAAGTCCTCGCCCTGCTTTCGTATGCGGCCGAAAGGCCCTGGCGGGACGCTCATGTCCTGGGCCTTGTCGGTCAGCTCTGACTCCAGGGTCTCGATCTCCTTCTCGATCTCCTTGAAATTCAACTTGAGAGTGAGCCTCGAGTTCAGCACGCGCAGAAGCTCCTTCGCCCCACGCACACCAAGATAAAGCGGGTGGCCGAACACCTCGACAAGAAGCGCGACTGACGGGAACTTCTCCCTGCCGGCAAGACCGCACAAAACACCAGACACGCCTATGATCGGCCCCACAGTGCCGTAGATGTTCGTGCTGACATTGAACTTCAGATAAGGCTTGACGACATCCTTGGTCGTGCCTGTCACGTACACCTTCGGCTTCTTGGGCACGTTACGCAAACCGATCCCTGCCAAGGTGATTATCTCCTCGACCTGAAGCTCCTTGCAGACCTCGAGCACAGTCTCGCAGAAGTCATAGCAAGACTCCTCGTTGACAGGCTGGACGTCACCTGAGATCAAAAGAAGCAGAGGCAGCCTGCCGCGCTCGACAGCGTACATGCTGATGCGCGGCAGTTCCACCAGGCCGCGCTCGTTGACGAAGACGCTGTGCGGCATCTGCTGCGACTCGAATTCCATGATCTTCTTGGCGCGCATGGTGTCGATAAGGAAATCCACAGCGACCTTGCCCGCATTGCCTATGCCCGGCAAACCCTCGACAAGCACTGCCCGCTGCGCAGAAGGACGCTTTCCCACCCAACGCGCAGTCCAAGCCATCAGACACCGACCATGGCCTTGGCCTTACGCCTCAATGCAGCGTACTTGTCGTCGACAGAATACTTCGGAGGCCAGGTCGTAATGGCGGTCTTCGCGCACGAAGGACAGCGAGGCATCATCGTGAACATGCCGCAGGAAGTGCATAGTTGTATGTGCTTCATGGCCTTCCTATTGTGAAAGGGGTTTAAGAATCTGTCGAAGACGAGGTTCAGCTTTCCTGCCTGTCGAATGTGGCGGTCATCTTGTGCTTCTTGGCGAAGTCGAGCACGTGGTCCGTGGCTGACTTGAGGATCTTCTCGCCTGTCTTGTAATCCTCGGCAGTGACGCTCACGTGATAGGTGCCGTTTCCGAGATAGCGGATATTCACCGCCTTGTCCACGTCCTCGGCGCCTGTGAGCGCCTCGCGGATCTGGGCGACGCCATCGGCCGCTGTGCTGCGCAAGTGCAGATCACCCTTGACAGATATCTCCTCTGCGACAAGGCGATCCTTGACGACATCGGTGATCTCCTTGGCCAATGTCTTGTCGATACCTAGCGCCTCAAGCGTGACCTTGCCCTCGGCGACATCCTTGAAGCAGTCGAAAAGATTAGGATACTTATTGAAAATGATGTCAGTGACCTTGTTGTACAAGTCCTGCACCTTGACCTTGTTCTTGAAAGAGAGCTGCTCGAGGATCTTCTCCGACATGAGCTCCTGCTTTATCGCATTGAGCTTGAGGCGCTTCTGCTTCTCATTGACACGACGCAGGCTCAGATCGATGTGGCCCTTCTCCTTGTCCGTCCTCAATACCTTGCAGACGACCTTCTTGCCTTCCTCGACGTACTCACGGATGTTGCGGATACGGCCAGGGGCGATCTCCGAGATGTGGATAAGACCCGTCTTGTCATACTCGTCAAGACGCGCGAAGACGCAGTGCGGTTGCACGCCAGTCACCGTGCAAAGCACGAGTTCGTCATCGTCCGGCAATCCTTCACGTCGTAGCAGCATCAGTCAAGCACCTGCACCACTTGATAGCCGACGTCGATGATCTTCTTCCCCATATTGATGTCAGCATAGCCGTCGACTACATGCAGCTTGCCGGTCATGATCATCATATCATTGACATAAACGCCTATGTTCGGATGTTCCATGATCATCTTGAGCTGATCCGAGACATGACCTGCGGCAATCTCCGCCTCTGCCCTGAAGACGCTTCCTCGTGGCAAATCAATCACCGCCTCCCGTCCACCGACCTGGATGCGCAATGGTTCACGCGGATTGTCGTTAAAGAGAAGCGGGAAGACGGCCATGAGTTCTTCAAGGTTTGCGTTCAAACCAGAACCTCCAACACGCGCGCCTTGATCCTGCTCTTGCCACCAGTAGGCTCGGCGAGCGTCTTCTGGCAGATAAGGCAGTGCACCGTGGTGCTTGCCTTGCCGTAGACGACCTGCTCATTCTTGCACTTGGGGCAGCGTATCTTGATGAAGCGGCTGCTGGAGTCTTTGATCGGTCTCATTGTTTGAATTCCACCTTCTTGGCGCGCCAGGACTTGCCTGCTATGTGCTGTTTCTTGCACTTGCTGCACTCGAAGCGAAGGTCCACTTTCTTGCTGGTCTTTCTGCCTGCCATGCTCCACTTGCTGACCGGTGGCTTGGAATAACGGCCCAGGTTGCCTGAGCCCATCCTGCCACGCAGTTTGGCGCGCAGCTTGCCACCATAGCTCATGGGGTGCGCCGTGTTGGGCGTCTTCCTCTTGGCCTGAAGGACACGGTGCTCGGTGTGCTTCTTGCACGTCGGGCAATACGTATTCCTCGTCTTTGGCAGTTTCATGGAGTTCGGGGATAGTGAGGGGTTTAAAAAGGTTGTGCCTAAAGTCGGCGCCCTTGCCGACGGGCAGAGCCAGATGGAAAACTTATTATAGTTATAGATTATAATCATAGAAATGGCAACAACGATAATGGTATCGGACGCGACAAAGCAGATGCTCGACACCATAAAGGACGAAGAGAAGGCAGCGTCATTCGATGACGTGGTCAAGAAACTCGCCTCAGAACACCTCGACATACCGACCACGATGTACGGATGGGGCAAGGGCAAGGACATCGGATGGAAGAAAGAACACCGTGGTGAGGATCGTGAACTTCCGATACGTCGTCGATAGCTCGGTCTGGCTCGACTACCTTGATGGGGGCAACGAACAGGCGAAGCAACTCATCGAGGAGGAAGGCATCGCGACGACAGTGCTTGCGATCGCCGAGATCTCGGACGTGTTGAAGCGAAAAGGCCTTGACCCCAATGAACCGCTGCACTTCATAAGAAGCAAGGGCATAATATTGCCATTGACTTTCAATTCAGCGACAATCGCCGGGCAGCTGAAGAACGAACGCAAGAAAACACACCCCAAATTCGGCATAATAGACGCCATGCACCTGGCCATAACACGAGAACGGAAAGCCGTTTTCTTGACACGCGACCGTGATTTCGACGGAGAAGAAGACGTGCGGATTATCTGAAGCCCATTCGAACTATGCCTGTACAGCGCTGTTCTGCGCCAGAAGCACTTCAGCCACCGTCTCGGGCAGCTCAGCCTCTTCGCCCGGCTGGAAAGGCCCGTAAAGCTCCAATTCCTGGCCGACGAACTGCTCGACAGGCTGCGTGAACTTTATCCTCTTGTGGCCTGGTTTCGAGTTAGCGGCCACTGAAGATGACTCAGGAGCTTGAGACGATCCTATGCCCATCTCGATATCATTCTCATTTATCGAAGTCACGGTAGCGACGCTTTGCTTGCGGTGAGCCGACACTGGCGTTGGCGCCGTGACACTGATGCCGACAAGCGCGCGTTCAGGCTCCTTCAAGGCGAGCATGTTACCTAATATGCCCCGACGGAAGGCATCAAGGCTCGTGACAAGCATGTCGAAAAGCGCCTTCTCCTCAGGTATGAGATTGCTGGTGTCGATCAAATCGCTGCCTGTGCGGCTCCTATTGAGCGCCAGGTCCACGACCTTGCGTTCCCTGCGCTCGTAAAGCTCGCGCACAAGGCGGCGCGTGTTCTGCGACTGGACCATCAATTGGTCGCGTTCGCTGATAGCGAAAAGATCGGATTTAGGACCGGTAGAAGTCATGCGGCCGTCCTGCTCGCGCAAAAACACCAGTAGCCCAGCAAGATAGCTATCATCAAGCTTCTGCAGCTCCTCCTTGCTCTTCTCGCGGCGCACAAGCTCGTACAGGAACTCATACGTAACGCGCGGTTCTTCGTCTGCCATAATCCCCCACGAACAGGGTTGAAACCACCGCTTTTATTGATTATGGTGGTGCTGGCGTAGATTATGCAACACAATTAGTCATAGCTGACGATTTTGGCGGCACGACGGCCGTGGCCTATGCCACGTCCTACTCGCCACAACGAAGGCAAAGCCTTCGTGTGCACGAAACTCCGTTTCGTTGCACCCCGAATGGGGCAACCCCCGTCTCGCCGTGCGCCACACGTGTTGAATCACACAGTTATCTAGAGCTCCAAGAAAATCAAGTAATCAACTTAAAGAAGAAAGAAAAAAAAGAAAAAAATTTTGGTTCTTACGCGGTCACAGCGGACACTGTGATGTCGGACATGGTTGTACCCTTGACCTTCATCTCAGCGCCAGACAACGTGTAGTCCTTGTAGTTCGCAAGGACCTTGGACGCGCGTCGCGTGTCGGCAGCGGCGTAACCAGCCACTAGCAGTGCAACATTGCCGTTAGGCTGTTGCCAGAGCTTGAGGATGGCCTCACCGGCGACGAATCCTGCTGCGCAGTCCGAGGGGCTGCCCATCAGGGTCGAAGCGACGTTGTTCGCGCACGGACCACCGACGACGAGCAGGTTCTGTGCCGCCACATCGGTGATATCGGTGTCGAGCTTGGCAGTTCCGACCTGGATCTGCTGTATCTGACTCACGCCGACGCCTGTGCCAGTCGAAACGATTGCGCCCACCTTGGAGATGAACGCGTTACCGTACGCCTGGTCCTTCGGCACCATGATCTTACCGTGGCCGTCAGTGTTGCTCGACGTGTCGTATTCGACAATCGTGCCCCACTCATCAGCCAGGTACTTGGTGTCGCGGTCGCTGTCAGTCTTCTCGATGCCCGACGTGCTGTTCCACATGGCACCAGTCAACATGACTGGCTTGTTCCAGTTGAACTGCCTGTCGCTCGTGTCGTAGCTCGCGTTGACAAGCCACGACGCGTAGTTGGCTGTTCCATCGGTCATGGTCGCGGAGACCTTCTCCACTACCTTGAACGACGGAGCGCTGAACGTCGCGTTGACGCCTGTCGCGTTGCTGGTCACGTCAAACAAGATGTTGGCCAGATCGCTACCGCCCTGCTGCAAGTTCACGTAGCCCTTGTACTGGGTGTACGCTGCGTTGTGCGCTGCGTCGCCAAGATTCAAGTTTTCGATGACACCAGCGTCGCTGATGGACATCGTCAAGGTTCCTAGTGAACCAAGGTCCATCGGGTGTGCTGCGCCGTCGACTACGAACGACTTGTCCTTGTAGTCCACACCATAGGTGAGGTCGCGCAGGTTGACCTTGCTGTTCGTGTCGTCAACCTTCGTTATCTCCAAGATGTGCAATACATGGCCAGAGGTCACGTAGAACAACTGCTGGTTCTCGCATGCAGTGTAGTCAGTGCCGCACTTGAACTTGTCGCCGTCGATAAGCAAGCGCCTGTCACTGTCTGTACCTAGCACGACCCTTGTGGCTGTCTCAATGGTCTTCCACTCGATGGTCACTTCCTTGCCGTCGTAGTTCTTGAACTGCAACGTAGGCGAGGATCCGCCATCGAACTGGAAGGTCTCATCAACACGGGTCATTCCTGCGAAGTCGAACTGGAAGTTCTCCAACACTGGATCAACCTGGTGCGTACCTGCCTTGAGGAAGATCTTGTCGTCCGCAGGGATGTACGTGATGTTGAAACCGTCCCATCGAGCCGCTGTGGCAGTGTTGTCGAACTTGAAGACTGACTTCGAACCGTCGATATCGGTGCTGTCCTTCTTCACGTAGTCGTTCTGCTGCAGGGTGATCTTCGTCGCTCCGACATTGACCTGACATACGTCAGTGTCCTTGGCGGCGCTGTGCACTACGACCGCGTCCGTGACGCCGATCTGCACTCCGTTGATCGTCTCGGTGCTGCCCTTGTCGACCCACGTTGTGGTGCCGTCGACGCTGATGCCACACTTGTCTGCGTCCTCGTTCACATCAGTCAATGCGACCGTGTGTTCGGTTCCGCCGATCGTGCGCTTCAGAGGCTCTGCCTGTGTCATCCAGACGACAGTCTCGCCAGCGAGCAGTTCCATCTTGTTGATCCTGCCGCCATCGAGTGTCACGTCCGTGATGGTGTACTTGTTGCCCTGGATCTCGATAACGTTGTTCTCGAGGTCAGTCGCTGCAAGCGTAGTGGACGTGTTGTCGTATGTGACACCGGTGTCGAAGTCAAGCGTGTAGGTGTACATCTGCTTGCCTGTGCCCCTGTCAAACCAGAGGTAGCTGTCAGCCGCGTCATCATAGACGGTGTTCGCCGTATCGCGGTACTCAAGCTTGCCCGTTGTTGTTGGGAAGTCGAGTGTCTGCATGTACGTGCGCTCGTCCTTGTTGCTGCCTTCGTTGTCCTTGAACGTTCCCTGCTTCAATAGCGTGGGTAAGTCCGAGAAGTCGATTGCAGCGCCCAGGACATCGCGCATACTGTCGCCGTAGGCGAAGTCGCGACCGGTCTGTTCGATCTTGGTGTTCTCCTTGTCGACACTTGCGGTCAACGCGCCAGAACTGCCAGAGTCAATTACCTTGACAGCGGCTGTCTGCAGCGAGGCTGCGAGCTCGATTGCGCCGAGGACGTCCTCTGTAGAGGCCGCCTTACCGACTACTATGTTGCCCACGAACTTGCCGTCTTGGATGAACAACGGGCTTGGGTACTGACTCAAGTCAGCAGCCGCTGCGGCTCCAAAGACAGTCGCTCCGAGCATGGTAAGACCCGTGCCTAACGCAACTATCTTCCTAAATGTTCCCTTTTTCATGTACCAAACACCTCCGTGTTTTAGTTTGGCTATCTTCACAACCTTAGAGATCCGGTGGGCATTGCCCTATGGATACATCTGGCTGTTTGAACACATACCCGTCGGTATGTATTCACGACCCAGGCTCAGCCTGAAAGTCCAGCATTGATTTTAGTGGGATGTGTTATAAAGCTTTCGAAAAAAACCCGACGGTAAAATCACGGAATTCGCTCGAAAAGGCTATAACGGCAGAATTCAACGACCTTGGTATTGTGTCACTCAGGAGTGGTCGGGACTCCAGATTCAGAATTGTGAGCCATGTTTTTGGCGAGACCGTATAATATAATATAGTGCTGGGAAATAGGATCAGATGCCGTCACAATTATATAACGGCTATAGCTACATAATACGCGAGAGGTGAACGATGCGCATAGTCTACGGCGTTGCGAGCGAAGGCATGGGACATGCCACTCGAAGCCATGCAGTGATCGAATGGCTGCTATCAAAAGGCCACGAAGTCCACATATTCACAAGCGACAGGGCCTTCGACTTCTTCTCAAAGAAGTACGCGAACGTCTACAGGATCAAAGGATTCCACCTTGTGTATGACAAGAACCGGCTTGACAGCAACAAGTCGCTTCTTTGGAACATAAGACACCTGCCTGAAGGGTTCATGCCGGCAATGCAGACCATAGCCAAGGCATTCAAAGAGCTCAAGCCCAATGTAGTCATCTCAGACTTTGAGTTCTTCACCGACTTCCTTGGAAAAGCGGCAGGAATACCCGTTGTAGCAGCCAACAACATATCCATAATAGACAAAACCAAGCTCGATCTAAAAACATTCAAGGAACAGAAGTTCTTCGCAGAGATGACAGCGCGACTCGCGACCTTCGATGCCGACTGGTACGTCATCCCCACATTCTTCTTCCCGCCGACCAAAGGCAAGAACATCACCTTGGCACACCCTGTTGTCCGGAAATCCATAGTCAAAGCCAAACCAAGGACAGGAAACCACGTACTCGTCTACCAGACAACACCGACCTGCCTCAAGTTGTTGCGGCAACTCAAGAAAATCGATGAGAACTTCATAGTTTACGGCTTCGGCGCCAGACCCAAAGAAGGCAACCTCAAATTCTGCCCTTTCAACGACACCACATTCATCAAAGACCTTGTTTCGGCAAAAGCAGTCATAACCGGAGGAGGCTTCAGCCTGATATCCGAAGCCCTCTACCTCAAGAAGCCAATCCTGAGCGTGCCGCTCGCAGACCACTTTGAACAGATAATGAACGGCCATTACATAAAAGAGCTCAAGTTCGGCGAGTACAACATAGAACCAACGCCGAACGACGTCCAGGACTTCCTGCTCAAACTACCCTTCTACATGCACTACCTTTCCAAATACAACTTCGACCCCAACGACTTCGCCAAAAAAGTCGAGAGAGTGGCCAAGAAGGTCGCGATAGCACCTGATGAAAGACGCCTAAGGCACGTGGCGAAGCTGGCAAGCAAGTTCTGAAAGATGCAGCTATCAATCGCGTGCCATAACAATATATAGAAGATGACTGTTTTCCGCAGTACACGCGGCCGTGCCGAAGCGGTCTAACGGGCCGGACTTAGGATCCGGTGGCTTAGTGCCTTCGCAGGTTCGAATCCTGCCGGCCGCAGTATTTTCTCAAACCAAACCTTTAAAACCGCGCAGGACACCTCAAACCCATGCCCGACAAGAAGAAGAGGTTCTTTCTCAGCAAGAGAGCGATGTTCGCGATAGCAATCTTGACTATGATGCTCTCGTTCTTCATAGCGCTGAGCGCGATGATACGGACCAGATGATCTCTTCCGGATAACAACCAACAGGCTTAATAGCATCAAATACAACGACCAAATCATGACCTGCAAGAAATGGCCGGTTCTTCTAAGCATAGTCTTTCTGGTCATCCCCATGGTCATCGCTGAGGAATGGGTCCTTGAGCTCGATATCTCAGGCATCGACACCTGCAATCTACACGAAGACGAGATCATCCATGACGTCTTCTCAGGCAAAGGCACGATCAACTTCAACGTCAGCGATGACTACTTCACATACAACGCGATAATCGGCGAAGGCCTCTCAACGATGCACTATGACGCGAAAGGGGACAGAGACTACTATGATTGCAAGTTATCCGAGGACCGCCAGATGTATTGGGTCGCGAGCGGCGTCTACAACAACAGCTGGTTCAACATAACCATAGGACGAAGCATGCGTGATTACGATGCATCCAGAGCACACGTGCCCTGTTACGCTGGCAAGTATCTCATCTCAACGGTCGAAGTGCCCTATTATTTCCGCTTCCCCAGATACAATTTCATAGTGCCCGCGGCCGTCGATTCCAAAGGGACAGCCACCTATAAGGTAGGTCCTAACGGATACGGCTCGCTGGACTCCACGATGAACATCAAAATCGTCAAGATCGGCTCCGTGCCCGAGTCTCAGAAGAAGACCACACCTACATCGGTCCGTGAATCTTTCAAGGAACCGAAACAGGGAACCTACCCGGAAAAGCGCTTCGAAGGCAATATCCTCGAGAAGATACCCTGCCCCCAGAAGGTCGGCGACTACACCGTTGTCAGGAACTGGTGGGACAAGGATTATCCTAACCTGGGACAGACCACCATCATGTGCGAATATGAAGATAAGGACGGCAAGCAGACGCACATCGTGCTCGTGGCAGATTCAACCAAGGAGCACGTCGGGTGTTTCGGCGGAGGGATATCACGGGAAGACGGCAACTTGACCCGGGTAAGCGCCTCCCATCCTGTCGTCATTCAAAACATCGACACGCCCGAGTTCGACAATGCGGCTCAGGTCATGCTCGGACAAGCCGAGACGAGCGGCCTGTTCGAACACTGCCCACTCGAGACTACAGAGCCGACGATCAACCCGACGCCCGGCTTCGTCTTCGACATCGACGTCGAACCTCACCTAACCCAGATATTCCAAGGCGCGGCTGCAAATGCACAGGTCTCGGTCAAGCGCGTCTCAGGTGAGCCTCAACCCGTCGGACTCTCGGCGACGCGCTGGGATCCCAAGATCGAGCTCACCGTCGGCATGGCAGGGACGCATGTCACGCCGCCAGGCGCGTCCGCGGTCTTCGTGACAACGACCTGCAACACGCCGCCAGGCCTCTATCCCATCACAGTCATCGGCACGGCAGCACGAAGCATCTCCAGCAGCGTCGACACGTTCAACGTCGACGTGCGGGCAGCGCCCTGGTGCAACGCGGTCTGGCAGCCCTTGCCGACACAGCCAGAACAACACGGTGCCGCGACGATCCAACCGAACGATGAAGGACAACGATGGACGACCACTGATGGCGTCGTGCGGCAGAAGAAGTGTTTCGACAGCGGCAAGACGCGCTATTGCATCACCACAATACTCGGCCAGAACGGCGAATTCCAGGATGCCAACCTGCAGAAGTTCAGCCACATCAACCGCAACCATCTCGGCGAACTCAAGGAAGGGAGGTTGCTTGTCGAATACAAACCCGAACCCGCCAACCAGGCAGGAGTCGCCGCATCAGAACCGTCGACAGGCGCGCCCGTGAGCCTGACGTGGAACGACTATACCCTGAGGATGATCGGCACCAAGATATTCATTTCTTCAGCAGGCAACTTCGCGATGTTGTACGTCCTCAACGGCACTGTCGAAGTCACGCGGACAAGCGATCCTGGCAGGAGCGCCTTCGTCACAGCAGGCGACCAGCTCGAACTCGATCCGAAGCTCATGTTCCAGGACCAGACACCGTTCACGCCAACCAACCTCCCGCCTGCAGCCGATGCGCCGCTCGCGACGATAGCGGAAAGTGGCACACTCAAGGCCACGTCCGAGAAAGAAATACTGCTATACGGCATCACGATAGTGTTCGGCGTCATCGTCGGGAGCATAACACTGCTCGTGCTTCTGATACGATTCATCATCAAGCGAAGCAGCAAAGGAAAGACAAAGAAAAAACAGTAAACAGAAAATCACTTCTTGCGTTTGCCGCTGCGCGTCTTGGTCTGCCAAGCATAGCAACGCATGCGCTTGCTCTTTCCGAAGCCGCAATAGGAGCATATCTTGTGGGACGCGTGGTAGGTGTGCCTGCCGCAGCGCCTGCACATTATGTGCGTCTTGCCGCGGGAAAGCTTTCCAAGGGATCTTGTGCTCATTTTACAACCTTTACGCCGGAGATATCATGATTATGTTGTCGCCACGCAGGAAGATGGTGCCGAGCTTGCGCTTGACAGCGCCGTTCTCCAACTCATCGGCCTGGTCCAGGACTACGTTGATGTGGATGTCGAACGCGTTGAGAACGCCCGAATACATACGGCCGCCCTTGAGTTCAACGACCACTTTCTTGTTACGCGCCTTATTCAAAGCGTCCAATGGACGCGATTGCATCATTGTCATTTCTGGCATCATTGTGGGAACCCCCTAATAGGTCAATGGTTTGAGGGCATAGGGAACGATATTTAAAGCTTTTCAAGCGGAGAGGGACTTTTTGGGCGCAGAGGGCAACATTTATAAACGGTCCCTTTTCCCACAGCATCATGGTCATAGCACACAAGGCCCATCGCGGAAGGACAGTCACAGGCGGACTTGTTTTCGTGCCGCGCGGCAAGAGACTCTACGAACTCGGCAGCGAGCCCACTCTGACACGCGTCGGCGAGCGCAAGACCACCGAACACCGCACAAAGGGCGGACATTCCAAAGTCAAACTAGCACAGACGACGATCGCGAACGTCTTCGACCCGAAGAAGAAGACCTGGGCCAAGGCGACGGTATCCATCGTGTCAGCCAACAAGGCGAACCGCAACTATGTCAGACGCAATATCATGACAAAGGGAGCGGTCATCGACACGAACATCGGAAAGGCGCGCGTCACGAACAGACCAGGACAGGAAGGTCAAATCAACGCCATCTTGATTTAGTGTCCTTGTGATTCACAAACAGTATTAATGCACTTTCTAGAATCCAGACCATGCCAGAGAAGAATTACGCGTTGGCGCGGCACATAGTAGCGCTCGGAGGCGGACTAGTCGATGTCGCCCATCAACTGAAGGATGATATCGGCGGGTCGAAGGTACAGAGATACCTCCAGGAGCGCGTCGAATCTTTGGCGGAAATACTTGAACGCGTCGACAGACACTTCCCTGGAGAAGAAACGCCAAGGGATCAGACGCTCGCATTCCTGATGTATGACACGTATCAACACAGACGCGACGTGGAAACGCGCTACACACGCACGTTCAGAGATAGTATGTCTCTTGACACACACGCGAAACGCATAAAGCACTACTACCACCTTCTTGGAAAGAACCACGACGCCATGGTACGAGTATACGGCGGCAGGATGGCTGCCGAAACCTGCGCCAAGCAAGACATGCGCAACGTAAGACACGCGGCAGAGAACATCACAAAGGACGCACGACGCTACGAATCATACTACCAAAAACACAACGGATTGATCAACCAACTACTTGCAATGTTCATCGAATCCGAACAAAACACGGATAAACCCATAATCAAGGCTAGCGTGGATGCGATAATAGAGGACCATCTAAAGAAATGCACGATCGAGCAACGGATCATCCTCACACGAGTCTTCGGAAAAGACCTCATGGGAGACTACAGCCGTCAGAAACTACCGACAAAGAAACGAACGCATAGTAACGCGCATTGATACCAAGAGATGTTGTAAACAAACCCTCTTGTCCAGAAATAGATATCCACATGATTTGTCATCGATACACAAGACATTCTTATAATGAAATGACCTCATCTGATCGTCGTTATGGCCAATGATCTTAATAAAATCCATAAGAGAATGCTGGCAGCATACGGTCCGCAGGGATGGTGGCCGCTACACAGCCATGACGGCAGCAATCCCACAAAGACGGGCGCTTGCCGCGGTTATCATCCTGGCGATCATTCCTTTCCACACACCGATTCCGAGCGCTTCGAGATATGCGTCGGAGCGATACTGACACAACATAGTCACTTTGGTTATTAGTTTTGATATTCTCACTTACACGGTTTTGGTTTGTCCGGTTTACTAAAATCTTTTCTTACTCTTTTTTCTTGTTCATCAGATAAATAATATTCTGTCAGGACTGTAAACTACTCGAAAATAGCCAAGATAGTTATAATATCAATCACTTACTACAGTTATGGACACAAAAAACGGGAAAACGTTGCTTGTAGGATTATTGTTCTTGGCGGTCGCATGCACACCAGCAAAAGTCACAGCGCCGGCCGAAAAAGTCGCAATCCCCTCGTCTGACGGAGGACCTAGTCCGAATCCAGCACTCACACCTAGCCCCACTCCAACACCCACACCAAACCCAACACCTGCACCTAGTCCGAATCCAGCACTCACACCTAGCCCCACTCCAACACCCACACCAAGCCCAACACTCACACCCAGTCCGAATCCGGCACCAGCAGGTCAGTCAGCTGTAAATCTTGGAACATCCGGTAGTTTTGTGATTTTATCAAAGTCAGGAATCTCAACGACTGGAACGACCTCAATTGTTGGAGACATTGGAGCGAGTCCAATCGACAGCACTGCCATCACCGGATTTGGGTTAATACTGGATTCCTCTACTGAATTTGCGACATCATCTCTAGTGACCGGAAAAGTATATGCAGCCGACTATGCACCTCCAACACCAACCAGGATGACCACAGCTGTAAGCGACATGGAAACAGCGTACACTGATGCCGCCGGACGGACATTACCTGATGCCACTGAACTAGGCGCCGGAGATATTAGCGGGATGACTCTCGCTCCTGGCCTCTATAAATGGGGGACCGGGGTTCTAATAAACACTGGTGTCACTCTCGACTGCCAGGACAACGCAAATGCTGTCTACATCTTCCAGATAGCGCAAGATCTCACAGTGGGCGACGGTGGCATTGTTACTCTGAGCGGTGGCTGCCAGGCCAAGAACATCTTCTGGCAGGTCGCTGGCCAAGCGACACTTGGAACGACGTCTAACTTCAAGGGAAATATATTGAGCCAAACGCTGATTGAGATGAAGACCGGTGCAACACTGAACGGTAGAGCGCTGGCACAGACCGCGGTTACACTAGACGCCAATTCTGTAACAACATCGAACTAGAATCATCGAAGATGAACAAAAAAAGATTCACTAAATTCTTGGTACTTTCAACTATAATGAAAAATGGTATTTGTTTAGCTGATTTGTGCTTGTTCTGATTCGTATTACGAATGTATGGTCTGGAGTAGCGAAATGCATTTATATTTAATATATATCTGATATAT
>JAGVQG010000049.1 GCA_020051845.1 archaeon | reverse complement strand
TCAAAAGACGCGCCTACGGGTTCAGAGATCTCGAATATTTCAAGCTCAAAATCATGCAAGCATGCGGAATCACGCCATCAAAATGAGGGAAGAACCCATAAAAGATTATCTGATAGGCTTCGACGTCATGAAACGGGAGAAAGGCTATTGTATAGTGGAAAGCATCACCGAACCTGCCCCTGATCAATTCGAAAGCATCTTCCGCAAATTATTCCAGAACATACGGATGCTATTCAAAGCCGCAAAGCAACAGTTAGAAGGCAATTCACCATCAGATGACCTTAAAGCGATAGAAGAACGCATACAGAAGTATGGCCACTACTGCAGACGCGCCATCATAAAAGGCATAAGTCCGCAGAAGAAGTCAGAACTGGTCTGGGCTTTCTTGACAATGCTGGTATATGGCCAACGAGAAGTGTATCATCTATGCAGAGTATACAAAGGCAAAGCAACGACAGAACAATCAGAGCTGCTGGATGTGTGCATCGAGATACTGGACCTTCTAGAGAACGCTTACATCAAAAAAGACGTCTCTTTGCTCGCAACGGTGTACGGATTGGAGCATACCTCAATCTACGTCAAAGGCTACGCTTTGCTTGACAAGAAAGGCGACAAACGCGTCGTATACCATCTGATGGTCACGATAAGACAGCTGTACACGTCCATTAGCCCGTTGATGGGAATGATCAGCTGATTGTAATGACGTTATTATCGTCTCTGTCCGCACGCGACATGTCAAAAGACTCCTGAAAGCAGCCAATACTACAGGCCCTTCGCCATATACTGCCTTTCCAGCGCATACCCTATCTTCCTGTAGTACTGTCGCACTCCGACCCCGCTGATGATCAGTATCTTCCTGCATTTTTGTTCTTTCGCGATGCGTTCGGCTTCTGCCATGAGTTGCCTTCCTATGCCTTTGTGCTGTGTCTCGACGCTTGCGCCGTCGACAGGCACTTCCCTGCCATAGACGTGGAGTTCGCGGATGAACATGATTCCAGGAACTGCGGGCGTTGTGCGGCAGCGCACAAGCCCTTGTATGATGCCTTCGTGGTTCTGCATCGTGACGAACCATTCTCTGCCGCTACTGGCGTAATATGAGAGCATTTCAATCTGCCACGGCCCTTGCGCGTCCTTGTTGAACCCGATTTCCTTGCACCGTATGCACTTGCATTCCATTTCGCGTTCCTTCATGCGCTTGTGCACCTCGGTGCGCACATCGCCCCACAATCCGCTCTTGAGTATGTCGACGCTGAGCTGTCTTTGTATGCGCATTATCCTGCAGTATGGCGGCACGAGAACCTTCAGCCTGCAGAGAAGGTCGATCATGACCTCATCAGGGTATGGCTTGAACGTGCCTTCTTTGTGCCATTGCTCAAGTTCAGAGCCTTGCACGACTTGCGTTGGGTATATCTTGAGCTGGTCTGGTTGGAACGCGGAGTCCTCGAACATCATCCGGAACATCGTTATGTCTTTCTCAGGTGTGCTGCCCGGCAATCCCGGCATTACGTGATATCCGACCTTGAAGCCCGCGTCCTTGAGCGAGCGTGTCGCGTTGATCACGTCCTGCACAGTGTGCCCGCGGTTGACGAGCTTGTAGATTCTGTCATCAAGCGCCTGCACTCCCAACTCGACGCGCGTGACGCCGAATCGCAGCAACGTCTGGATGTTCTCAGCAGTGCAAAGCTCAGGTCTTGTCTCGATGCACAACGCGACGCACCGCCTTTCTGATGTCTCATTGATGCGCTGCGCCACCTCCAAGTCGGATGACTCTGTTCCATTGAGGCTGTCGAATATGCTCTTGATGAACTTCTCGCAATATCCTGGCGGGAAGTGCAGGAACGTTCCGCCTATTATTATGACCTCGATCTTGCTGATCGGATGGCCCATCACGGTCAATGCCCGAAGTCTTGCTTCAACCTGCTTCGCAGGGTCATATGCAAGTTCTTTGGCCCGCATGATCGCAGGGCTCACAGTGGTATAGCTGTTGGGAGTGTCTCCGCCGCCAGGACAATACACACATCTGCCGTGCGGACATGCCTGCGGCATGGTTACCACTGTGACTACGCTGATGCCTGAGGCTGAACGTACCGGCTTCTTCATCACCCAAGGAAGGCATTGATACCTTATATAGAGAATGGACGATGATATAGGATGGACGATGAATATGAGACTGACGATAAGGCCGTAACCTCACCATTGAAGACCGTTTATATAGTTCCCCCACTTACCCACCATACTAATGGAGGTCACCATGAAGAACAACATCCTCGCAATCATCTCAGTGTTCGTAATCATCGCGCTCTTGACAGCATGCACTGTCACGCCGCCGGCAGAGCCCGTCGTCAATCCTGAGATCCCTGCAGAGCACTGGGTCGCTCCCACGACAGTCAACCCTCCTGCACAATCCGGCGCAGAGGCGGTCAACGCTTTCGCGCTCGACATGTACAAGACTATGAGCTCGACGACCGAAGGCAACATCTTCTTCTCGCCGATCAGCATTTCCACAGCACTCACCATGACCTATGAGGGCGCTCAAGGAGAGACTGCAAGACAGATGGCATCTGTCCTCCATCTTCCGACAGACATGACCGCTGTCCACGGCTTCTACTCTGATTTCCTGAAACGTTCTTCACCTGACTACAAGTTGAGCATGGCGAACGCGATATGGCCGCAGAAGGACTTCACTTTCAAGCAGGAATTCACCGATGCCCTTACGAATCACTATTCAGCCGGCTCGCAGGCGCTCGACTACCAGACTGATGCAGAGGGCAGCCGCAAGACCATCAACTCCTGGGTCGAGGGCAAGACCAACAACCTCATCAAGGACCTGATCCCGCAAGGTATTTTGAATAGCATGACGCGGATGGTCCTCACCAACGCGATCTACATGAAGGCTGACTGGCAATCACAGTTCAAGAAATCCAACACGTACAAGGAGAGCTTCACGCTCGCGTCAGGTCCGAAAGACGTCGACATGATGCATCAGACAGCGTATTACAATTACGCTGAGGATGCGGACAGCCAGGTCCTCGAGATGCCATACAAGGGCGGCGACCTGTCCATGATGGTCTTGCTTCCGAAGCGCGACATGAAGGCTGTCGAGAACTCCATCAAGGAGAAGCTCGCCCTTCCGCTGAAGCAGACAAACATCAGGCTGGGCCTTCCTAAGGTCGAGATGACAGAGTCAGTGCAACTCAACGAGCTACTGAAGGCTCTCGGGATGCCTGCCGCGTTCTCTCGTACAGAAGCGGACTTCTCAGGCATGACTGGCAAGCCTGATCTGTTCATCAGCGCCGTGCTCCACAAGGCGTTCGTGCGCGTGGATGAGAAAGGCACAGAGGCCGCGGCAGCGACAGCTGTCGTGATGGAATTGACTTCGGCGATGCCACAAGAAAGCGTCGAGTTCAAGGCAGACCATCCTTTCATCATGGTCATCAAGGACAACGCGAGCGGCGCGATCCTGTTCATGGGTCGCGTGAGCGATCCACAGTAAGGTCCGTTCAATCGTGCAGAAGTGTCATTCGTGCGTGTCAAGGTTGAAGACCGCGCCGCTTCCTTGCAACGCGCTCGCCACCTTATCGCCTAGCGCCAGTACGTCTGCCTTGGTCGGGACTTTTCCTTTCCACTCGTAGACGAAGTCGACGCTGCCGAACAGCGTCACGAAGCCGAGCGCCTCGAGCTTATTGGCTGTGTCTGAAGGCTTTATGCCGTTCGTTCCGAAATACATTATCAAGTACGTCTTCCAGGCCATGCTTGTATCTGTCTTTGGTGACATTATAAAGCTTTCCTGATTTTGTCCTGTCGTCGCTGATGTCCTGACTGCAGGTTTTAATAGGTAGTAGGGGACCCCATCGGGTGATGGAAGCCTTCGACGATATAGCTGAGAGCTGGGACTCGTTCCGTAGAAAACCTTTCCCCCCTATTGTTGAAGTCGTGGCGAAAGAGTGGCATGGCAGGATACTCGATGTGGGCTGCGGCAACGCGAGGAACCTTCTGGCTTTCGATGGTGAGCTTTTCGGCATCGACAGCAGCAAGGCCATGATCGACTCTGCGAGAAGCAACGCCGCGAAGAGCCACAAGAAGGTGGTTTTCCTCGTGACCGACATGACAAAGCTGCCGTTCAAGGACGGCTATTTCGACCACGTCATTTGCGTCGCTGCGCTGCACCACCTCGACAAAGAGAACCAGCTCATAGCGCTGCAGGAGATGAAGCGCGTCCTCAAGCCAGGCGGGAAACTCCTTCTCACTGTCTGGAACAAGTGGCAGAAGAAGTTCTTCTTCGGAAAGCGGGAGCGCATGGTCCCTTGGACGACGAAAGGCAGGACCATCGAACGTTATTATTTCTTCCACGATATGTTCTCATTGAAAAATCTTGTCCTACGGGCAGGATTCGTCATAGACAGCTCTAAAGGGATGTTCGGAAGGAATGTGGTCCTCATACTGAAAAAATCGTGATTCACTTCTTTCTATAACCCATCAAAGAATCGTAAGTCTTATGGTCGATTATCCTTAGAACGAAACAAATTATCTCTATCTCGTCGCCACGTACGGTGTAGAGCAGTCTCCAATAATTGGTCAGCTCGACACGCCATAGATTTTCGACATCAAGACCTGAAGGGATGGATCTCTTCTTGATGTTATCTCCATAGAACGGATTTTGTTTGATCAGTGAGGTCTTGTTCTTTATGGAACGGAACAACTGTGCTTCGGGTATGTTGTTGTCGGGATTCTCCCCAACAATGATATTCAACCTTTCGTACTCCTCGCGTGCCTGACCAATGAGCACCACCCTCACTGGCTTCATAATTCGATTCCCTGCTTCACGAGCCGGTCGAGTTCTTTCCTATCAGAAAATACCCAGAGAATCCCTTTTGTGCCGATGAGTATCTTCCCGCTCGATTGCAGGTAATCCAGTATTGTCAATAGCGTGTTGTGCATGACTTTTCTTGGAAGTCTCCTTTTGAGCTCTGCTACCTTGAGCAATTCTCCCGAATTCCGTAGTGTTTTCTCTACCATGATCACTGTCGTGAGCGTTGGCGCATGGACTATTGTTTTTCGACGCATCGGGTATACACTTATACCAATTTGGTATGATTCCATATATAAATGTGTCGCTGGGCCGCAGCACGACTCACCTCCAACGGGAAGGTCACACTTGCTTGTTATTATACGCCACGAGACTCTGTCTAGTGACTTGTGAGAAGTTCCGGGTGAAGTTAGAATATTTCCGGAACAGATGATCTTTCTTGCATGAAACCACGAAAACTTTATATATTACATCGTGCACATTGTATTACATGACATTAGTCAAAGATGCGACAGCACTCATCCACCTAGCAAAGCTTTCAGTGCTGGAAAGGTATTTGTTTAGCTGATTTGTGCTTGTTCTGATTCGTATTACGAATGTATGGTCTGGAGTAGCGAAATGCATTTATATTTAATATATATCTGATATAT
>JAGVQG010000004.1 GCA_020051845.1 archaeon | reverse complement strand
GCGCGCAATTCCTGCAATGCAATATCACTTGAGGAAAACGTTCGACAACGCCAAAGCTATGCCCAAATACTTCGAATATTTAAGAGATTAGCTATTAGAACATTTGACTAATAACTTTTATATATATTCACGAGGATAACACAACCAATGAAAAAGGGGCAGCTCACCATTTTCGTCATAATGGGACTAGTAGTCATGATCGCAGTAGGACTCATAATGTATGAACAAGGTCCAAGAGCGCGTTCGGATGAAGCACATACAGAAGACACAAACAAGGTTATCGGCGTTGTCGATGACTGCCTCAGGTCATCTGCGATGCGAGGGCTGAAGGTCATCGGCAGTCATGGCGGGTACCGCATCACTCAAAACGGGTTCGACAACGTGAGTTTCTTCGCGTCAGATGGAGTGCAGTCGGTGCCTGAGTTGTCGACTATCGAGTCCGAGCTTTCTCGCTTCATCGAGGAGGACATCAGAACCTGTGGGTTCGGTTCTCTTTCGGAGTATTCCATTGTTCCTCAAAGACCGTCTGTCACGACATCAATCCTTGATGGCAATGTGCACATAGTCGCAGCGTACCCTATGACCGTTACGCACGGCACGTCGATCACTCAACTAGATTCATTCACTGTGTCGGTGCCGAGCAATATGCTGAGATTATTCCTCGCGAGCAGGAAGTTCGTCGCAGAACACATGAAAGACCCACGCATCATACCTATGAGCCGGTTCCTCGATATATCATTGGCTGAGAACGTCACGTTCTCGACTGTAGAGAACGACGCTGGTGATCTGGCAATAACCCTGATCGACCAAGGACCTTCATACTCCGAATGGCCAGAAGCCGCGCTCGGAAAACAGGAGTTCTCGTTCGCATTGAGGTTCAAACAATGAACCGGGTCAGCGGTTTCCAAGCAGTGGTGATCATGCTGCTGCTCACGTCCGCGGTGTGCGCTCAACTGCAAGAGTTAGTAGCTGCTGAGAAAACCGCGCTCGGGTCCGATATAATCGGTCACAAAAACGGGGACGTTTTCATAATCACCGGCGGGACTTTGTCAGGCGACCTGTCGGGCCTATCGGTCGTCATCGAACCCGGATCGTCCGTGACTATCGGACCGACGATGAAAGGCACCGTGGTCGTGCGCGAAGGCAGCGTGACAATAGCAGGAGTGAGCGCCACAGGCACAGGCACCTGCGACCGCAAGGGCTGCACGTTCCTAAAGGGATCCACGACAAGCACCGGCACACCCGTCCAAGGGGCGTTCACGATCAAGAACGACAAACCGGAGTCAGCAGGCAAGATAGACATACTCACGAGCGCGACCGTCGGCCATGTCACTCTTTCAAAAGTCAAGGATCTGGAAGCAACTGACACGGGTTTTAGATGCACTGTAGACGGCGGGTCGATAATCGACGGCACAGCGTTCAATAACCGCGCCATCGTCGAATTCTCACCAGACTCCCGACAGCTGGACGTGTTCCGGCCTCGGGACAAGCCGACGGACTACATCGTCAAGATAGACCATCTTGCAGATGGCGCAACCATCAAAAGCCATGATGTACGGATCATCAGGTTCAGAGAGGACAAATCGCCTGTCAGAGAGCTATACTCAGGAGATATCACGAAAGAAAGCGGCACGCACTTCGTGTGCGGACCTGACACCAAGTTCAAGAATGACCAGAACGTCAATCTCATCGTGAAGAGAACGACTAGTTATGTCGCCGGCCCATCATTGCCATCCGACGTTGGTTCCGACTACATCTGGTCCGATATTGATACAAGCACAGGTTCGTTCTCGCTTGAGATAAAGACAAAGCCCGGCGCGAAGATAGCGGTCGATCTGCAGGACAACAACCCGTACAGGAGTATCCGGGCGAACACGGTAGGAAGCGTCGTGTTGTTCGTCGAGAACAAAGCGTCCGTGTCAATCGATGAGAACGGACAACTCGCATTGGTCGGCGGACGTCAGAAGAAGCTTGAATCCGCATACGAATCGGTAGTCGGTGACCATACCGATCTGCTGACGAAGCAGCAACTGACCCGCTGCGAGAACAGCGCGTGCAAGACCGCGAGTTACACGCCATCGAAGAACATGCCTGTGACACCCACGAGCGAGACTGCAGTGATACCCACTCCAATCAATCCGCCAGCATTCCCTGTGCCAAGCAACACAGCGCCAACGCCCGTCGAACCCACAAGTCCGCCAACTTCATCATCAAATCCAGCTGATGATGTGCGGGCAGAAGTGGTCCAATTACCCCCTCTCACACCAGAATCATCTCCGACAGATCCGGTACGAGCAGAAATAGTCCCGTTGCCAACCCTCAAACTAGAACCCTCTCCGAAATCACCCACTGACCCGACGCCAGCCCCTAGCGTGCGGGCGCCTGACGCGGCTGCCGCGCCTCCTATGGCGGACAGTACCCCGAGACAAGCATCGTCTGATCCCACGATAGATGACTTACGCAGTAATAGCTTCGTCGATTCGATCGGTACTATCGTGACATATGCGTACAGCGGTAGCCGCAACGTTTATGGAACCGATAGATACGGCCAGGAGGCGCGGACATTCACGTACGATTTCGAAAATTCCGAAGCTGGAGGTAGGGTGAAAGCGTCAGGGTATACGCTTATCGAACCCAACGAGTATCAAGGCCCTAACTCATACATTGTAACCAAACGCACCACAGACACGGGCTGGCCATTCCACGTCCACGTCGAAGACATGGGACAGAAACATCAAGGACCAAGCGATGCAGACATGTTAATCGCGGAGCCAAACGGGAATATCGTTGTGAGCATCGATCGTGATCGCCAAACGTTCAAGTCAGTGGGAACATACTCAATATACTTCTATACAAAGGACAAAAAAGAGAAGATCGGGACGTATAGACTGCGTTGAAACTGAAAGAATAGTGCTTACGGGCCATCCTTCAAAGCCTCGGATGGGAGCAACGAAAACTCGGTTTTCGGCTCATTGAACGCACAGCGTTCCATTGAGACATCGCTCGGTTAGAAAGCACCAAGGGGGACAGCTCATACCTCTGAATTCATCGAATGTCAAGTAGCCGGAGAAAAGCATGCCCACCATGGAAAATATGAGAATTATCTTGAGATAGGATTCTTGTTCATATCTGATTCAATGTCTTGGTTGTTATTAATCGCGTTAGGTGCAAATCAATGATTGGTTTCAGAGGTGCGTATGCAATGATCGTGAATGCATCTCTTGCGCGACTCTTGACTTGAATCCATCGATGTGCATCTCACCGATGACTCTGTTGTCCCGCGTCCTCACATTCACCGTGTTTGAGTCGATTTCCTTATCACCTATGACAAGGATGTAGTTGGCCTGTTCGAGCTGCGCTTCACGGACTTTCTTGTTGGTCGTTTCAGGCCGTTCATCTATCTCCACGATCAACCCTTCCTTTCTTAACGTCGCGGCTATCGAGTTGCAGTATGGTATGTGCCTGTCAGCTATGGGTAGTATCTTCACCTGCACTGGCGAGAGCCATAATGGGAACCTGGCAGCGAAGTGCTCTATCAGAATGCCAAGGAACCGCTCCATCGAGCCATAAACAACCCGATGAATCATGACCGGCCTGTGTTTCTTACCATCCGCACATTCATAGGTCAGGTCGAATCGTTCGGGCAGGTTCATATCAAGTTGTATCGTGCCGCACTGCCATGTCCTACCCAAGGAGTCTTTGATGTGGATGTCGATCTTCGGCCCGTAGAACGCGCCGTCACCCTCGTTAATCCTGTAAGTCTTCCCGGTGGAGTCAAGCGCGGCTTTGAGGCCTTTTGTTGCCGTATCCCATGCTTCGTCAGTACCAATGGATTTAGCGGGACGTGTTGACAATTCAAGATGGTAGGTCAAGCCGAAGGTAGCATACATCTCTTCTGCGATACTCAACACACCAAGTATCTCATCCTTAATCTGCTCTTCTGTCATGAAGATATGAGCATCATCCTGATGGAAGCATCGCACACGGAAAAGACCATTGAGCACTCCTGACAACTCATGCCTGTGGACCAGACCAATCTCGCCTACCCTCAGGGGAAATTCCTTGTACGAATGAACTTCTTCTTTGTACACAAGCATACCACCCGGACAGTTCATAGGCTTGATTGCAAAGTCCATATCATCAATACGGGTCGTGTACATGTTCTCCCTATAGTTCATCCAATGCCCCGATGTCTCCCATAACGCCCTGTTGAGCATGGTCGGCGTCTTGATCTCACGATAATGCCATTTGTCATGAGTCTCATGCCAGTACGCAATCAGCTTGTTCCACAACACCATACCTTTAGGTTTGAAGAACGGAAAACCAGGACCTTCCTCATGGAAAGAGAACAGGCCGTGCTGTTTGCCAAGCCGTACGTGATTGCGCTTTTCCGCTTCCTCGACAACCCTCAAATATTCCTTGAGTTCCTTTTTGTCCGTGAATGAGATACCGTAAATCCTCGAGAGCTGCTTGTTCTTCGAGTCACCACGCCAATAAGCACCGCTAATCTTCGTCAACTTGAAAGCTTTGACCATTGATGTGTTGGGAATGTGGGGTCCTCTGCACAGATCCACATACTCGCCCTGACGATACACAGTCAAGACAGCATCGACATTCTCAGCGAGTAGTTCCTTCTTGAACACATTGGAAGAGAACAACTTGAGCGCCTTGCCTTTCGACAATTCCTCCCGGGTTATCGGCAATGCTTCGTCGATGATTGTCTTCATAATTGCCTCGATCTTTGTCAAGTCTTCAGGAGTGAAAGGCCGGAAGTCGAAATCATAATAGAATCCATTCTCTATCGCGGGTCCGATCGTCGGCTTCGCATCCGGGAACAACCTCGTGACCGCTTGTGCGAGGATGTGAGCAGTTGAATGCCACAGAATCTCCTTGCCTTCTTTGTCCTTGGATGTTATGAGACGGATCTTTGCATCATACGCGAAAGGCATATTCGAGTCATGCAATACGCCATTAACCTGTACTGCCAGGCTCGTTCTAGCCAGCCCATCGCTGATAGACCGAGCGATCATCTCGCCAGTAACTTGTCCATTGAACTCTTTGGTCGACCCATCAGGCAATGTTATTATGACCATATCATACCAATCCTGCCACAATAAGAATGCCAAGAACCGTCATTATGATGCCTGCGACAAGGTGCAGCATCCGGATATTCTTGTCCTTCCATTCCGTCGACTTCTCGACATTGGCAAAGCCAAGATAAATCAATAACGTGATGACCACAAGAGGCAGGACAAAGACAACATTGTACAGAAGAAGCAAAGGTATAGACGCAAGCAGCGTCATTCTTTCTGCAAGCAAACCCAAGATAACAATATAGGGCCCGCCCGTACAAGGCAGTTCAAACAGACAAACCACGAAGCCCATCGCGAACGCACCAAGAGGTGACGTTACTCCTGACAACATTCTCTTCAACAGTGGACGCCACGAACGAGGTATCTCCATGACGAATCCACCTCCGCCATACCAGAAGAAATCCTTGATGTTTGCAAGACCTATAACTATCGCCAGAATGCCGATCGCTTTGTAGAACCAGTAGGATAAACCGCTGATTTGCAATGCGGAGAAGAGACCCAGACCGAACAAGAGGTAGGATATGTAGATAGACAACGTGAATGCGAGTCCTGCTTTGAGAGCACGCGTCTTCTCGCCCGTCGCCACCAATGCACCGAGCAAAATCAACAAAACCGCAATGGCGCAAGGATTGATCGAATCCACGAGAGCCGCGCCGACGATAGTGAACAAGGACAAAGCACCGAGCCGTTCGGTGGGTGAAATCGCGCCGGTTGTGCCAGTAACGTTGTGTCCGTTCAGTATTGGACATGCACTTCCAGCATTGTTCTTGATATTGTTCTCGAGATTCTCTTTTATCGGCACATCACCAATAAGATAGGTATTTCCGATGAACACGACAGGGATGCCTCGCTTCTCATTCGGGATGCCATAATTGTCAAAGAACGAATTCAGAAGGGCTATGTTTGACCGGTTATTGTAGACCTCAAAAGAGTATATAGTGCTACCCCCTCTTGTCTCAAGCGTGTCAATGAATGGCTCGACTCTCGCGCAGTGCTGACACCCCTCTCCGTAGAAGAAATAGACACAGGTGTCCTGTTGAGCAAGAGAAACGCCTGAGAGGAGCAGAAGGGTTGCGAGAATGATCAAGAAAATTCGTGATTTCATTATAGCATTTCCTATCTGCCGATTACCTTGAAATTCCCGCCCTCAATTTTTAGGGCCTTACCATTGACTATGCTATCTGCGATTTTGCGTCGCGCCATTGTGACGAGCCGGTGGAATGTCGGTTGGGAGATGTTCATCTTCTTGGCGCATTCCTCCTGGTCAAGTCCTTCAAGGTCTTTAAGCCGGACTGCCTCAAATTCGTCAAGAGTCAGCACCACCTCCTCCAACGCAGACATCGGGACGCCACGAGGCTTGAAGTACGTGACGTCTGGTTCCAATGATATCCTTCGACAGAGTCTTGGCCTGACCATGCTAATGAATCCTAATTCATTTCATATATAATTGTTGCGGAAAAAGAAAAACACGAGATAGGTTCACTTCACTTCCTTGAGTCGTTTCTCTATCTCCTGTCTTTCTTGTTCTATTTCCTTTAGTTCCGCTTCGAGGACTTTCTTCTCTTCGTCTTTCGTCAGCGTCACGGACCTCCTGAATCCGCAACACCGTCCGAAACCTCCGAATCCTCTTCGCATCCCTCCACCGCACTGTCCAAATCCTCTTCCAGTCATCGGACCCAATCCCTGCGGGCCTGTTCCGTCTTGTCTTGGCATGTTTTCCTCCTATGCTCGTTGCATAACTGATCCGCATTGCAGGCATTTTATCTGCGTGCACGGCACTCCCCTCGTATGGGGCTGGCGTGTACCACACTTCGGACAGACACATTCTCCTCCTATTCCTGTAACAAGAGGTCCCCGCATATTTCCGCGTCTTCCGATTGGTCCTGTTCCGTCTCGTCCTGGCATTATAGCCACCTCGTTATGAATATATATTCATTATACTATTTAAATCTTATGCAGAGACTAAGTTTCCAAAGCCTCCTCAGGGAAGCCCGAACTGCTGTTCGGTTCCCTGCGGAGTCTGCTCACTGAGGTTCGCAGCCTCCGTTGGGAGACATCGCTCGGTTAGAAAGCACTAAGGGACACAACGTAATCCTTCGGATTCCGTGTGCACGAAACCTGCGGTTTCGTTGTTCGTGCTTAATTGCATGAATCTAAGAAATGAAAAGAGATGGTGGTTAATCTATTTTGTGTTTTTGAGTTTGTTCTCGACGGATTTCTTGAGAGCGTCGATGTAGAGTTTGAATTGAAGTTCGAAAAGTTTCCATGTTTCGTACGTTGCAGGTCTGCCATAGTACACGCTACCGTTACGAGCAAGCCTCATATTATCCAAGGTCTTCCAATCAAAATCAAGCTCAGGATGCTTCTCGCACAAATACGCGAAAAGACACTCGTGGGTCTTTGCCTTGATTTTATCGAATTGTATGAATGATTCCGTGAGCGCGTGCAAGACATCATAAGTGTTCTTGAATATGATGTTCCATTCACGTCCATCTTTTGAAGCGTTAGCCTTGGATTTGTCGACAGCATAGAGATCATCCATAGCTGAATCAAACATCGACTGGATAAGGTCAGTATCAGCTCGCATTAAATCTAAGAGTTCTCCTCTTTCAGAACATACTTACAATACATCTTTCGATGTGCGTTCTTTATGCATGCGTCACCTTTGCAAATTCCAGCGTCCCTTTGACAATGTATCCCGCCAGGATATTGCGCAATAATCCTGGCGCGAACTTATCAAAATCAGAGGGTTCCTTACATATGAATGTTTGTATCTCCCTGCCCGTCTCTTTCCAGTAAGTGACCTCATCAAGACCGTCAGGATCACCGTAGATGAAGACATCAATATCGCTATCCTTGTACCAATCCCAACGCGACATACTACCGAAAATGATGACAGTACTGGCTTTTTTCAGGCCTGCAAGATGGCTCAAAAACCCAGTCTTCTCTAACTGTTCCAACGCGAATAGCTTCTTTCTTGTCTGGAACACGGGACTGGCAATACTTGCAATATAGAACGGCATCTTGCCTTCTGACTTCACCTTCTGGATAACCTCTTCCTTGATCAACTGACGCAACCATTTAGCAGCCACAGGCCTACTCATCTTCGCCATAGTCAGGAGCTCTTCAAAATGCCATTGCCTCGTCGACTCATTGAAGAACAACGACAGTAACGAATCTTCCTTCTTCATAATAGTTAGTGTGAAACTAACTATTATTTATACTTTCCGAACCAACACAGAAACTCATTAGTTGCTACTCCCGAGTGACTAATATTCGAAAGATTTATATAGAAGCACACCCTTACTACCGTTTAGTGATACAAATGACACACCAATTCATCATAACCAAACGCATAGCCAAGCACGGCGGCAACTCGACACTGATAATCCCCTGCGACATCAAAGCACACCTCAAACCAGGAACGCTGGTGCAGGCAACGATACAAATAGTGGAGGAATGAAAAATGGACATCACAGACAAATTCAACAAAGCCTGCGACTACCTGCAAACAAGCTACTTCGTCTCCCTAAGCGACAACTATCAACTAGGCGCGAAAGCATTCCCCGCACCAATAGTATTTAGCATGCTAGCAGGACTGCTAAACGGCAAAATACTCACAATAGGAGTACCCGGCTCAGGCAAAACCACAGTCGAAGAAGCAGTAGGATCCATATGCTACAATCTACCGATAAAAACAGTAAGAGCATCAATACTCCACGGCAGCGGAGACCAAACAGAAGAAAAGATGATAGGCCGCCCGGACCTAGCATACCTGCACCGCGGAGAAAAAAGCGAGGAAAAAGTAGTCTGGTCAAATTTCGCCAATATACCCGGACCAAAAATAATAGACGAAGTCAACAGACTCCCACCCGCAAAGCAGAATGTGCTTCTGGATGTAATCGACAGAGGAAACTTCTGCTATCTAAACGAAGTCCTGCCCCAAGACGAAATGAGCGTCTTCGCGACATCAAACTATCCTGACGCAGGAAACACCGTCCTAATCGACCCGCTGCGCGACCGCTTCGACATGAGCATAGAATTCCTACCATCCGCAGGACACGTAGGAGCCGCACGCAAGTGCAAACCCAACAAAGCGCTCCTCGAAGAGATCGCCAACTGCAAAAACCTGTTGTACGAAAAGGACGACCGCCAGGCATTCAGAGAAGCCATAAACACCATCTCAGAACCAGCTGAATTCAAACTATTCCTAGACTATCTCACCTGCGAAACAAGCTACGACCCTCAAACCGGAATCCGCAGACCCGGAGAACCCGATACCGGCAACAACCACTACCAGAACCTCCTCAACCGCAGAATCAAGAAAAGCATCGGTTGCGGCAGAGGAATAGCCAACGGAACAGTAGACTACATGAAAGCAATCGCCCACCTATCAGGATTGAGCGAAGTCACAGTGCCAATAGCTGTGAGCGTACTCGAAAGATCACTCGCACACAGGCTCGAATTCACACCAGAAGCACTGACTCAAGCGAACAAAGACAGAAACGATGATCCGCATAAAGCTCCGCTTTCACAATACTGTGCACGAAAAGAGCTCAAAAAAGTGGCGCAAAGATTCTACGAACACCTACCCGACCTCAAAGCGTTAAACACCGCATTATATTGCAAGAAAGACCAAGAAGCAATAGCAATCGCCACAAAGAACCTAAGAATACACCCCTATTTCGACAAAACACATTCCGAAATGACAACAAAAGCATACGATCCCACAAGATTGTGATACAAGGTACAACAATGAGCATCCACGATTTGTTAGGATACGATTTCGGCGACGACCTGAGCAGTAATAGCTAATCTCTTAAATATTCGAAGTATTTGGGCATAGCTTTGGCGTTGTCGAACGTTTTCCTCAAGTGATATTGCATTGCAGGAATTGCGCGC
>JAGVQG010000050.1 GCA_020051845.1 archaeon | reverse complement strand
TTTATTTTGCATGGTGGAGCTAGTACCTCCGCCACCCGCCCATTGCGTCTTCTCAGACGCTATTGGGCGGCGTTTACTTTAATGACTTTCTACTAAGCCCGCTCTGACATAGTATCTTGTTGCTTCCGATTCCCTGCTTGGCGTTCTATGAAAACGTCTGTGATGTTTCATTTTATCCTCCGTTAATATCCATTAATCTAGTACTCCATTTCAACGAATTCTTTTCCTTTGTTCTGTGCGTGATCTTTCTTGATTAGATCCAATGTGTTACTGAATTGTTTGATTCTGTGCTGCAAAGTATCTAGAGTTACCTCTGACTTTGTCTTCTCTGATGCTAACTTGAAGAATACACTCTTCACATATCGTGTAGATGCCAGTTTCTTCTCGCCTTCGGTTAGAATCTTTTCATAAACATCAATTTTATCCTGTGCCTTTTGTATGTACGTGGCAAACATGGACAACAAGTGGTTGTAGTTTGATACTGCCTTATGATATTCTTGTTTTGCATGACGAATCTCGCGTTCTTTTTCCTCGATCTTGTCTAGAATCTTTCTGAAACTTGATTTTGATGCGTATTCTGGGTACTGCTTCAAGTACTCCAACATGGAATCAAATCGCATTTCGTCAACATCAGATTCCTTGAACTTCTGTTTGACTGTAATTGATTTTACCTTCCGACCCTTTTGGGTCGTTTTCCACATGCCTTCTTCAAACTTAGTTTCCTTGTTCAACAAATTATTGAGACTGTCGAACGCTGATGCGCGTTCTGACATGTGCGCATCTATATTGCGTTTTATGCCTTGTGCGAAATTATATGCACTCTTGAGTTCCTCGTTCTTCTCTTCGCAATAATGAACCATATTGACAACAGCCGAATGTGAGTTATCCAATTCGGTTTGGTACTTATTGCGGACCCATATCGCCTCAGGTCGACCCGTCAACCAACTACCTTTCTCTTCAACTTGCCTAGTACTGTTGAATTCTGCGTGTTTGAATGCCATTTTATCCTCCATTACTTGAAATACTGTTTTTCCTCGACTTTCGTCGGTTTGATATCGACCGCGAAGTAAGCAATCATTTTCTTGATCGCTTCTTGCTTGGTTTTTGCTCTCTTGACCAGTTTGAAAACTTCAACAATCTGATCTTCCTCGTCGGACAAATCTAGTTGGATTTTTACCATGTTATTTCTTGTATCTCCATGATATATGGTAATACTTGGTAGTATATAAAGCTTTCGCAAGAATTTAGGAATGCTCTCGAAAAACACGACCCGTAGCACTCCCGTGCCCACACTTTTCCGTCGAACTATCCGGTCTTTCACAGACGCACCATTATATATACTTCTTTCAATGACGGTCCCTCAAAGAGGCACATATGCGTTGCAAGATAGTCTTGATACTGGTCGTCATGTGCGTAGTGTTCTCGTTGCCTGTTCTTGCGATTAATTGGACTGTTGTACTTGGGGCAAATAACTGGTATGGTGTCGCGATGAGTTCAGATGGTCAGATCCAGACGTTATGCACTGAGGGCGATACATTATACGTTTCAAATGATTCTGGTCAAAGCTGGACGCCTAAGCACAATAGTTCTTCCAGATGGGATGTTGCGATGAGCAGCAACGGCACGTACCAGACCGCAACCGAATATTATGGGGGCAGACTGATAGTATCAAATGATTCCGGTCAAACCTGGACGCCTAAAGGCATCTCGGGTAATTGGTGGGATGTTGCGATTTCTAGCAACGGCACACTACAAACCGCCACTTTGAACGGGGGCAACATATACATCTCATCAGATTACGGTCAAACATGGACGTCCAAAGCCAGCGTCAACTCATGGCGCGGCGTCGCCATGAGTGCTGACGGCCAATACCGGACTGCCTGCACCGATACCTATCAAAAGTTGTATGTATCAAATGATTCTGGTCAAACTTGGTCTCCACAAGGCAGCATCGGATCTTGGGAAGATGTAGCTATGAGTTCTAATGGAAGATTCCAGACCGCGATCAGAGACGACGGCCCGTTGTCCGTCTCCTCGGATTACGGACTAACGTGGACAGATAAGGGAGCGTCCAGCAACTACAATAATGTCGCCATGAGCAGCACAGGGCAGATACAGATTGCAGGCAACATCAATACCCTCTACATCTCCACAGATTATGGCCAAACCTGGAACGATACTGGTAGCGGCAACTGGCGTGGTCTTGCGATGAGCAGCAATGCAAGCATAATTACGGCAATTAATTACACAAGCCAGGTCTTGGTTTCTTACAATAATAGCCTGGAAAACGTCTCAGTGCCTATCTCAACAAAATTCGAAAATGGCACCACTATCTGGGCGGCCGTCTCCGACATCCACAACATCCCGAACGCAACTCTTGTCACGGATCAAGGCAGAATTCAATGGCCAGGCACTATTGATGCAGAAGGACAAGATTTCGACGCGTATGTAAAGATCGGCAACAAATTTGTCAGCTTGAACATGCCTTATCTAAACCCAACCCTCAATAACACCGCACATGTTCAGATGTGGGGCATCGATTGCAGCCACTTCAAACTATACTATTCATCTTCATTCTATCCCACCGCCGCAAGCATCATCGCACATGGAGGCATCATAGCCACTCAAGCCAACATAGGTGGCGACTGCACTGATCCCTCCATCTGCACGAACGTCGCATGTTCAGCAAACACATTGACCTTCACGGCCCAGCACTTCGACGGCTTCGCAGAACAAGACGAAACACCCCCCATCCCTGAATTCGGCACATGGGCGCTCCTGCTCGCTTTAGGGATAATGGCATTAGGCGTCATCAACATGCGCAGACGGTAGAACCCAACCATCTCATCTAAGGTATCCCATACTTTCTCTTGAGTTCTTTGTATTCTGCGTATGTCTTGGCATCGACGACCTCAGGGCCGCTGCGGATCTGCTGCCAAGCCCTCGCGTCGTCATACTCCTGCTTCACGCTGTCGAATGAACGCCCGTCAGAAATGAAGATGAGTTCTGGATTGGATGACAGTGTTGTGTCGCCGCCATAGTCACCCTGGTCATCTGTGACTATAGACCCCTTCGTGCTCTCAATGAAGCAATAGCCAGAGCCGCGGAAGCTATACTCAACAGGACACTTGATGCCGACAGTCATGTGGTTCTCTGCGCTGAAACGCATCAAGACCGTACCATAACCCAGTTCACGAAGCAGTAAAGCCAACAAATGCGACTTCTCGCCGCACACTCCATGATATTCATACAACACTTCGTAAGGATATCGGGATATAGAATCCCAGCCAAGGAAGCCAGCCTGATTATAAGGTATTTGTTGAACCAAAGATATGGCGATACGCGCACGTTCATCAGGAACCTGACTCATAGAATATATCGCATCGGCAAGAGGACGGATATTCTCGAGTTGCTCTGGCTGGTTTATCTCCCTAAGAGCCAGCTCACTATCTGAAGGGCACGTTGGATTGCAAACATACGTCCTTGGAATCGACGCAACCATATCACTGATCCCCTTATACAACGTAATTCCGGAAATCTCCTCCTTCGCTGAGCGCAGAACATACGAGAAACTTCGCACAACAGGACCTTTTTTCAGACTGGATACACAGTTTTCTCCATCAGGCTCGTAATTGGCTGGGCAACCACAAATAGATGCGTTGACAGTCATACCCCCATCATGTTGGCAGATGTACGGTTTCCTGGATGAGCATTGACCTTCAATCGTCCCATCTTGACAACGGGTCGGTGTATAGCAAGACTCACCTTTGACAACCTGACCATCAGGACAGCCGCACAAAGACGGCTTTGAAGTCAAAGTACCATTCATACAATACATCGGCCGATCCTGAGAACAATAATGATCGGGCGTGCTGTCCTGACAATGAGCAGGACGCACCACCTCAGTTGAGGCTGGTGCTTTTGGCGCAATAACCCATGTCGAAGCAATATTCCAGCCAACTGCGACGATCAAAATCAAGACAATGAACAGTAGAATATTTTTCATGAGACCAGATCCCATAACAGACAGTGCATTCACTATCCATATATTAAAGATTCGACCACCACTCAATGCAATATCTTTAACAAACGCAGCTATTGCCCCTGTCGTTTATCTTCCGGGAAAAGTTCGATTCCCACCGATCTCAACCCATCATACAGACACTGCAAGGTGAACTCGCCGACTCCGACGATCCTGAAAGGATCCTTCGTAAGTTCTTTCCCAACATATGTCACATTATGGCGTCTGGCATTATTGACATGATTTATCAGGTCTTGATACGTGTGAATATTCAATAGGCGAAAACCAAGCCTCAATCTCTTGACATTCGCACTACCTGAACTCACAAGCTTCACTAAATCAACAGGTTGATCCAATCGCACAGTGCAATTCTCGTGTTCGGTCAGGTCCTGAATCGGCTCGGATCCGCCAGCAATACTTGTTTGATCATTCGTTTGAGGGTTCTCGGAACCGCTCATCAACGATTCCAATCCCTTATACAACTTCTGCCTCACCCTTCCATCGCCGACCTGGGGCCTCAAATACTGATCGTCATACTTTCTCAGGATCTCGGATAGATATTCATCCATGAGCACGACGAATAATAACGTTTTATTAAGATTGTGAAGGAATAATCCGCAACCAAGTGAAGAGACGCAACATCATATCAACTCATCATCCGGATAGAATGATCCGACATCCGCACTGACTCTTTTCGCGATAAGTGAATGGCCTTCTTCGTTCGGGTGCACACGGTCGCTATACAGGATGGAATCAGGCACTGAGCTCATGAAATCGAACATGTCGATGACAGGCAGATGACGAGCCTCGCCTTCTGCCTTGATGATATCATTGTATTGCGTCACCACCTCCTGACTGATTGTCTTGACATCCACCTTTATGTTGAGACCTGACTTAAGGAGGAACGAATCAAGGCCTTGCTGAAAATCATTAGCGACGCTCAACCTCGACACATCTGGAATGGTCATCAGGATGACATCAGTGAAGTTCGAAAGCCCATCAAGTATCTGCCCATAATTCTGCTTGAACACCTGCGGCGCAACAAGATATTGAATGTCATTGGCGCCAATCCAGACAAACACCAGATTATCACCAACAGGATAGCTTCCGTTGCGGAATCGGGACAGTTCGACATCAAGCAAGTACCTGCTGTCCGCTCCTGTGACGGCAAAATTATGAAGCTGAGCGCTATTGAAAGAACGAGAGTAAAGCACAGGCCAACTCTCATTGGCAGGGTCGACAAGCCCATAACCATATGAAAGACTGTCGCCAAAGACATACACATCAGCTATAGGTTTAGCACGCTTCGTGACCTGAAGGACGAGAGAAACAGAAGTCGTGCTGTTCTTTGAACTCACTGAACAACCAACAGAATGATTGCCTAATGTCTTGATCATAACATCACATTCAGCGCCAGAGCAGTTCCCAGCGGACAAACCTGACCAAGAGTACGCATAATTCCCATCAGATCCCATAGCCTTGCAACGAAGCGTCGTGGACAGCGAAAGCTCACCAGTCATCCTGTCAGCAGACAAAGAGACCTGAAGAGGAGGAATCACAGGAGTCGGTAAGACCGGAACGGCCTGTTCAGGCTTACAGGCCATCAATAGAACAAGCCCAATCACGAACAACAGTGTCAGCGACCTCATAACTAAGTATCAATGAACTTTCCATATATTAAGGATTCCACTGTCGTTCTATGCCGCGTTCCCAGAAAATCACTTTTTCTCGAAGTCGAACGGCTCGTTCCATCCGCCATTGTTCCTTTCATCGAACAGTCTCTGGCAGACGACCTCCAATTCCTCGCCGTGCAACTCCAATCGCCGGCTTAACTCCCCCTTGACTTCAGCATCAGTACCTGTCTTGAACCACTGCCGGATCACGTGATAGGGGACCAGCCCTCCTTTATCCATGCTGACCAATCCATCCGGACCGCCGAAAACATAAGAAGAACTCCTCTTCCCTGAAGGCAATCCCTCTCCCCATCTGATATAAGCCATCCTTGATGAGAAGGGGACGGATTTTAAAATCATTTCCATCCAGAAACTATCGCGCGCAGACTTTAATCATCGAAAGCGTCAGCTTCCTGGCTTTGAGCCTTGCTTTCATGTCATCAAACGATATGATCCCAAGATTCTCGTGTATCGCATGATTGTGCCGCGTGATCTCTGCACCGAACCATTCCGGCGGCTTGAAATCCCGCATCGCCTCGGCGTCAGGGAACTCGACTTCGACCCTCACGTACCCATCAAGTCTTCCTTTGTAGAGATCGATCTCGGCCACGTAATCGCCCAATGGATAGAAGTATCTAACTTTGAAGTGATTCTGGGAAGTCGCTTTGAATAGTATGTCGAATTCTTCTTTTTTTATCGGTATCCTATGTTCGGTCCTTCCCTTCTCCAGCGTCCCTTCTTTCTTGATGAGCTCGCACGACTTTCCCTTGCGCCTGATCTTCAGCGCATCGACCGCGTTCGAATCATAGAAGTCTCCGACTTGAATCTCGATCCTTTTGTGTTCCTCAACGTCCTCGGGCAAGCACCTGACCAGGAACACCCTTTCATATTCTTGATCTTTCATGATATATATCACGTTCTTCTATCATATTTAAATTAGTGTTCAGAAACCGGAAATCTTCCGCACTTTTCCGTCGGAAATCCGCCGACGGAAAACCCACTTCCAAGTGGACAGAGCCGCGTAAATGATATAACTCTCCCCGCCTCAACTGTCCACATGGCTGACACGCAAAGCTTATATAGTAACTATGGGAACCATATAACTATGGGACTCACCACAGTACAACTCAAAACAGAGACGTTGAAACGGCTAAAAGCACATAAGACGCACGAACGAGAATCATATGACGAGTTGCTCAATAGTCTACTGGACGAATCTGAAGAGGAACCATTAACCCGTGAAGAAATAGAAGAGATAAAACAAGGCCTTGAAGACGTCAAAAAAGGAAGAGTAGAATCACTGGAAAAAGTCGCGGCTGAGTTCGGCGTGAAACTGTGACCTATCACGTACAGATCACAAGAACGGCCAAACAATTCCTGAGAAAGTTACCGGTCGAACATCATAACGCGATATTAAAGAAGCTAGGCTCGATACGAGATGACCCCTTACATTATCTAAAGCGATTACAAGGAGAGAAACTATGGCGGCTTCGCATCTTTGACTATAGGGCAATCATAGACGTAGTAGTGACCAGGAACACAATAATAATCATCAGAATAGGCCACAGGAAGAACGTCTACGACTGAAAACCACGCAAAGACAGCATAAGAAAACAAAGGGAAAAAACGGAAGAAGCGAGTCCGAAACAACTCACTTCTGCCGTCTCAAAAGAACGGCCCCGATAACGACCGAGAGCGACAATATCATCGCCCAGGTGCCGAACTCAGGGACAGTAACCACTTTAAGATTTATCTTTCCGATAATCAGTCAATAAAATCAATACACAAAACAATCATCACTTGATCTTCCCAGTCTGCCAGTCTTTCAGTATCATGACTGAAGCGCGCTTGATGTCAGCCACGCCGCCACGCTTGATGATATTACGCTTCAAGGCGACGCGCTCGATGATCACTTCCCTATCCTCATCTGTCTCGACACCGTAGAACTTCTCGAGCCGTCCAGGGAAACGATCGAAAAGCAGCATCACCACGAGATCCGGATCCGTCTCCTTGCTGAAGTCGACAGCGCCTATCAATGCGTTGGCGATATCGCCTCGTTCGCCCAATGGGATGATTCCAGGAGTGTCGACGAACAACAAATTCTCCACTGCCACATACTTCATCGCTTTCGTATGCCCGCTCACGATGCTCGTCTGCGCCGAGCTGCGCCCTGTCATCGCGTTGATCAATGAAGACTTGCCGACATTGGGATAACCAAGCACACCGACGCGGGTCTTGGCGCGCTTTATGTGAGCCCTGGTAGCGAGGATATTGATGCGTTCACGCAAAAGGTTCAGACCGTGATATTTTGTCGCTGAGACGAAGACGCAGGGGTTGAAGTCGCGCTTGAGGACCTCTGACTCGGCCTTGCTTATCAGATCGCACTTCGTGAGGACATAAATGAACGGTTTGCCGGTCGCTATGACATTCGCCTCGATGTCCTTGTTGCGCGACTCGGGAACCATGCGCGAATCCAGCAATATCAGTATGACATCCGACTTGCCGATGACCTTCTTCACGATCTTCCAATAATTACGCATAACAATTATAGAATAGGGAGGGGTATATAAGGGGAACTGTGGAGACAACACCCACCACGAGATAGATTTATATATCAATTATGGATAACATTACCCGAATATGGATAACAAGCTGAAGATCACCTGCTTCCTGGGAAAGAACCATCCAAAAGGGTTCACCATGCACGACCTCAGCAAGAAACTGAGCATACCCTATGCCACATTCCATAGAGAAGCACAGAAGATGAACGGACTCGTGAATATTGACAGCATAGGCAAATCAAAGGTGATGACACTGAACCTGGCGCATCCCACTGTGAGATCCTACCTATCCATAGCATCCAACGAAGAAAAGGAAGAATTCCTCAAGACCAATCCAATAATAAGGACAATCGCGTCCGACGCCAAAGGGGAGATAGTCGTCTTGTTCGGAAGCCAGGCCAAGCATCAAGCAACGGAGAGATCGGATATCGACTTGATGATCATAAACAAGAAAGGAGAACGGACAGACTCGTTCACTGAACAAGAGCTACTCTACAAGAAAAAAATACACCCAATATTCATCAAAAGATCAGAATTCATACAGATGCTCCGCGAAAAACACGAAAACGTCGGAAAACAAACGGTCAAAGGGCACATAGTGTTAAGAAACCCTGAAGCGTTCTGGACACTGGTGCTAGACGGACTTCAAAACCGAGTACAAGAACGCGTTTGAAGACTGCTTCATCGCAAAAATAAGACTGATGATCGCTTGACAGAATAAGGATATTTCAAGTAACCATCATTAGTCCCTAACTCCCTATAATCGCGAGCAACACCGCCGCTGTCGCGTCCCTGTTCTCATCTATCGGGAAATGGCCCGCGCCCCTTATGACATGCATCGCTGTGCCGTCGATCGTCTTCTGCAGCAAGGCAGCGCCCTTGCGGATGCTCTTTAGCGTCAGGCTTCCGATGACGACGTGCAATCTTTGAGCGAGGGCTTTCAGCTTCTCACCCCTGTTCTCGATGGAGCACTTGTGCATCATCTCCACATAATCAAGCGAAAGCAAGGTGTTCACGCGCGGAGACCTGCTGAAGAAATCAGCGCGATACCAGTGGTCACGCAACAACATGTAGCGTCGCGTTATGCCCAGACCAGTGGGAGAATGCAAAAAGAAGCGCAAGAGAGGCACACGGACGCTGTGCACAAGCAAAGGATAAAGCAACGTCGGGAACTCGATGTGCGGCTCGATGAGGATGAGCTTCTCGACGCGCTCAGGACGGGCGAGCGAGTAGTCCAAAGCCACGACAGCACCCATGGAATGGCCTGCGATGGTGACCTTGTCGATGTACATCCCGTCAAGAAGGATGTCGATGATCCTGCGCAGGTGCTCGGCCGTAGGACGCATGCAACCAGAACGGCCATGGCCTGGCAAGTCGATAAGGATGACACGCGCATGGGGAGCTATCTTCTTGAGCACATTGCGCTTGAAGCTGGAGATAGACCCGGTCCAACCATGCAAGAACAGCAAAGGCTCACCCTTGCCGTGGACCTCGTACCAAATGAGCACCCCATCTATCGATATGTAAGGCATCTGCAATCCCCCACCAAAGCACCCAAAAACACACGTCCGGAATGGAAGTATATGGCTTTGAAGTTAATAAATCTAGCGATGATTGTCATCTTGAAGTGATGAAGACCGAACCAGAAATGCCGAACAAGCGCCATCCTGATCTGATCAATATCGTCGAAAACAGTGATAACATCATAATATTGCAGGTGCGAAAAGTATTAATATGCAGCCCTTTGGTCGCCACTATTACCATAAGGAGGTTTTATCATGGAAGAATCCAAGAGTCATGAAAATCAGCCCGAACGCGAGGTGCACCACGAGGCGCATATCCATCGCGAGGCGCATACACACCACCCAGGCCACGGCCCAATACCCATCGGCAACAACAACACATCCTGGATGCTCGTCAGCATACTTCTCGCGGTGCTTCTGATAGTATCGCTCTACATGAACTATTCGCTGGTCAACAATGTGATCAACAAGGGAACGGCGGCACCCAGCGTGCCGACCGCGCCAACTGCCGCAGCAGTGGCGCCGACGCAACCCACACAACCCGAGGCTCCGACCGTAGTCGACATAAAGCTACGGCCGACCGACCACATACGCGGCGACAAGAACGCGAAGGTGCTGATAGTCGAATACTCCGACTTCGAGTGCCCATACTGCAAACGCGCAAACCCTACAGTCGAACAGGTCAGCACAACCTATGGCAAGGACGTGGCACTGGTATTCAGGCACTTCCCGCTCAGCTTCCACGCGAACGCGAAGCCCGCAGCCATAGCATCTGAATGCGCAGCTGCCCAGGGCAAGTTCTGGGAGTACCACGACATTCTCTTCGAGAAGTCGCCGGCGCTCACAGCCGACAACCTCGTGCAGTACGCCACAGACCTGAAGCTGGACGTAGATAAGTTCAAGACCTGCATCAAGGACCCCAAGACGGCTACGATCGTCGACGGAGACTTTGCCCAGGGCCAGAGCGAAGGAGTGCAGGGAACGCCCGCCTTCTTCATCAACGGCAAGGAAGTCAGCGGCGCACAGCCCTTCAGCGCGTTCAAGGCAGTGATCGACCCTGAACTGGCGTAAGAAAAGAAATTTTATTTTTTTATTTCTTATTATCAATTATTTCTCAGGATTCACTGAATGACCTGTTGCTGTTTAGGACAGACCACCATCTTCCCTCGATAGACGAAATAACCATAGCCCGGAGCAAGACCGTTCGCCGCCCTGCGCTTATCCTCATACTTAGTCGCACAACCAAGCTTTGACGCAAGAGTGTTGAACCAATTCCAATTGAACACCTGGATCATGTACTCGACAGTCCTACGGGCAGACTCCTTGGCGATATCCTCATGCTGGCCGGCAACCACACTAGTTATGTTGAAGGCCTCATCCGTCAGCGCCAATTCATCATCCAGATTGTCGCCTTTGGCAAACATGGGAAAAGACATGTTCACGAAACATATAAAGTTATGCACCAGAAACGAAATGAATTGACGGAACACGACCCACAAACTTTAAAAGAAACCGCCTGTTCGGCAGGACCATGAGAAATGTCGATGTCTCCTTCAAGACCGCCGAGATCCATACCTGCAACGCAAGGACACAAGCAGTAGAAATCAAGCTGATAATAAACGACGGCAAAGACAAGGCGCTCATCAAGGCGGTCGACATCAAGGACCCCAACGGCCAGGCTCAGCTGATCTTCAACGAGATACGCGACAAGCTAAGAGCAGCCAACAGGGACAGCGTCGACGACGACGATCCGCTGGGCGGAGTGGTCAACGTAAGGTTCAAGCAGGACGAGGAATTCATCGTCGAAAGATTGTCGAAATACCTGACGACGCTCAGGGACAAGTTCAGGACCACACGATTCAACCAGACATCCTACTGGGATCTGGAACTCCAGGTGATGAAGCACAAGGCAAGCTTCGAGGACGCCAGGGACATCGCGAGGGCGAAGGCGCAGATGAATGCCCGTGATGACGACGATGACGCGGACGAACCTAAACAAGCCAAACCGCGCACGACCGCCGACGAGCTCGACATAACATTCATGGGCAGCGGAAAAAGACGATAATTCTCAGCGTCTGCCTGCGAGATGACTCATAACATACCCCACTGGAGAATCCATCGCGAGCAGCCCCTTGAACACATTATATATTGGTTGTGCAGCAAAACGAGACAAACCATCCTAATGCCAAAAACTGCAGTTGTGCCTAAAATAGCGAAACATTTATAAATAACCCCCTAAGCCCTGAACTATCCTTTATTAATAATCACCAGTAGAGTGAAGAAGCGAGCGGAGGAGCACGGGTGTCGGGGCCAAAATCTTCAGCAAACCTAACTGTTTCCAGCCAAAGCGCTGTCTCAGAATCACAAATTCGCGAAAAACGATCATGGGGCGGTAGCTCAACCTGGTAGAGCATCTGGCTTTTAACCAGCAGGTTGCGGGTTCGAAAGCCGATGACGGCCGAAAGTCCCGTCCGCCCCGTTACACTGACAATGGCAAAGAAAACAACCACCGTGTACGACGTCACGAAACACCACCTCGTCCCAGAACACAAAAAACTGAGCGAGAAGGACACTGAAGAGCTTCTCAAGGACTATTCCATCACTGCAAAGGAACTGCCGAAGATACTCAGCTCGGATCCCGCCATCCAACACCTCGACGTGAAGGAAGGCGACATCATCAAGATAACACGCGAAAACCCGCACTCGGGAAATTCCCTATTCTATAGGAGGGTGACAAATGGCTAACTATTCGCCTCTGCTCATAAAGAAGTATTTCGAGGAGAACAGCCTCGTGCGTTCCGCCATCGAGAGCTTCAACAATTTCGTCGACCATGAGCTCCAGGTGATACTCGAGGAGAACAAGGTCATAGAACCGACCATCATCCCTCCGAACGTCGACTCCTTCAGGATCAAGCTCGACAAGATCTGGGTGACCAAGCCCGAGATCACGGAAGCGGACGGAAGCAAGCGTCCGATCTACCCTGTCGAGGCGCGCCTGCGCAAGATCAGCTACGCCGCGCCAGTCTACATCGAAGTCAGCGCCCACGTCAACGACGTCCAGCGCGAAAGCTTCACGACCCAGATAGGTTCGCTGCCGGTCATGCTCAAGAGCAACGTCTGCCACCTCGCCAACATGAACCGCGAAGAGCTCATCGAGAAGGGCGAGGACCCTGACGACCCCGGTGGATACTTCATAATCAACGGCACGGAAAGAGTGCTCATCACCGTCGAAGACCTCGCAAGCAACGTCTGCATGGTCACCGACTGGAAGGACGGACTGGTCGCCAAGCTATTCTCGGAAGCGGGCAGCTACAAGATCCCGCACACCATCGAGAAGGGCAAGGACGGCGTGTTCTACCTCACCTTCACCCGAGTCAAGCGCGTGCCGCTCGTCATCATAATCAAGGCCCTAGGCCTGCTCAAGGACGAGGAGATAATGACCACGATATCGCTGGACAAGCAGTACGACGACGTGCTCATCAACCTCTTCGAATTCGTCGGCATCAAGACAACCGAGGACGCCATCGACCAGATAGCCAAGCGCATAGGCATCACGCAGGCCAAGGACGTCCGCCTCGAAAGGATGGAAGACATACTCGACCGCTACCTGCTGCCCCACATAGGCATCGGCACGGAGCACCGCGCGGCAAAGGCGCTCAACCTCTGCAAGATGCTCCACAAGTTCATACTCGTCGAAAGCGGCGCACTGCCTGCCGACGACAAGGACCACTACGGCAACAAGCGCCTCAAGCTCAGCGACGACCTTCTCGGAGACCTATTCAGGGTCAACCTGAAGGTCCTCATCGGCGACCTGCTCTACAACTTCCAGCGCCTGGTGAAACGCGGCAAGTTCCCGAGCATCAAGGTCATCATCCGCGACAAGCTCCTCACCTCGAGGATCTACAGCTCGATGGCCACGGGCAACTGGGTCGGCGCAAGAAAGGGCATCAGCCAGCGCATCCAGCGCCTCAACAACCTGAACACACTTTCACACCTTCAGCGAGTGGTCAGCCCGCTGTCGGCCTCGCAGGAGAACTTCGAGGCCCGTGAGCTGCACCCGACGCACCTCGGCAGGCTCTGCCCTGTCGAGACACCCGAAGGAACGAACATCGGCCTGCGCAAGAACCTCGCGCTCATGGCCAGCATAACGACGCGCACCGACGAAGCAGAAGTGCTCCGGGCGTTGCGCGAGATAGGACTCAAGGAGGGGCCCAATGCACACTGAAGTCTTCCTCAACGGCAAGTTCGTCGGATTCACCGACGATGCCCCACACTACGCGCAGCAGGTGCGCGCCGAGCGCCGCAAGGGCGCCATAAGCAACTCGGTCAACGTCCACCACGACAAGGACTCCAACCAGGTGCTCATCGAAGCAGGACGCGGCCGCGCAAGACGCCCGCTCATCGTCGTCAAGGACGGCATGCCCATGCTCACCGATAAGCACGTCAAGCAGCTGCAGAAGAACGAGATAACCTGGACAGACCTGGTCGAACAGGGCGTCATAGAATATCTCGACGCCGCAGAGGAAGAGGACTGCCTCGTCGCCTTCGACGAAGCGGAAGTCACGCACGAGCACACCCACCTGGAGATCTCACCGGTCGCAATGGTCGGCCTCGTCACGGCGCTAGTGCCGTACGCCAACCACATGGCAAGCTCACGTATCATCATCGGTTCGAAGAACCAGAAGCAGTCCGTCGGATTCTACGCCGCGAACTTCAACGTGCGCATGGACATGGACGTCAACCTGATGCACACCCCTCAGAAGCCGATCGTCAACACGATAATGCACGACATCGCGCACTACGAGAAGCACCCGGCAGGACAGAACATCGTCGTCGCCATAATGAGCTTCCGCGGATACACGATCGAGGACGCGGTCGTCATCAACGAGGGTTCGATCCAGCGCGGATTCGGACGCTCGACATATTTCAGGCCTGCCCAGGCCGAGGAATTACGCTACTCAGGCGGTCTCATGGACGAGGTCAGCGTCCCTGACAAGGAAGTCAAGGGCTACAAATCCGAGAAGGACTACAGGCTCCTCGAGGGAGACGGCATCGTCTATCCCGAAGCAAAGGTGCACGAGGACGACGTCATAATCGGAAAGACCTCACCTCCAAGGTTCCTATCATCTCTCGAGGAATACAGCCTCGCGAGCAACATCAGGCGCGAATCAAGCGTCGCATTGCGCCACGGCGAGGAAGGCGTGGTCGACTTCGTGCTCCTCACGGAGAACGAGGAAGGCAACAAGCTAGTCCAGGTCAGGCTGCGCGAGACGCGCATGCCGGAGATCGGCGACAAGTTCACGTCACGCCACGGCCAGAAGGGAGTCGTCGGCATCATCGTGCCCGAAGCGGACATGCCATTCACGGCCAACGGAATCAAGCCGGACCTGATCTTCTCGGCGCACGGAATCCCGTCGCGTATGACGATCTCGCACCTGGTCGAACTGGTCGGCGGAAAAGTGGGCGCGCTCAGCGGCCGCTACGTCGACGGCACCATCTTCGCCTCGGAGAAGGAAGACGACCTGCGCAAGGAACTCGCATCGCTCGGATTCCACGAGAACGGGACCGAGAGGGTCTACAACGGCGAGACCGGCGAGATGATGCAATCCAAGATATTCATCGGCAACATGTACTACCTGAGACTCAAACACATGGTCGCGAACAAGATCCACAGCCGCGCACGCGGTCCGATCCAACTGCTCACGCGCCAGCCAACAGAAGGTCGCGCCAAGGAAGGCGGATTGAGGCTGGGAGAGATGGAGAAGGACACCTTCGTCGCGCACGGCGCGTCGATGCTCCTCAAGGAGCGCTTCGACTCCGACAAGACCGTGGTCCCAGTATGCGAGGAATGCGGAATCATCGCCATACACGACCCATACAAGAACAAACGCTACTGCCCGACGTGCGGAGACCACAGCGAGGTCAACGACATCGAGATCGCCTACGCGTTCAAGCTTATGCTTGACGAGTTCAAGGCCATGGGCATCTATCCAAAACTCGTGCTGAGGAGCAAGTACTGATGGCAAAGGACGATACAGAGGAGACGGCGGAAGAACCAATCGTGGCGGTAAAGGCAGACAAGAAGGGAACCCTGCAGATGCCTGAATCGGCGCCAAAGGAAGTGATCCCCGGCCTCGAGGGACTCGAGACAGTCAAGACAGAACCCGCCGCCAAGCAGGACTTCTCACAGATAGCGTTCCAGCAGTCCATCCACAAGCAGGTCGACAGCATAGTGTTCGGCGTCCTCTCGCCCAAGTTCATCAAGAAGATGGCATCGGCGAAGATCGTCACGCCTGAACTCTACGACAGCGAGGGCTACCCTGTCGACGGCGGTCTCATGGACCTGCGCCTGGGAGTCATCGACCCTGGCCTGCGCTGCAAGACCTGCGGCTCACGCCTCAAGGAATGCATCGGCCACTTCGGCTACATCGAACTCGCCCGACCCATAGTCCACCTCAAGTTCATCCGCGTCATCCTCACGGTGCTGCGAGGCACGTGCAAGGAATGCGGCCGCATCCTCATCCCGAAGGAAAAGATAGCGAAGAGCAAGGAACTGCTCGACCGCATCGACAAGGAAGAGGGCCTCGACAGCAGGCGTAAGGCCGTCCACGCGATCATCGAGAAGCTCAAGACGACGGCGAAGTGCCCGCACTGCAACGCCAAGCAAGAGAAGATCGTCATAGAGAAGCCCACGTCGTTCATGGAAGGCGAACGCAGGCTCTCACCGATCGAAGTCCGCACGCGCCTCGAAAAGGTGCCTGACGAAGACTGCGAGATATTCGGCCTCAACACCAAATCAGCCCGTCCTGAATGGATGATACTCACCGTCCTCGCGATCCCGCCTGTGACCATGAGACCATCGATCACACTCGAGACCGGAGAGCGCTCGGAAGACGACCTCACCCACAAGCTCGGCGACGTCGTCCGTATCAACCAGCGACTCTTCGAGAACATCAATGCAGGTGCGCCAGAGATCATCATAGAGGACCTCTGGGACCTGCTCCAATACCACGTCACGACGTTCTTCGACAACGAGGTCGAACAGCTGCCTCCTGCGCGCCACAGAAGCGGACAACCACTCAAGACGCTGACCGAGCGCATCAAGAGCAAGGAAGGACGCATCAGGCACAACCTCGCAGGAAAGCGCACCAACTTCTGCGCACGCACGGTCATCTCACCGGACCCGCGCATCTCGATAAACGAGGTGGGCGTGCCGAAGATAATGGCCATGAAGCTCACGATCCCCGAGGTCGTGCAGCCATGGAACACGGAATACCTGAAGAAGTTCATACAGCGCGGACCGCACATCTACCCTGGCGCCAACTACGTCATCAGGCCAGATGGACGCAAGAAGCGCATCACCGACGAGACCAAGGAAGCGGCGATCGAGGAATTGCAGCCGGGTTACGTCGTCGAAAGACATCTGATGGACGGTGACATCGCGATCTTCAACAGACAGCCATCGCTGCACAGGATGAGCATGATGTGCCACCGGGTCAAGGTATTGCCAGGACGCACGCTAAGGCTCAACCCCGCGGTCTGCGCACCATACAACGCCGACTTCGACGGCGACGAAATGAACCTGCACATCCCGCAGACAGAGGAATCACGGGCGGAAGCCGAGATCCTCATGGACGTCCAGACCCAGATCATCTCGCCCAGGTACGGCCTCTCGATAATCGGCTGCATCCAGGACGCGATCTCAGGCAACTACTTGCTCACCAAGAACATCACGAAGATGCCGCGCCATCAGGCGATAAGCCTCCTGATAAGCATCGGCGTGACAGAGTTCTCGCGCCTGCCCAACAAGGAAGAGGTCAGCGGCAACGAGGTCTTCGCGACGCTCCTGCCAGAAGACTTCAACTTCGTCGGCGAGACGAAAGCGCACGAGCCGATAGTCATCAAGAACGGCAAGATCACGCAAGGATACATGGACGAGGTCACCCTGGGTGGAGAAGGATCGGGATTCCTCCTGCGCAACATCCACCAGCGCTACGGCTCGCAGGCAACCATCGACATCCTGCACAAGATGTTCAAGCTCGGCGCCGAGGTCCTTATGATGACCGGCTTCTCGAGCGTCATCTCCGACACGGACCTGCCGCAGATAGCGAAGGAACAGGTCACGACGATCCTCGACGAAGCAGAGGCCGAGGTCAACGCCCTTGTCGCCAGCTTCAACAGCGGAAACATAGACGCTTTCCCGGGAAGGAGCCGCAAGGAGACCCTCGAACTGAAGATCCTCGAAGTGCTCAACCGCACGCGTAACAAGGCCGGAGCGGTCGTCAAGGAGAACCTAAACAAGTCCACCGACACGGCCATAATGGTCGCATCAGGAGCAAGAGGTAACAACCTGCAGCTCGCCCAGATGGCGGCGCTCGTCGGACAGCAGGCACTGCGTGGCCAGCGTATCCACAACGGATTCCGCGGAAGGACGCTCTCCTGCTTCAAGCCCGGAGACCTATCGCCCGAAGCCCACGGCTTCATCCGCTCAAGCTTCAAGAAAGGCCTGTCGCCAGTCGAGTTCTTCTACGGTTCGATAACGGGAAGGGACTCGCTCATGGACACGGCCCTCAGGACGCCAAAGAGCGGTTACCTCTACCGAAGACTGGCCAACGCGATGCAGGACCTCAAGGTCGAGTACGACAACACGGTCCGCGACGCCACGGGCAAGATAGTACAATTCATGTACGGCGAAGACGGCCTCGACGTCTCAAGGACGGAGAACGGCAAGATCGACGTGCAACGCATCATAGACACCACGGAGTAAAAATGCACAAAGAACTCGAAGAATACAAGGGCAAACTCCCCGACAAGCTGCTGGAAGAGATAGAAGAGAAATGTCCTGCGGGCAAGCTCAAGAAAGTCGTGGCCAAAGTCTATGAAGAATACGAGCAGGCGCGCGTCGACCCCGGCGAAGCGGTCGGACTGGTCGCTGCTGAATCGATCGGCGAACCGGGCACACAGATGACGCTCAACACGTTCCACTTCGCAGGAGTCGCGGAGATGAACGTCACCATGGGCCTTCCCCGTATCATCGAGATCCTTGACGGCAGGAAGGAGATCTCGACACCAATGATGGAGATCTACCTCAAGAAACCATACAACCAGGGCGATGGGATCAAGGATGTCGCCGAAGCCATCAGGCAGACGCCGGCCGGCGAGTTCGTCGAGGAATTCAGCATCAACGTCGTCGACATGCAGATCGACGTGCGTCTCAACAAGGAACGCATGAAGACCGCGGGCCTCACCACAGCCATAGTCACCAAGCAGCTCGAGAAAGGCCTGCGCGATGCGAACGTCAAGGTCAAGGACGACGACATCATCCTCAAGCTCAAGAGCAAGGACGTCAAGGGCCTCAACGAACTCTATGCGCTACGCGAGAAGGCCAAGGGCGTCTACGTCAAGGGCATAAAGGGCATCACCCAAGTCCTGCCCGTCAAGCGCAAGGGCGAATTCATAATCATAACAGCCGGCTCGAACCTCGAGAAAGTCCTCGAGCTCGACTTCGTCGACACCGAACGCACGACCACCAACGACATCAACGAGATATTGAACGTGCTCGGCGTCGAAGCCGCGCGAACGTCGATACTCAACGAGATCGACAAGGTCACCGAGGCCCAGGGCCTCAACATCGACCACAGGCATATAATGCTCGTGGCCGACACCATGTGCGCATCGGGATGCGTCAAGGGAATCACAAGGTACGGAGTCGTCAGCGAGAAATCGTCCGTGCTCGCGAGGGCGTCGTTCGAGACCCCCATAAAGCACATCGTCGACGCGGCGCTCGTGGGAGAGGTAGACTACCTCAACTCGGTCGTCGAGAACGTGATGCTCAACCAGTACGTGCCCATCGGCACAGGCCTGCCAGGCCTGGTCACAAGACAGATAAAGAAGAAGGAGTGAGAAAATGACAATCACCGTATCGCAGATCAACGAGATCAAGAAACTGCTCGACACCGGCAAGCTGACCCTTGGCGCGACAGAAGCCATCAAGATGCTGCGCGCAAAGAAAGCCGCGAAGATCTGGGTCTCCAAGAACGTACGCCAGGACCTTCTCGAGGACATAAGGCACTACGCAGGCCTGGACAACGTCGAAGTCATAGAACTACCGCAGAGCAATGAGGAGCTCGGCACCCTATGCCGCAAGCCTTTCTCGGTCTCAGTGATCTCGAGCTCGAAATGACCAGAGTCAAGATAGACAACGAACTGTTCCAACTGGTCGTGCATTTCTCGAAAATCTCAGGCGTCTCACCGAAGGACACCATACTCGGCCAGGACGAATCGATGACATTCGTCGTCGACGCGGCCGAGATCGGAAGGGCCATCGGCCCGAACGGCCGCAACGTCCGTGTCATGGAAGAGGCCTTGAAGAAAAGAGTGCGCATCGTCGCCTACGACCCGGACCTCGGCAACTTCATCAAGAACACGGTCAGGCCGCTGCAGCTCGAAGGCATGGAGATGGACGGCAACACGGTGATATTGCACGCCGCTGACCAGCGCTCACGCTCACTTCTGATCGGACGAAACGCGATGCATCTGCGCACATTCGAGATGATCGTCAAGAGATTCTTCCCGCAGGTAGATGAATTGAAAGTCGCCTAAATCTTGGGTATCGTCCCGGCCGGTACGCCGAAACGCTTCGTCGCGACTTCAGACGCGTTCCGCACATTATTGTATGTCTTGAGGAAATAGGCGTAGTGCATAAGACCGAACATCTCCTCCTGGCACAGCCCGACCTTATGCGCCACAAGCTTTGCGCCCTTGTAAGTCTCGAACTCCATCGCGACCGCCTGAGAGATCGAGGTGATGAAACCATCATCAGGCCTTTGCGGCACGAAATGTATCGCCGCAGACAGATCATCCACGACCTGCCGCATCTTCTGACCGTAACACCCCACTGCCATTATCGATGACTCATACAACGGCTTCGCCATGATCAGATCAAAACAAGGAGGATTATGGAACATGAACAGCATGTCACGGCCCTCCTCTTCCCTGACAGGAGAGAACTCGACATCCTTATTGCGATAAAGCCTCCTGACACGAGACAAAGGAAGCGACATCCTGCCCTGCGAAGCTATCGCCACAAGACCATCAAGATGCCAAGTCACGCAGGTTTTGTCGACGGTGTAATCAGCCATGATTGGAGGTTGCAGGACGGCCCTATTAATTGGTTGCGGATTATGGCAAAACCGGAAGATGCTTATTGCCCGACGCGCCAACGCCACCGCATGAAATACAATTTCAAGGGATTGTACGCGTACGGCGGCACGCGAGGCACCTTCACGGGCAGGATCGATATCGAAGGGACCGTGCTCACCGGAACGCTGCAAGACATCGGCCCGAACGCGCCTGAGCAGGACATCGTCGGCAGCGCCAGGACAGACGGCACGACGGCCATTCTCAAGTTCGTCAAACTACCCCCTGGCTTTGACCTCACCAGCACGCTATACCAACTCGAATGCGAACCGCACAAGGATCTCTGCGGGCTTTATCGTGGCACGTGGCAGGTGTTGCCGCGGGAACTGAAGATAGCTGAAGTCCTCAAAACTGCAGGGATCGAAGAAGTCATCAGGAGCCTGCGCGAACACAACTATCCCGAGATGGCACAACTTATCCTCAGCAAGAGATGACGTCCGCTTCTTTTTTATAGACGACAATCCTGATTGGATATATGAGGACCGTCCTTGTCGCAGGCACTTTCGACATCCTGCACCCCGGCCATAATGATTTCTTCAGCCAGGCGAAAATCCACGGAGACCGGCTCGTCGTGATCGTGGCCCGCGACAGCACAGTGCTGCGCGTGAAAGGCAAAGCTGCGCACCACGACGAGAAGACAAGGCTCGCCGCGGTCGCGGCCAATCCATTAGTCGACAAAGCACGGCTCGGAAATGAGGGCGACCTTTTGACGGTCGTGCACGAGGAGAAGCCCGACGTCATCTGCCTGGGATATGACCAGAAAATGGATGGAGAAGAGCTGAAGCAAAGATTGTCCGAAAGAGGGCTGTTTGTCAACGTGATAAGGCTCGATGCGCACAAGCCCGAAGTATATAAGTCGTCGATATTAAGGAAGTCAAGAAACGCACAATAACTCTGCCTGACAGCAACCTTTATAAACCACTCCCTTTCCCCAGAAGAACAATGGGGAGAAAGCCAAACGGACTCAATGTCGGCAAGGCGCTTAAGCGTCGCAGAAAGACCGGCCACTGGGCTGACAAGATGTGGAAGAGACGAACGCTCCATCTCAAGTCCAAGTCCGACCCACTAGGCGGCGTCTCCCAGGCAAAGGGCATAGTAATAGAGAAAAGACAGCTCGAAGCCAAGCAGCCCAACTCTGCCATGAGGAAATGCTGCGTCGTGCAACTCATCAAGAACGGCCGCCAGGTCACCGCGTTCATGCCGAAGGACGGAGCGCAGAAGATGATCGACGAGCACGATGAGGTCATAATCGAATCCATCGGCGGAAAGAAGGGACGCGCAAAGGGCGACATCCCGGGCGTCCGATGGCAGGTCATCAAGGTCAACGGGCAATCACTCGACGCCCTCCTAAAGAAGAAGATCGAGAAGGCAAGGAAGTAATAGAATGACAGAAGTGCTCGCGTTCAACCGATGGTCGACGGAAGGAATCGTCGTCTCAGACGTCGGCCTCGAGAAATACATAACCATCAAGCCGCGCATCGTGCCCAAGACCGGCGCGCGCTACGCCGGCGCGAAGTTCCACAAGAGCAAGATATTCATCGTCGAGAGACTGATCAACAAAGTCATGGGTCCTGGCCACAAGGGCAGGAAGCACTGGCGCTCGAGCGGCCACATGGGCGGCCAGGCGCAGCAGGCCTACGACATCGTCGAAAAGGCATTCGAGATCGTCGAGAAGAAGACAAAGGAGAACCCCATCAAGATGCTCGTCGAGGCGATAATCAACGCCGCGCCGCGCGAACAGATAGTCACTATCGAATACGGCGGAGCCCGCTATCCCAAGGCCACAGAGTGCGCGCCCCAGAGACGCGTCGACCTCGCCTTGCGCCTCATGACACAGGGCGCCTATAACAAGTCCTTCAACACGAGGCGCAAGATCGAGGACTGCCTGGCAGAGGAGATATTGATGGCCGCCAAGCTGGATGCGAAGAGCAGCGCCATATCAAAGAAGCTCGATGTCGAGCGCTCGGCAGACGCCGCAAGATAAGACCGTTTCTGGCTGTTTTTCTATCGGTTTCAACCTTAAACCAATACCCCTCGTATCCATTGTTTTCGCTCTTTTAAGCCAACCTCGTTCTCGACCTGAACATACCACAACCTTTATATATAGATGTTCACTACTCTTGAGATATAACATTCCTAGTCATAGCCTCCAAGGAGGCCTAGGGGGGTCAACAACATGAAGAAGTATGTAATCGCAGCTTTGCTGGTCGTCGCGACCCTGCTTTTCGCAGGAGCGGTCCAGGCAACGGTGAGCATCGGTTCACCGACCATCGGAAGCGACACGACAGAGCGCAACACGAACGCCTCAACGACGTTCTCGGTGAGCGACAACACGCTCAACAGCACAACGACAGCGACTGTCAATTTCGTGATCGCAAGCGGCACAAATGTCGTCACATTCGACACCGCAGGTCTCCCGACCAACACGACAGTCTCCAGCGATGGAAAGACTGCCACGATAACCAACTGGGACGGAACAGCCAAGAGCCTCCCAATCAAGGGAACCATACCTACGACGCTCGACGCAGTCGACAGCACACTCAACGGAGTAACTGTGAATGTCGGCACCATAAGCAACAACAGGGACTCGACCACAGCGGCCATCAACATGCGGGCTGCCAACCACCTCGTACTCGACAAGATAAGGATCACCGTCAACGACGTGACCAAGTCAGTCAGTGACGGCTCCGAAGTCAGGAAGATCAAGGTCGGCGACGACATCGCCATCGAGATCACTGTCCGGAACAACTTCGGCGGCTCCTCGAGCGACGGAACGAACATCGACATCCGCAACATCAAGGTCAGGGCAAAGACGACCAACAGCGATCTTGACATCAACGAGGATGACACAATCGACGTCGACGCAGATGACGAAGACGTGGTCGAATTCAGCGACCTGCTCGTCGAAGACGACACAAGCGACGGAACCTACAACCTCGACATCACAATCGACGGCAAGGACACGAACGGCGCGCGCCACGGTGCAGAAGCCAGGATCGAACTCCGTGTCGAACGTGAAAGCCACGAGATCGACGTCCGCAGCATGTCTTTGAGCAAGACGACCATCGCGTGCGACAGCCCGACCACCGACCTCTCGGTCAGGCTCGCCAACATAGGCAAGCACGATGAAGACGCAGTCGCGGTCTCGGTAGTCAACTCCGCTCTCGGCATCAGCTCAAGACTGGACAAGATCGAGATCGACGAAGACGAAAGCCTCTCAAGGAACTTCAACCTCGCCCCGAAGACAACGACGCCAGGCACATACACCATCGACGTCATAAGCTACTTCGCAGGCAGCGTTGAAAGCCACCGCGAGCAGATAACCCTGACAGTCGCGGCATGCCCGACAACCACCACGACAACGACCACGACCGGCACAACCGGAACTGGAACGACCACCGGCTCCACAACTGGAACCACCGGCACTGGCTCGACCACAGCAGTCGTCGTGACGCCGCCCTCGAACGTGCCCTCAACAAGCACATCGACAGGCAGCACAGGAGCGACGGCAAGCGTGCCCAAGGCCAAGGTCAGCTCGACAAGCTCAACCAAGACAGACTACTCGATGCCCCTCCTGATAGGCGGCATCGTCATCGTGGTCGCGCTCTTGATAGTGCTAGTCGTCCTGCTCGTCAGGCCTCGCGCAGTCTAGGAAGCACAACTTTTTCTTTTTTATTTTCTTTCATCTTTCATTCTCAAACGTTTTTTAATAAACAACGCGAGCGGAAATACGTCCGTTATCCGAAGAATCCGGAAGAAATCCACGTTTCTCGACGAAAGACATCTTAACTTTGGCGCACTCCTGAACTGACACAAGGGGTGCTCAAATGAAACTCACATCCGTCATTGCATTGTTGCTCGCATCGACAGCGGTCAACGCCATGCTAATCCAGGAGATCTATCCTGATCCGATAAAGACAGACACCGGTGGAGAAGCCGTGCTCCTATACAACAACGAGAACAGCGCCATCGACATCAGCGGCTGGACTTTGGCCACGCCAAGCAGCGCCATAGACGCGACGATACCCGCGAACACCACGCTCGAGCCGCACCAACTCTACCTGATCTCCGACCTAGGATTCTCGACGAACAAGGACGACGAAAGCTGGGCTGACGCAGACCACGAAGAAGCCATCACACTGAACAACGCAGGAGGAAGCGTCGCGCTTCGGAACGGCAACAGCACAATAGACAACACAACCTATCCTGCCGCGACAGAAGGCATTGCGTACTGGCGCGATGGAAACACGCTCGTCGTCCCCACAGAACCGTTGTTCACCGCGCCTCTTGATGCCCTATACACATTGACGTTGGCAGGCAGCAAGGGGAATTCCAACGGCTCGATCCAAGTGCTAGACGACGGAAAGCCGGCAGGAAACATCCGACTGGTCGCGGGCGGCAACAAGAATCTCGAGGTCACCGTCGAAAGCGACACAGAGCCGTTCATCATGTTCCTCGGCAAGAGCCAATCGATGGACAGGACTGGCGATGGAAGCTACACAGCGACAATACCGCTCAACCACACAACAGCGCCAGGAGCATACAACGTCACAGCCGTCGCTGAAAGGATGATAAACTATCCGATCACTGTGCTGCCACTGCTCGCGATCGAGAGTGACATCACCACTCTGCAGCTCGGCAACATCTCGAAAAAGAACCTATCAGTCACAGGCGACACCATCTTCGGAACGCCAGCACCCACGCTGCGAAACAGCGGCAACGTAGCTGTCGAGGTCTATCTGTCCAGGACCACTGTGCTCAACAACGGAACCAAGACGACGGCGACAGTGAACGCAAGAAGCGACGGACAAGCCATCAACGTGACGACCAAAGCATCGTTGCTGATCACAATACTTCCTGGCGAGGCCAAGCCGTTGTCAATAACGCTGACGCTGCCTGACAACGCAGGAAGCGGAAGCTACAGCACATCATTCGCGATGCAATTGAAAGAGAGATGAAAAATGAATGAACTGCTCAGAACGCTTCGCCTGCGGGCGGACCTGACTTCGGCTTGCGCAGGATGAAGAACGCACCGACAACGCATATCAAGACAGCTATTGCCGCATACCACACCCAGGAATAATCCGAGGCCGTGGATGAAGTGTCTGTAAGCGAATCAGTGAAATCCGGATTCGGCTGCACGGGCTCGGCTGCCCAGGAATCACCCATCGACGGCTTGGTGTTCTCAGCAGTCGGAGGCAAGACAGTGAAAGGCATGCCGAACTCGGCCTGGCACCACTTGAGCGCGGTCGCGAGTATGGAATATTGCGCGACAGCGCCGATATCAGTCAAGGTGCCTGACTTCTGAGCATCGAGAATCGTGTTCAGGTCAGAAGCGGTATTGCCGCGGCACAGATCATAGGAAGCAACCACCGAAAGCTCATAGCTCCGCAATCCCATCTCGCCGAAGAACTTCATGCAATCACGGTCCTTCTGCTTCGTAGGACGGCCAGAGGTCACGTTGCATATCATGCTGCTGCGGTTGTTGATAGTATCAGTGACGTTTATTCCTGGCTTCGCAAGATCATTCCTGAAATAATCCGCCATCATGGAATAATATTCACCAGACACCACCTTGGCTGCCAGTATCTCATTATAGGAATAGTTGCCGAAGAGCGGCATCGTGTAGTTCACCGGCTCAGGCAAACGCAGGTCCTCTACAACAATCGGTTTGTAGGTCGTTCCGTAGGAATTTATGGAACGCAGAAAATCACCCTGCTGGGCGAGGACAGGCATTGCGAGGAGCACGATAGCCAATATTGAAAGTGCGAACTTCATAGAACGAGCGGCTTGAGTCCCGTTTATTAATTTTGTTAACGTAACTAGCGGTTACGGAATGTCACAAGGCAGGACTGCTTAAGGAAGCAGCGCTGGCACTGCTCGATCTGATCGTAGTTTTTCCCGAAACACGGGTCATTCTGCAATTTGAAGAATTTTGGTGTCATGTTTCACTCACAACCACATAATATGGTGCCCAATATATAAAATTAACCACTTGCGTGTGGGAATACGTATACTAGCAATCGTGACCCTGCCATGACAGATTCATGATAACATTATTATATAGAAATAACGAGAAAGAATAACAATGCAAAAGGGGCAGTTGTCGCTGATAGTAATAGTCGGATTGTTCTTGATAATCACTGCCAGCCTCATACTTTTCCTTAACTCACCATCGAACCGTCAGATGATCATACCTGAACAGTTCAGACCTGTGCAGACCAACATCGAAAGCTGCCTCGACAACACACTAGAGAAGGCGATAATAATCTTAGGCGTGCAAGGCGGGTATATTGAAGTCCCTGCCGATGTGGAATCAGTCACAGTACGCACCGTACACATACCATTCTGGTACAAGCCCGAGACAAAGCAGACAGTGCAGCGCGAAGCCATCGAGAACCACATATCAGACTACATGCGCATCAACGCAGGCGCCTGCGTCGACAAGCTCGACCTGCCAGGATTCACGGCGACGCGCAGAAGCCATCCCGACGTCAAGGTCACAATCGCGAACGAGCGCGTCATCGCGCAGGTCGGGATGCCGATAACAGTGAAAAGCGGCGACGCCACACTCCAAATGGACGAGTTCGGCGCGAAAAGCGAGCTTCGCGTCGGCGCCGCCATCGAGCAAGCGAACTCCATAGTGGACCAGATCGCGATCGACAAGAGCAGCATAAACATAATGCCCATACTCGAGTCTCCGACACAAGACGTCATATACAACGCGACCGGCCGCGACAAGGTGATAGCGATGCGCGACGACTCGCCAAGAGGCACTTTCGTGTTCGCCTTCGCCGTCAGACTCGGAGAACCGCAGGGCAACAGGGAACCGATCATTGAAAGAGTCGCGCCGATCCTGCTCGACACAGGAGTGAGCCGCACGGTCAAGATCAACGCGAATGATCCTGAAGGAAGCAGGCTAAGCTACGACATAATCTCGGACTTCTGCAGCATCGACGGAAACGGGATGCTCACCTGCCTCTGCGAAGAACCGGGCGTCTACCACCCGACAATCCGTGTCGCTGACGAACAGGGCGGGATCACCTACACGACAATCGAGGTGATAGCCCGATGAAAGCAGCGCACGTACTCCTGGCCATCGCCATCATTATCGCGCTTGCGCCCGCAACGCTCGCTGCCAAGGGCAACATGACAACAGAGACCTTCGCGACGCTCGCATCTCCGACGATGGAACAGTTCATGGACATCGCCGCTCCGAGCGCGACAGACCTTAACCATCTCAAGACCGCGAACATCGCAGACTGGTACCGCTACATGAACACGAAAGCGGACCTGAGCGCAGCGATGGAACGCGGCGCCGCAGAACAACACCTCGGCGTGCTCACGACACCGCTCAATAAAGACGACTACGCGCTCGCGAACAAGTACTGCCAGCAGGTCTCAGGACTGGCGGCCTGCTCGTTCGACAACGCGAAGACACTGCAAGTCAACGGCAAAAACGAGTTCATCATCGACGGTAAAAAGCTCGACACGACAACGCTCAAAGGAAGCACGCTGCTCACGGAAGCGGATGGATCGCTGATCATCAAGACAATCAAAGACGACACGAAAATAGACATCAAGATGGGACAGACCAGCCTTGCTTTCGTGGCGAACCGCAACTCCGTGATCACCATCACGAATCATCAGATATACACCCTGGGCACGGTCAGCGTATCACAGAACACGAACGGCTTGATCGACAACTTCGCAACAAAAGACCCGCTCGGACAGACAGGCATCAGATTCGATGAAAAGATGCGTCCGGACCTGGTTGAAACAACCTCGGAATGCAGGATGGATGGAACACTACTCGGTGAAGGGCAGAAGAACTTCCTGACTGTCAAGAATGGAGACATCAGCATAGGTTACCTTGACGAAAAAACCCACACCATCACAGGTACGAACGGCAAGGCCCGGTTGACGATGGAAAACGGCAAAGAACTGCAACTGATCGGCAACTTCAGGGCATATTACACTGATAATGCACTCACCAAATTCAAGACAGTCGGAATGGAAAGCGCCGCCATATTCCCGACAGACGCAGGCATGACGACAGTGCGGGCCTCGAACCCTGGAAACACGGAGATATTGGTTACGACAAGACAAGCCGATTACGATCAAGAACCCGACGCCGCGCTCATCGACAAGAACGGTGCGCTCAAGACAAAGGGCGATGTGAGATTCACGACCGACATGACCGAGGGCAAGATCGACAGCAAGGGCGACGCACCAAGGACGCTCGACGGACAAGGCAACCTTCAGATCGACGCAACAAAAGGATACGCTGACACCGTCGTAGAGACACTCAAAGAAGGGGCGAAAATCTTCATAGACGCGAATAGACTGCTGTTCGGATCGACCGAGACGCCCAAAGACGAACTGTTGGGCCCTGCGACAGGCAAACAAGTGAATGTCCAGGTCAAGACCGAGAAAGGCACTGTCAACGCGGCGATACCCCAGGACGGCGGAGTGGAATTCGACAACGATGTCAAGGCTGTCGTCGTCGACATTCCAGACCCTGCGGCGCCTGATGCGAGCATAGCAAAGAGCATAGACACAGCAGGCGGCGAGAAAGCGGAGCCGAAAGACGACACAGTCACACCGCCCGAATTCATCGGCCCGCAAGCACCAAGCCAAGACAAATCCGATGAGAAGCAAGCGATCCAAACAGCAGGCAGCACGCCACCACCAACCACTCCGGCAACGCAACCATCACCAGTCATAACCCTACCACCCTCACCATCAAGCATCGAACCCGCTGAATTGGACCTGATGGTCGACGAGGTCAAACAGGCGTATGTGGAGAGCACAGTAACAATAGGTTCCGGACAGGATGCTAATGAAGAACGCATCGTCGGAGTCGATATCAACAAGGACGTCGGTAAAAAGTTGCTAGACCTAGGAAAGGAGAACGCGGACAAAGCGATCAAGGACGACGATGCCCGAATAAATGAACTCAAACGTGAACTCGCTACGACGAACGACAAGTCGAACAAGAAAGATCTTGAGAAAAAGATCGAGGAACTCGAAAAGGATCGCACAGAATTCCAAAACGGAAAGATAAATCTGGCCATTCTCGCAGGTTTCTCCAATGGTAAAACAGCAGAACAAAGACCGAAACTGGCCATATCCCAAGCAAGACTGATCAAAGGCGCGACACCCGACCAGGACCTGGTCGAGGTGAGCGGCATTGTCCAAGTGCCAAGGCCAGGGGCACTATACACCAGGCCCATACCTCCCATGAAACTCTCTGTCAAGCAATTCAAGGACCTGAAAGCAATCATTGTCCCTGAGAAGCTCTTCGCGACGAGCCCAAAACCTGGAAGAAGATGAACGAAAATCAAGTTGATTCCGAATAAACGCCAGATTCTTAAAGCGGCCAATCACCACTTTTGATATGCACGAACATCGACTTCCATCAGAGATAGCGGCAGGACAGCGCGTCGTGATCGAGCGCTGCAAGGGCGAGACGAATCCAGCCTATGGCTGCGATCCTTACAATAGGCCGATAGCCCAACTCCTCGACTACGGAATCGTGATCGTCAACAAACCAAAAGGCCCGACATCACACCAGACAAGCGCCTACGTGCAGCGCATCCTCTGCATAGACAAGTCAGGGCATTCCGGCACCCTTGATCCCGGCGTCACAGGCGTGCTGCCTGTCTGCCTCGGAACAGCGACACGCATCGTGCAGGCGCTGCTTCCCGCCGGAAAAGAGTACATCTCCATAATGCACCTTCACCATCCTGTCGAACGGGAGAAGCTCGACGAGGTCATAAAGAGATTCACCGGCACGATCAGGCAGAAGCCGCCGCTGCGCAGCGCGGTGAAAAGAGAGATCCGGCCGCGGACGATATACTATCTCGACGTCATAGAGATCGACGGACAGGATGTGCTGATACGCATGGGATGCGAAGCAGGAACCTACGTGCGCAAGTGGATCCACGACGTGGGGCTCGCGCTCAAGACAGGCGCGCACATGGAAGAACTGATCCGCACCAAAGCAGGGCCGTTCAAGATGTCGGACATGGTGTCGCTGCAGGACCTGCAGGATGCGTTCTATTATCTCAAGGAAGAAGGAAAAGAAGACGCGCTGCGCAAGGCAGTCGTGCCTTACGAAAGAGCTGTCGCGCACGTCCCTTCAGTCTGGGTGCATGACAACAGCATAGACTCCCTATGCCACGGAGCGCTGCTTAACGCGCCAGGCATATCAAAGCTCCACAACGACATCGAGCCAGGAAACAATATCGCGGTCCTAAGCCTCAAAGGAGAATTGGTGTGTCTTGGCATAGCCCGGATGAACTCCGAAGACATGCAGAAGAAAGAACGAGGCGTGGCAGTGAAAGTGACTGCTGTCTTCATGAAGCCAGGAACTTATCCGAAGAGGATAAACACGCCAGAATAAATATATTTTTAATATTGAAACTAATTCTTTGCGACAGATATATTTATAAATAGAAAGTGTCTTTTTAGTATTCCAGTATAGTAATTAGTATACATAAGATAAGTGTTGTCGCGGAAAAAGAGAGTAATAAATGGTTGTACTACCTGGCAATATAGGCCCAGTATTCTTCGGGCTACCTACAGGACTGTGGGCCATCCTTGGAATCATACCACTGCTCATTCTATACCTCATAAGACCACGGCCAAAGCGAATGGAACTCCCATCGCTGATGTTCTTCCTTAAATCAGGCGGCAAAAGCGTGGTGCAGAGCTTCCTGCGGAACATAATGCGCGACATGCTGTTCCTCATCCAGTTCATAATCTGCATAGCGCTGCTGCTCATACCATCGCAACCCTACAACAACACGACAATCAACCTCGCGGCAGAACACGTCGTCTTCGTGATAGACACCAGCGCCAGCAGCCAAGCCACGGCAGACGGCGGCACACGACTCGACCTCGCGATATCACAGGCGAAAGGCATGCTCGGCAAGAAGAACACCATCATACTCGCGAAAGGCACGCCCGAAGTACTAACGCGCGAAGTCGGTTCCATAGAAGCGAACAAGGCCCTCGACACCATCAAAGCCACCGACACAGGATCACGCATCGGCGAAGCCATGCTGCTCGCAGGCCAGGCGCTCCAGGGCGACGGACGCATAATAGTACTCAGCGACTTCGACAACACCGACGGCGTCGCGCCCACCACAGCGAAGAACGCGCTCGAATCACGCGGACAGAACGTCGCCCTCGTCAACCTGGGCAACCCGGTGGAGAACATCGGTTTCATCGATCTCAACGTGGGCGAGGACGCGACCGTCGCCTACGTCCGCAACTTCAAGAAACAGCAAGCCATAGTCACACTGCACATCGGCGAGGCGACAAAGCAGCTCACGATAGCGGCAGATGGCATCGAGCCGATCAGGTTCAAGACACCACCAGGAATCACCGAACTCAAGCTAGACACAGGAGACGCCTACCCTGCCGACGACATCGCCTACGTGAGCGCGCCGGAAGAAGCGAAGATAAAAGTGCTCCTCATCTCAAAACAACCATCACGCTTCCTGCGCAGCGCGTTGACATCGTCGCCAAGGATCGACCTCGCAGTGAGCGAACCACCGATCATCTCCAAGGAAAAATACGACGTATACGTGATCGATAACGTCAACGCCAAAGACGTGCTGCCAGGGACATACCAGGACATACTGCAACGGGCGCAAGACGGCTCGGGAGTAGTGATCACGGCGCAACAGGGCATGGCCAGCATCAACTACGGAAAGCTGTTGCCCATAATCATAACCGGCGACGGAAAGAACACCTACGTGCGCACGGACCAGGACGTGGCTCTGACGCGCAACCTGGATTTCGGCAACGTCAAAGCCTACATCCAGGCCAGGCCTGTCGACGGAGCCATATCCATTGCCTCGGCGACCGACAACAGCACGATAATAACACTCAAAGCAGAGGGCGCTGGCATGGTCGCCTACTACGGCCTGCTCGAAGACCAGTCAGAGTTCAAGCTGCAACCCGACTACCCCATATTCTGGCAGAACCTCATGCGCGTCATGGCACAGCGCGTCGACGTGCGCGAGCTCAACAAGCTCACGGGCGAGACGCTGGCCGTAGACTCAGACACCCAAGTCGAAGGACCCGACGGCAAACGCCTCGACGGACCGCTGATACCGCTCGAACACCGCGGCACCTACACGATCGGCGACAGGACCCTGGCGGTCAACGGCCTCGACGCCAGGGAAAGCAACCTGCTGACACACCCGGAGATAACGGGCGACGCCGAAAACGCGGGCTCGACTGTCAAGGAGCAGCGGCAATTCAACTGGGAACTGACACTCATAATCATCGGAGCGGCTTTCCTGCTGTTCGAGATAATATTCCTCAAGGTCAGGGGTGACATCTGATGGACCTCGCGACAATACTCAACGACGTGACTTTGCAGAAGCCATCGATGCTGCTCTGGACCATCCCTGTGCTTGTCATCGTCCTATACATCATAAACAAGAGCTTCATCGAGGTGCGCGAGGACGCGCTCGCCACGCTGCGCCGAAGACGCGCGAGACGGGTCATGGTCGTCACGCGCATAATGATAATCACGCTGATAATGCTCGCGTTCGCAACCCCCATCAAAGTGGAGGAGCGCGCGGTGCAGACCGAGCCATTCATCAAACTCCTCATAGACAACAGCTCATCGATGGGCATCTACGACAACTCAGTCATCGAGAACCTCGAGAAAGAGCTGTCGGGCAAGCTGACCGTGAAGGCGGCATCGATCGCCGAAGCAGACCGCAGCGACCTGGGAGAAGGCATCCTGGCGCGCGTCAAGAAAGGGGACAATGTCCTGCTCGTGACCGACGGCCAGAGCACCAGCGGACCTTCCCTGGGCGATGTCGCGATGTTCGCGGCCGCCAACAACATAACGCTCAGCGCAGTGCGCATGCCCATAGCGAAGTCAGACGCCTGGGTCACGCTAGACGGACCCACAAAGGTGGCCAGCAACGTCGAAAGCACGTTCACGGTCACGGTCGGCACGACCGGCGCAGCGGCATCGGTCAAACTGAAGGTGACGATCGACGGCGAGAGCGCGATCGACGCGACCGTTCCTGCAGGCACGCAGAGCTTCAAGAAGACGCTCGCAGAAGGCACGCACAGGATCGTCGCCACCATAGACGCCCAAGACGCGTTCGGACAGAACAACGTCTTCCACAAAACGGTCAAGGCCGTCGCGAAGCCGAAAGTGCTGTACTGGTCGGAGAAAAACGACCCACCCATGCAGCAGCTCTACAGCCAAGTATATGACGTGACGCGCACCGGCGACCTGCCATCGGACATCTCAAACTACTACGCCATCGTCGTCGACGACATACCAGGCAGCGGCATGAGCAACAGCCAGGTGCAGACGCTCAACGAGTTCGTCACAGACGGCGGAGGCCTGCTGGTGATCGGCGGACCCAACAGCTACGACCGCGGCGGCTACCAGACATCGCAGATAAAGAACCTGCTGCCAGTCATCATCGGATCTCCAGGAAAGGACATCGGCGACACCAACATCGTGATACTCATCGACGCCTCGCAATCGGCGTCCGGCGAGGAAGGAGCCGGAATCACCATCTCAAGGAAGCTGACGCTCGGCATAATCGAGGACATGGACCCCAAGACGCGCCTCGGCGTCGTGGCCTTCAGGCAGTCCGCAGAGGTGGTGTCCGAACTCGCGAGGAAGGACCAGACAGCCGACCTCATCGACAGGGTCAAACGCATCTACGGCGCTGGCTCGAGCAACATGGCAGAAGGCATACAGGTCTCGCTGGAGATGCTGAGCAAGTCACAGGGAAGCAAGAACCTGGTCATCATCAGCGACGGACTGCTGCTAAGCCAGATAGCCGCCCAGAGCAGGACCATGGTGCAGCAGGCGCTCGACCAGGGAGTCAAGGTCTACACCATCGGAGCGGCCATAGGAGACGAGGCGTTCATACAGGACCGCGTCGAAGAGGACATGCTCAAGGAACTCGCGACCATATCCCACGGCATCTACTTCCGCGCCAACGAGGCAAGCCGGCTCAAACTAATATTCAACCCTGCCAAGGATGAGAAGCAGAAGACGGACAACGACAGGCAGGCGACGGTGCTCGACAGCAACCATTTCATAACCGAAGGATTCAACTTCAAGGACGCCATGCTCACCGGCTACAACGCGATGATACCAAAGAGCAGCGCAAGGCTGCTGGCGACATTGGCCTCTGGAGAGCCACTACTGGCCGTGTGGCGACTCGGACTCGGCCGCGTCGCGTCCCTTGGCACCGACGACGGCACTGGCTGGGCAGGACCGCTGGTCAACAAGGACAACAGCGCCTTCGCACTGCGCACGCTCAACTGGGCCATAGGCGACCCTGACCGCAAGGACAAATACCGCGTCGAGATAGCCGACGGGCACATGGGCGAGCCGCTGGAGATCCAAGTCACGGCAGACACGCCACCCACAAGCAAGGACATGACGCTCGTACGCACTGGCGAGAACACCTACAAGGGCACGATAATGCCTGAGCAGACAGGATTCGTCACCATACTAGGCACGACAGCAGCAGTCAATGGACCGATGGAATTCAGGCAGATAGGCGAGAGCAAGGCGCTCGACAGGGCCGTCGGGACCACAGACGGCAGATGGTTCGCGCCCACCGCAAGCGAGCAGATAGCCGAATTCGCGCGCACCAAGTCATTGCAGGTGGTACGGGAAGAGATCCCGCTGCGCTGGCCGATCGCCATCGCGATCTTCTGCGTCTGGATAATAGAGCTGGTCATCAGGAGGCTGTTAGGCAAGAGTTGAGGAGGAAAAAATGGCAGGATACATCACACGCAACGCAAACATAATACTACTTTTCCTGATACTGCTCTCGGCGGCAGCGCTGGTCGGCGCCACGGTCTATTTCCAGACCAGATTCGACTCCATAAACTCCGAATACACCACCAAGATGACCCAGCTGCGCAACGTAAGCACCCAGCTAGAAGAATACCAGGGCATACTCAACAAGGCAAAGGAGGAGCTGCAGCTCAAGGGCACGCGGGAAGAGGAGCTGACGACACAGTACACGGACATAAAGAGCGCAAAGGAAGCCATCCTCGCAGAGAGGGACAAACTGGCGTCCGACAAGCAGAAGCTCACGACCAACCTGGCAGAGACCACCAGCAGGCTCACGGCAGCACAGAACACACTCAGCCAGAACACGCAACAGATAATCAGCATGTCGACCGAGATAGCCGGATACAAGAGCCAGATAACCGACCTCAACAGCAAGATCACGCAATACAAGGACGACATCGACGACCTGCAGGACGAAAGAAGCTGCCTGCTATCCACGGCCGACACCGAAGAGGCGAACTGCTGATGGCCGACATAGACCTGGCGCTCGGGGAACTCAGAAGGACGCTGCTGTCCATCAAGTTCTTCGACGTGGCGCTGGCGTCCCTGATAGTCATAGCCGCAAGCCTTGTCGTCACGACTTATTTCCGGCTCGAATGGTACTACGCACTCGCGCCATGGGCGATCTATTTCGCCTGGTCGTTCACCAACAAAGTGAACGTCAACTCCTACCACGAGGTCGAGCAGAAAGTGCCGCAGCTGCGCGAGGCGCTGCAGACAGCGGCCGACACCCGCAAGCAGGAAGGCGTCCTGGTCAAGGAACTGCAGCTGGACGTGCTCGCGAAGATGCGATCCATCAAGACCAGCTACTTCCTCGGCCTGGGCAGCACGACAAGGCAGATGCTGCTCCTGACAGGACTGTCCTTCATAGTGATAGGCCTCGCCGCTTTCAACGTCAACTTCGACACCACCAAGGACTTCGTAGCCAACCAGGCGATCCTTCAGGGCGCTTTCGGATCCATAGGCGCGTTCGCGCCGACAGACAACGAAAGCGTGAACGGCAAGATAAAGCAAGGCAGGACCATATCCGCGCTGAGCAAGTTCGTGAAACTCAAGGACAACAGGTCGCTATACGGAGACGAGAACATGGTCGACCTGGGCGACACACCGCTCGAGCTCCAGATACAGCCCGAATACTCGGGCTCCAACCTGAAGGACGTGCAGGACCCGGAGGCGAAGAAGTTTAGGGACCAGCAGACGGCAGACATAACAGCCGCGGCTCAAGGGGCTTGCACCGACGAATGCAACATACCGAAAGACCAGCAGCAGATAGTCAAGACCTACTTCGAGAAGGTGGGCACACAATAGGTTAAGTTATTATCATAGATAAATAATCCCATTAACAAAGGAGGTACGCAAATGAGAACAGTAGAGGACGTGAAAAAGACTTTCGATTACCTATTCGGCGAACTAGGCAAGGTCATAGTCGGCCAGGACGAAGTCCTGCACCAGGTCGTAGTCGGATTATTCTGCAACGGCCACGTGCTGCTTGAAGGTTACCCTGGTCTCGCGAAGACGCTGACCATCAAGACGCTCGCCGAGCTGATGGACCTCAAGTTCTCACGTATCCAGAACACACCCGACCTGCTCCCCTCGGACGTCACAGGCACCTACCTCGTCGAGGAGACGACCACCGGCAAGAGGACGTTCAAGTTCCAACAGGGACCGATATTCGCAAACATCGTGCTCGCGGACGAGATTAACAGGGCGACACCCAAGACACAGTCCGCCATGCTTGAGGCGATGCAGGAGAAGCAGGTCACCGCAGGCAACCAGACATTCGAGCTGGAAGAACCGTTCTTCGTGCTTGCCACCCAGAACCCGATCGAGCAGGAAGGCACATACCCTCTGCCAGAAGCCCAGAGCGACAGGTTCCTGCTCAAGATCAGGATGGAATACCCGTCCGCGGAAGACGAGCTCAAGATCGTCGACAGGTTCACCGAGTTCACAAAGAAGACGAAGCTGCGGCCGATATTGAACCGTGAGACCCTGCTGTACATACAGGGACTCACCAGACAGGTGCCGATCTCCAACGATGTGAAGAAGTACGCCGTCACATTAGTGCAGAAGACGCGCTCGCAGAAGGAACTGATCGAATACGGCGCCTCGCCCAGGGCATCCATAGGACTGGTGCTCGCGGGAAAAGCCAGGGCCTTGCTCGCGGGACGCAGGTTCGTCTCCAAGGAAGACATCCAGGAGATGGCCTACCCCGTGCTAAGGCACAGGATAGTGCTTTCCTTCGAGGCCGAACGCCAGAACATGACCGAGGACGACGTAATCAAGAAGCTATTATGATAGACCTTGCCTACCTGCGCCACCTGGACAGGTTCTCGCTGATCATAAACAAGAGGATCACCTCCAACTACGTAGGAGAACGCAAGACCAACATAGTCGGCGCGGGTTTGGTCTTCAGGGACCACTCACCCTACGGACCAGGCGATGATTTCCGCTCCATAGATTGGAAGGTGTTCGGCAGGACAGACAGGCTCTACGTCAAGAGATACGAGGCCGAGAGGAACCTGACAGTGCACATCGTGCTCGACTACTCCGCCAGCATGCACTTCGCCTCAGGCAAGACGACAAAAGGCGAGTACTCGGCCATGCTCGGAATAGGCTACGCCTACATGGCGATGAAGAACAACGAGCGCTTCGTGCTCTCGACATTCTCGGACAAGCTCGAGCTTTTCAAGGCGAAGAAAGGACGCAAGCAACTCGCAGGGATAGTGTCCTACCTCAACGACAAGAAGCCCTCTGGAAAGACAGACCTGGAAGCAGCCATGGCCCGCTACAAGAAACTGATAAACACGAGCTCCATGATAATCGTCATAAGCGACTTCCTCTACCCGCCAGAGGAGATACGGAATGTACTGCAAAGGCTGCGGAAGCACAAGGTCGTTCTGATACAGGTGCTTGACAAACAGGAACTCGACCTGCAAGGCCTCGACGGCGACTACAAGTTGAAGGACTCCGAGAGCCCTGACACCATGAGGACATACATATCACCGTTCCTCAAGAAGCAATACATAAACAAGCTATCGGTCCACAATGACCGCATAAAGAAAGTCTCGGAGGAATGCGGCGCCCATTTCTTCACCTTCTCCTCGGACATCCCTGTATTCGACGCGTTCTACGACATGATGGGACGCAGGACAGAGCGTGTCTCGCACGAACATTGAGGTGAAAAATGGCCATAGAACGAAGAAGCAAGAAAAGACTGAGATTGAGCGACCCGAAGGAAAGAAGAAAATGCTGCGCACGCTGCTGATACTCGCGTTATTGACGCTCGCGGCCTGCACGCAAGGACCCGCGATAGCCGAAACCGGCGCTGACTGCTCCAGCCAGAAAACATGCCCTGCGGGCATGGGCTGCAGCGGACTATTCTACGACAAGAGCGGCAGCTGCATAGCAGAAGCAGACGCCAATGCCGCTTGCGAGAAAGCGGACGGCCAATGGGGAAGATGGGGCATGTCAGGACGGACCTACTGCAACCAGATCATGGCAGACGCGGGCAAACCCTGCCTGGACAAGGCAGACTGCCTAGGGAACTGCATATCGACGAGCGAGACTACCGGCGAATGCCAAAGGCTCAAGCAGCAGTTCGGATGCTTCTCCACGATGCAGAAAGGACAGAAAGACGCGACGCTGTGCGTTGATTGAGAAAGTTTCCTTGATTTTTCCATCATCTTACCAAAGTCGCTAGATCGAAGATGAATCCTCAGTTCGTAGAAACAATTAAATAGTCATGTAACATTTTTGATACATATGGAACAAATAAGTTACAATAACGCAATCCTTGCTCTTTACCAGGAGTCAACACACGTCCGCGCGCTTGCTAAAGAGATCCATGTCAGTGGCATGCAAGCATCACGTCTGCTGCGGCAGTTGCAGAGCCAACTCCTGGTCGATTATGCCAGGGAAGGACGCAACAAGGTCTATTTCCTCAGGAATACGGTGGAATCCAGAAGCGCATTGAATGCCGCAGAGCATCATAAACTCATATCGCTCATAAAGAAATACCCATTATTGCGCAGTGTCATCGAAGATATCCAAAAAGACAAAAAGACCAAGCTCGCGCTCATCTTCGGAAGCCATGCCAAAGGGATCGCGAAAGAACAAAGCGACATCGATATCTTCATCCAGACCAAAGATAGGACCTATCGCGAGAGACTCAAGATGGTCGATTCCCGTGCCGCTGTGAAAACCGGAAGTCTTTCGGAAGGTGGCCCCTTGGTCAACGAAATCCATAAGAACCACGTCATCATAAAAGGTGTTGAAGAGTACCATGCCGTCAATCCGATTCTTGAACACACTACACAAAGAAGGCAAGCTTGAACTTGTCAGCCCTAGCAAAGACATACAGGAAGCATATCTGCGCAAGGCGCAGAGCCAACTCGAGAGCGCCCGGATCCTAGTTGACAACGGAAAACTCGAAGAACCTGTCGGACATGCATATTATTGCATGTACAACGCATCACTCGCCCTTCTCTTTCGTGTAGGCATCAAGTGCGAGAATCACGGCGCGACCATAATACTCCTAAACGAGGTCTTCGGCATCGACAACACCGACATCAGTTTCGCCAAAGAGGAACGCGTAGACAAGCAATACTACATCACAAACCTCACAGTGACCGATGTCAGAGATCTGATCGGCAAGGCACAGCGGTTCAAGCAGAAGATGATCGATTTCTCGACAAGAATCAACAGCGATCAAGTCGATACGTGGCGGCAACTGACAAAGGAATTGATAGGACAGAAATAATGTACCATCCATAGAAACTATTTGAAACTACTTCTTCTGGCCGCGCCACATCTTGTCGATGTTCACCCTTAGGCTGTAGAGCTTCTTGAGCTCGTTCGGGTCGGCCACTTTGAGGACGTCAAGCTCTGGCGCGAACATCTCGCTGTACTGATCACGCCTCCTGATGAGCTTGGTCTTGCCATCCGGCTTGATGAGCACCATCGGCGGCCGCCGCAATGTGTTGAAGTTGGACGCCATGACATTGCTGTAGGCCCCACAATCCATCACCGCGACCAGGTCGTCCTGGTATAGCCGGGGCAGCTTCCTGTCAGAAGCCATGATGTCTGCGCAGTCGCAGGTGCAGCCGCGGATGTCGACCTTCTCCTGGACTCGCTTATGCATGTCAGTTGCTGGAATGATATCATAATACTGGTGGTAGATCAAGGCATCCGGGATCATGGTGTACGCAGAACCGTCGACGACGATCAACACCTTGTTCGCCCTGGGTTTGCGGGCGATCACCTTGGCAAGTCCCATACCCGCGTTGCCCATCACATATTTTCCTGGCTCGAATATCAATGTCGGCGGTATAAGACGGTACTTGCTGAGCAGCTTGTAGAAGTACGCGACAAAATCGGAACCCATGGACATCGGAGTGAACGGCGGCCTGCCCTTGTGCTCGAACGGGAAACCACCACCAAGATCGATGGCGCGGATACGTACACCGCAATTGTCCCGCGCCCAGGCAGCCAGCTCGACCAACCTGGCGGCCGCTGTCTTGTAGATCTTCGGGTCCTTGATGTAGCTGCCATGGAAATGGAAGCCTACGATATCGACGTATTTCGCCGCCTTCGCCTTCTTGATCGCCTTCTTGGCGTGCAGCACGCTGATACCATACTGCTGCAGCCTCGTGTTGTACATGCCACGCTTGAGCAGGAGGTTGAACCGCAGGAATATCCTGATGTGCTTCTTCAGACGCTGGGCGACGCGGCAGACACGCTCGAGCTCCTCCATGGAATCGACCGTTATGGCGCGGACACCGACCTGTGCGGCGAAGGTGATGTCCTGCTCGGTCTTGTAAAGGTTGGTGAAGGTTATCTGTTCAGGACGGAAATCCGCGATGAGCGCGAGGATTATCTCTCCGACGCTGCTCGCGTCAAGCTCCCAGCCCTCCTCCCGCACGATACGCATGATCTCCAGGTTGCTGTTGCACTTGCACGCGTACTGCGTCCGCAGCTTGTGGTAAGGGAACGAATTCCTGAACTCACGCAATTTCTGGCGAAGCTTGTCCTCGACGATTATCTGCAGCGGCGTGCCGTACTTGTCAGCCAAATCCTTGACAGGGACATCCTCTATATAGAGGCGACCGCGTTTGTCGGTCGAAAGAAAATCCCAACGAGGCTCGAGATATCTGTGCATCGCCGGAAACTAAGAAGCGCTCCTTCGCATGATTCAGCGATGTAAAGCCGTTTCGTTCTTAAACTTATCGTCCTGTGACCGTTTCCACAAGCTGCTCTATCTCCTGCTCGGACACGGAGCAGCCGTGCAGCTTCATACCCCAAAGAACGGACTCGATCAATTCCTTGTCCACGTTCGGCACGCGCACCTTGTAGCGGTCAAGAAGACCGAATTCGTAGGCCAATGTGACCAGCTCGACGCTCCTGATTATGACTGGTTTTGCGACGAGCTGCTCGAACTCGCGCAGGGTCTCGACATTGGTGTGCACCTTGGTGTGCAGCCTGTCCGAAAGGAGGTCCGCGAGCGCGTAGGGCTTCTCTATCATGTTCCTGGTGATGCGTTCATCCATGACGACCGCCTGCGCGTTGCCCAAGGTCGCCGCGGCAAGGGTCTCGACCTCGCCGCGCTGCACCAAACGCAACAACTCGTTCTGCGTGCTGAAGGACCCGTTGGCAAGATACATCAGGCGCTCTGCGCGTGGAGCCAGCGGAGCGGTCGGAACGACCTCGATCACCCCGGATTCAATGAGCTCCTCGACCTGCAAAGCCTCGAACTTGAACTTCTTCGTCTGCAAAGGACGGTCGACAAGCTCCTGGTGCACGCCCTCGGTGATAGAGAAAACCCCGCCGAAACGCTCCTTGAGAGGCTCGAGGAGCCACAACAGATTGTTCGTGGTCAACGAGATTATCGGACCGCTGTCGAAGACAAGGCGCTTCATCTGAACAGCTCCTTCGCCGCTTTGTAGCGCTTCCTGGCATCCTCTTTCCTGCTGCGGTCCTCGGGGATCTCGGACTTGCCGACATAGGACATCAATTCCCACTGCGAGATGCCCAGCATCTCAGAAGCGCGCGCGATCGTCAAACCATGCTCGTGCAGCTTGCTGCCCTTCTTCAGTCTGGCCTTCTGAAGCACCTCTTCGATGTAAAGGTGCATCTTCTCGTCGATCCTGCCTATGTCGGCTATTATCTGCTTGATCAACTTGCGGAAATCCTCGACCTTGCCCTGCGCAAGGTAGCCGTCGGCATCCTGCAGGACAGACGTCAGGTTCGGGCAGGAAGTGCCCTGCTCGTGGGCGCGCTGCTCAAGCTTGCCAAGGGCATAGAGAAGGACGGCGACGGCCAGGCTGTCCTCATCCTGGTAGATCATGGCGTCGTGGATCACCTGGTTGCTCAGGTTCGAGAGCTGAAGGTAATCATGCTGCTTCAGAGCGTCGATGGCGCCCGCGAACACCTGAAGAATATCCTCCTTTACGATGTCGTTCATGACGTAAGCATTTGCTGCGGTGCTTTAAAAAATGTTCGGCGTGACGGGAGATGATTATAGATGCCTGAGAATCTGTTCGGGCGTCACGATCCGGATGTTCCTGAATGTATTGAGAGACAACAAGTGCTTATCATAGGTGACGATGAAGTCGGCGGAGGCAGCTATCGCCGCTTCAATTATCCTATCATCAGACGGGTCTGCATGGACGATACTCACCACCTCATGTGGCGTCACTGGCGACAAGAGGGGACTCACATCACGAAGGGTGTCCCTGACTTCCTCCTTGCTTCGCTCAAACTCTCGCTGCAGGACGTCTGCAAATTCCGCGATGATCGCCGGCGAGACGCACAAAACGTGGCCTGCACGGAACAGCGCATCCACCATTCTACTCGCGACACTAGTATTCCATTGTGTGGCGGATATCAGCACATTAGTATCAAGCACGACGCGCATGCATCGTAATCCATTCTACTCTTTTTGTGCCCTTCGCCTGAAATGATGGATGATTTCCGGCACATCCGATTCTTTGATGCCCCTGGCTTCAACCCGTTTCTGGTTCTCGGCCGCCCTCATGTGGAACCTGGCAAGAATCTCCTCCTTTGACGGCATCTCCAGTTTCTTGAGAATGACCATGTTCGCCTCGACGGCCACGGCAAAAACGTCCCCTTCCACCGCCCCTATCATTCGCCTTATCTCCTGGGGTATCACAACCTGGCCCCTTGATGACATCCTCGTATTAGCGACAGTTTCCATTCTTATTATCTTATTGTAAGATTAACTATAAAATACTTTCTACAAGATACCGGAAATCCGTCACTCAATCGGCGTCCACCGTGAACAGCACGTTATCCTTGCCGACATCAAGGATGCCAAGCCTCGCGCCCGCATCAAGCCAGCCATGGGCATAGTTCAGGGCGGCGAAAGCCAAGACCTTGTCGCCCTTCTTCTCGAAATGGCTCGCGTCCTCGAAATAACGCTGCGCCATGTCCAGTATTATGGCCGCCTGCTCCTCGTGGCCTTTAGCCGGCTTCGCCTTCTTCAGGGCACGGCCCGTCACATCGAAATATTTGGCGAGCTTCTCATCAGTGACCTGGTTCATCGCGCCCGCTCATGATCGCCCATGCGCAAATAACAGTTGTTGGCACGGTCGTGCCAGCCATCATCACGCTCGATCCTAGAAAGAGCCATGGCCGTCTTCGCAGCGTTCCTGAAAAGTCCTGCTTTCATAGCCGCGGGACAATCCCTTGTCGCCTTCATCAGATTATCATAACGCTCGATCAGGAAAACCTTGTTCTTTGTCTGGATGTAACGCACCTGAGCCGCCATCGACACCTCGATGTGCGCGTGGTAAGAAGGATTCTCCTGGAGACATTTGCGAGCGAGATTATGCCAAGTCCTTGCCAGATCCTTGTCGTGCTCCGAACCACAGACAAACCTGCAGGCGGCGATCAGGTAATCGCGCACAGGCAGCGAAGTACCGACCTGCTCTGCGACAAGTGTCGCGCCCGCATCATAGAGGTTGCGCGCAGACCCGACATCCTTCCTCTCATCGAACAAGCGCTTGGCGGCATCCAGACGCATCTCCAACGCGCGATCCATGATCCGCCTGCTCGAGGCCACCTCATAGGCGCGCTTCACCACATCATGCCTTGCCTGGCTGGTTTTCGCGGCAACGCCTGCCTTGATGTACCATTCAGCCGCGCGATCAGCCCAAAAACCAGCGTCATCTTCGCTACCATGATCGTTGAACCTGCCCTCGAGCATACGGGCGGATTCGATCGCCACCCCATACGACGGCTTCGGATGGACGCGATCGTGCATCGCCTTGCCATCCTTTTGAAGGTCCGACAATGACGGACCAAGAAGTCCCTCAAGCCTGTTCACAGGTCTCCTAGCCAATACCGATCCTTCACTCATGTGTCGACGAGAAAAGAGTCGATATTTAAGGGTTGTGATGTTATACTGTCAAATCCATGGATTGAAGAAAAGACACAATACAATCAAGGATCACACAAAAACATGAGTAAAAAACAATAAAAAAAGACGGATCCAATCCTCACTGCCACTGGCACTTCTTGTCGCGGCAGAGGCATCCGACACCATAGTTCTTCGCTATGTAGCAGTCCTTCATCTCGCACGTGGTTATGGCTGACTGCTCGGTCTTCGCCTGGCAGATCTGACCTGAACAACCGCTCGCGATGCAATCCGCATCTATCTCACAGGCGGCCTTTGTCGAGGTGCCGCAGAAGTCCGCCTTCGGAGCAGCCGGAGTCCCGTAGAACGCCAACGCTATCTTTGGCAGCTTGTCTGACCTGCACAACTTGATCGTCGCCTTCACAGACACCAATTCGGAGCCCGTGTACCAGAAGAAGTACGCGTACGGAGTCTTCTCGCCCCTGGTCGAACGCGGCTTCAAATCATAGGTCTCGTCGCCGATGTAGTATGCGCGCCACTGCTTCTCATAGTCTGACTCTGTGGCCTTCGCCCTTGTGACTGACAGATCACCGCTGTTGACGAGATCATCAGTGCTGACGACCGTGAACTTGCAACCCTCTTGAGTGGGTAGGACAGTCAAAGCGCAGATCTCCTTGACCTGCTCGGCTGTTATCGCGCAGTCACCTGAAGGAGCTGTTGTCGTGGATGAAGGAGCGGTCGAAGGAGCGCTTCCCTCTCCAGAAGGCGTCGTCGGCTGGGAAGTGCCACCAGGCGCCGGCGGCGCTGCTGGCTGCGAAGGCGCTGACGGAGTCGTATCTGTCGTCGGCTTCTGAGCCAACGGCTCCTTGCTCGTATCAATAGGAGCTGGCGGAGATTCCTTTGTCCCGCACGCCGCCAACAACATCATAACAACAACACCCAGAACGAATATGTAGCTTGTCATCCTCTTCATTTGAAAATCACCCTTTGCAGTGAAAAAGGCAGATATTCTAGTTTAAATGGGTTGCGGTGAAAAACAAAACACCGAGCAGAAAACGACCGCAATAGAACGAAAAGTCCCATTAATACTCAAAACTTAAGAATGGAATGACCAAAAAGGCACCGAATGGTCATACAGAACATTGCCGAAAGGATACACGATTACGCGTCAAGGGCTTACGATGAACTGCACTCGCTATTCTATCCTGGATGCGATAAAAAACATGACTTCAACACAACCATACCCCCGATATTCTACTGGGATGGACGATCGGTAGAGAGAGTCAAGCCCCAAAGAAGATACGACTACGTGAAGGAAAGACTCGACTATGCGCCAAGGAAGCCGACTCCCAACGAGATACGTTCCGTGACTTGCTGCCTCGTAAATGACGAAGACCAGAGCGTTTGCAGCCACACCCCACCCTACATCCTGATAACGCCGAAGTTCTTCAAATACGACATAGTGCACGAACTCACGCACGCGCTGGTGAACATCCAAAAAAGCGAAGTGATGGTTCCTACCAGGATCCTGCCCGAATTCAAAGGACAATCACCACGTTTCGGAAAGGTCGCCTACAATGCGGCCCAAGTGATATCGGCGCACAGCATAAACATGGACATGGATGAGTTCTATCCCCCTCTCGGAGTCGCGAGAGTGCTTGGCGGTAGATACGCGCGGCGCGACAGCAGCTGGGAGAGCGTCCTCGAGACACAAACACTCGCAAACAAAAAAGGGAGAGTGAAATCCAGACGAGACATAAAAGACACACTCACCCATCTTCCGACGATCGCCGGTGAACTGATGGTCGACCAATACAAAGGCGACACCAGAGCAATACTCCGTGAACACCCACGCATATTGCGTTTGGACGGAGAACACATCTGGGACAAGTATGTCAGGCCTTTGCTAGAGGGCAAGAAGCTCAACTAGCGTTTCTTAAGAAAACAATATGAACACCAACACCCATTCCGAGATCCATGCCACGCGTTTTCGTACTCGGAGACATACACGGACATCCTGACAACCTCAAAAGAGTGCTGGCAAAGTCCAAGTTCGACTCTCCAAACGACAGACTCATAGTCCTCGGCGACATCGGCGACCGCGGGCCTGACATGAAAGGAGCAGTGGAAGAACTGCTGAAAGTCAAGAACATCACGCTTGTGCTCGGAAACCACGACCTCTGGTTCATCGATTGGCTGGAAGGCGGGAAAGACCCGAACTGGGACCTCAACGGCGGCAGCGAGACGCGCAAAAGCTACGGCGACGACAGGAAGAAAGTACCTGCAAGCCACAAGCAGTTCTTCAAGAAAGGAAAACCATACCACGAAGAGACCATCGCGATCGACGGAAAGAGGCAGACATGCCTTTTCGTGCACGGCGGTTTCGACCCTGAAAGACCGATAGCAATACAGAATATCAAGGACTTGACATGGGACAGGAAACTTTTCAGGATAGCGATGAACAAAAAAATCCCTGGCTACGACCGCATATTCATAGGACACAACAGGACAGTCCACCTGGACGAGCCGGAGCAGATGCCTGTGACGTTCAACAACGTGACGATGATGGACACTGGCGTCGACGCCGGCGGAAAGCTGTCATTGTTGGAATTGACGAAGATGAAGATTTTCCGAGATTGAACGAAAAAAGCATATAAAGGCAGAAGGAGAGCTAAACACCATGATCACACCAGTACAAGCGGAGAAGTTCACAAGAGAACTATATGCCAAACACTTCAAAGGCGACGACCTCTCTTGGTCGCTATTGCATCTTCAGAACGTGGCCAATTGCTGCAAACTCCTCGCAGAAGGAAAAGACGTCGACAACGACGCCCTAACAGTCTCAGCATGGCTGCACGACCTAGGAAGGACACAAGTCGACGAAGGGCACGCACAGGTGAGCGTGGAGATCGCCGAGAAAGAGTTCGGAAAATTGGATCCGATAGTCAAGGACTGCATCGCGCACCATGGATCGAAAAACGAGACGCCTACCACAGAAGAAGGGAAGATCATACAGATCGCAGACAAGCTCTCGGTCCTTGATCCCCGACTTTTCATCCGGGAAGCGAGGGAAGACAAGGAGAAAGCGGTCAAGAGACTCCACAAGACAGCGGACAAGCTTGCGGAATTGATCGAAAAGAACGGGATCTGAGATCACTTCTTCCCATAATCCTTGCCAAGCACCCTTTCGATGTTGACCTGTCGTCCGGCACTCGCCAGAACCTCTGCCTGACGGGCGATGTAATCCAAATCAGGCAGCTTCGCGTCCTTGAACTCGTGCAACAGCACGACGCGCAAGGCGAAATGGTCATCCACCTTGCGCTCAAGACCATTGACGAAACGGGAATGGCGCTTGAAGAAGTCGACAGGCCCGCTCGGAGTGAGCTCGTATAATTCCTTGCCGTTCCTGCTAAGGCGGCTCACATCCTCCGACACCGTGATCACCACACCATGAGGCGGGATCTTTGCCTTGTCAGCGACATCAGCCGCAAGCAAGTGAGCCTCGCAATAGGAGAACGCATCAGGAGCCAGCCTCGTGATCACCACGTTATCCGTCGTCGGATCCTTTTCAGTCCTGCGTATCGCGCCATAAACATGATGGCGTGCACCCGTATCCAGCGCCTCGATCAAAGGCCGCGCAGGTGAGTGCGAATCGCGCAGTTTCTCGTGCAGCTCAGAATCGACCATATCGTATATCTCGCCGACAAACCAACCGGTCTTCATGCGGTGGATCATGGCCTGCTGGAACATCGTGCGCGGGATCTCGACCTCAGGATGAAGGTATATGTCCAGGTGGTTGGTCCAGTATTGCTTCAGGAATATCTTGATCTCCTCAGCCCTGTCCTTGAAGACGAGCTTTCCATCGACCAATCTCGCTCCGCTGTAGAGCCTCCTGGCATCCACCTTGTTAACGAGCGCGCAATAGTGAGGATCGCGCGAGACGTAGTCCACCTTGTCAGCGCCGATGATGCTTCCGACGAGAGCGGAAAGCCCATGGGTGCCATCGACTATCCCTTTGACGACATCATAATCCGCGCAGGAAGCGATCTCGGCCCTCATACCTTCGACCAATCCTGAAGTGTGCTTCTTGTGGCTCAAACCCAATATCTTCGTCAGGTTCTCACCGACGTGACAGGAAGCGGGATGACCCACATCATGAAGCGTGCCCGCGATCTTGAGGTCATTGATGGACTTGGCACCAAGACCGCAATACCCGCCAAGCATCGCCGCAAGATAGCCTGTGCCGATGCAATGACCAAGGCGCGCGTGCTTGGCATCTGGATAGACGAAGTGGGCGAGCGCCAATTGCTGGCGGTGGTTCATGCGCTGGACATTGGGATGGAAGAAAACGCCCTCGCAACCAGTGTAGTCCACGTCGACGCCCTTGACCTCGCCGCGCCTGCCCATGACAGGTACCCATACATGTTCCTTCATTTCCGCGCCCCGATCAAATCAATGGCCTTCTCGACACGGCCCTCTCCGCGCAATACGACGTGCGGTATTCCGTGGCCTTCAAGGAAAGCTGTTAGCATCCTCTCGATATCATCCTGGAAACCCGTGTCGACAGACCTGAAACCGTCCTCCACGGGCGCGTTGTCGGGAACTGTCTTGATGATCAAATCATAGCTCCTGCAGTGCTCGACCACAAGCGGCGTGAGGAAAGCGGCCTTATCGGGGAATTTCCTCAGAAGATACATATAATTGTCGACGACACCCCGATCGCAAAGGACGATATCGTGCAGGTCATGATACTCAAGCTCCTGCTTGATCTGCGTGGCCAACACCCAGTATTGCGCCTCGAAGGACGCACCCTCGTTCACCTGGAAAGGGCAGACACGCGCGACCTCGTTCATCACCTGCGCGTCCTTGCCGAGATGGCGCAGCGCGGCGACAATATCATGGCAAAGCGTCGTCTTGCCAGTGCCATGCGTGCCTATGACGGCTATCTTCATCCGTCGAACGCCACAAAGAGCCTTATTAATCATTATGAAACTACAGAACAGCGGCGAGATGCCTCACCGGGAGACAGCCCACTCAACTTTCCTTGAGGTAATGTTTATATTCAAAGAGCGATCACAGGAACACATGATAAAGGGGATATTGTTCGATGTCGACAACACACTGATAGATTTCTATCGCTTCAAGGAAGAGTCATGCAACGCCGCGATCGACGCGATGATCAATGCAGGACTCCGGCTGAACAAAACGAGAGCAAAGAAAGACATCTACGCGATCTTCCAGAAGAAAGGACTTGAATATCCAAAGATCTTCGACGACTTCCTGATGAAAACTGAAGGCCGTGTGGACTACCGAAAACTTGCGCGCGCAATCATCGCATACAGGAACCGACGGCAGAGATTCATCAAGCCCTACACTGGAGTCGAGACGACGCTTGCGAAGCTGAAGAAGAAAGGACTTAAGATAGGCATCCTCTCTGACGCACCACGCCTCAAGGCATGGATGCGGCTATGCACGATGGGAATAGAGGACTATTTCGATTTCGTCGTGACATTCGACGACACAGGACAAAGGAAACCACATCCTAAACCTTTCGCGCAGGCCCTTGGACAGATGAAGCTAAGACCTGAGGAGATCCTCATGGTCGGCGACAACAGCAAGCGCGACATAGACGGCGGCCGCAAGCTAGGGATGCACACCGCGTTCGCCGCCTACGGATCCAAGGACAGGACATCGAAGGCGGACCACACGCTAAGGAAGTTCAGCGACGTGCTGAAGATGGTAAGATAGGAAAACGTCCAATCAGGGCACCATATCCAGATCGGAGAAGAACCTCTCACGAGCCAGCTCCTGACCCAAGAACATCGGCCTTGATTCCTGCACCTTGAAACGCTGCTCGATCTGATGTATGAACACGGTGCACTCGCCAAGGTCGCGGAACACGGCGTCGACGAAGAAATCATAGTCGTTCGCGACTATATGCGCCGTGTTCACGGATGGGCTCTTCAACAGATAATCCTGGAGCGCCTGGCGTTCCGGATACGGCACCTTCAGTAGCAGCGCGACCCGAGTCGAATATCCCAATCGTGAGAAATCTATCAGGGCGGTGGTCCTCATCACGCTCGTCCCCTCGAGCGCGCGCATCCTGTCGAATATCGTCGAGACAGGGATGCCTAGCTTCCTGCTCATGATCGTGAGCGGCTGCCGCGCGTCAGTGCGCAGCGACGCCATGATTTTCCTGTCCTTGATTGTCGGTTGTTGCATTTTTCCTCCGATAGGATCATGTAAGATTTGCGGAAATAATTATCTTCTGGAATTATAATTACTACTAAGAAATATAGTATATACTAAAAATACTAATTCGCAAGATATTTATACACCAATAGCATGATAGACTGCATGATAAGGCGATTGAACCGGGTAGGAACAGGCACGCTCACGATAAGCCTGCCGCGCGCATGGGTCAAGTCCCACGACCTCGGGAAAGGCGACGAGATCAACATCGTCGAGAAGGACGACGACCTGCTATTGACTCTCGAGACGAAAGAATCGAAGACCACCGCAACACTGAACATAGACGATGGCGACTGGCTCGACATAAGACGCACAATAGGAGGGGTGTACAGGGCAGGCATCTCCGAGATAAACATACGAGCGACGACGCCGGACCTTCTGCTTGAAGTGCAGAAAGCGGTGACAGGATCGCTCGGATACGAATTCTTCCAGGAAACACCGACCAAAGCCAAGATAAGGAGCATCGTCGGCTCGTTCGACATAGACCTTGACGGCATCCTCCAGAAGATGTCGCACATAGTCAACAGTATACACGAGATGACGATCAAGGCGATAGAATCCCGTGAATTCAAGGAGCACGCGCACATCGAGGCCTTACGGCACAACCTTCTGAATTACAGGAACCTCGTTTGCAGGACGATATACACGAACAGGATGTTCGACGTCGGCACATTCCCGAAGCAGGACATAGCCGTCGTAATATCATCCATAGGCGGCGAATATTTGCTTCTCTACCAATGGCTCAAGGATAACCAGTCCAAACATTCCGAAGCAGAGATACTGATACTCAAAGAGACGAACAACCTGTTCCGCGAGATATACACTCAAAAGAAAGCCGAGCCGAGGCTCAACAAGAAAGCGCGAAGCCTCAACGACAGGATCCTCAATATGCTCGGCGTGAGCGGCGCTAATAAGCAGACACTCGCGGCGTGCCACGCCATCGAACGCCTCGCGCAGAGCATACTGACGCACTACAGCACGATGAGCGCGTCGACATTGCAGACAAAGAAAGTCACTTCTTGACGGACTTCATCAAGATTTCCGCGAGAGTGGTCTCGAGCCTGGAAAGCCTTGCCGAAAGATAATCCATCCTCAAGAACTGCCGATAAGGCTCGACATCACCTGTAGTGGGATCAATGCTCTCAAAAGCTTTGATGACAAGATCATTATGTTCAGGGAAACTAGGTTGATGCAGCCTTTCGTCATCCGTCTGTCGACGTCCGAACTCGAGCGTTTTCTCTATAGCAACACCACATATCGCACTTTGTGAAATTGCGTGGAACGCCGCGAAAAGACGAGTCCTTTCATCCAACTTATCACCGACGACATCAATCATGTGGCACGCCACTCTGATACCCCTGCGAAGCATCATCCAATAGCTGTGCCCCAGGTGCTCCATAACATCATATCCCTTCTCCGCGATCCTGATCCCCAACTTAGTCAAAACCTGCCTATCCGCGATCTTATAGCATCTCTCATTAATATCCGAAATATTTATTAGGGAGTTGTGTTCTCTAATGCCTGAAAGAGGTGATATTAATGATACCACGAGGGCAGAA
>JAGVQG010000007.1 GCA_020051845.1 archaeon | reverse complement strand
CACTCGCATCGCTCCTGGCAACGTGGCAATCACAACAGAAAGACGTCCGACAAGAATTACGCCGAATGCTCACAGAACAACTCTGCTAAACAAATACCTGGAAAGAAGTTGTGACCTGGCAAAGAGGGTCATGATCCCTCCGCTCGTGCATAAAGAAGTGCTCAGAGGCAGGGATAAAGGCTACGCTGACGTGCCCATTATCGAATTGTTGATAGATAAAGGCAAGATCGAAGTGGTGCCAATAACAAAAACCGAATACTTGACAAGAGCGAATGACTGTTGCATTCAAGGAGGCGAGGCCGAAGCTGTCGCGCTCTTCTTGCAGGAACGCGCAGCGGCTGTTGTCAGCGACGATGACAATGTACGAAAGAACGGATCGTTGCTTGACGTCACAGTCATAGGGACTCCCGCGATTGTCCTTAATCTTTACAGAGAAAGGATGATAAACGAGACAAAGGCGCGACAGTGCATAACTAACCTGCGCAAGATAGGCTGGTTCAGCAACACAGTGATGGATACAATGTTGATGGAGGTTGAGAATGGGAGACGCGATAGGCGTGCGGTTCGACGACGAAACGCTAGATAAGATCGACACGCTCAGCAAGGAAGAATCGCTTGACCGCAGCACCATTGTGCGTAAGCTCGTTCAAGAAGGATACCGCACACATATGGCCCAGAAGGTACTCATGAGATATGCACAAGGGAGCATAACATTGTCAGAAGCTGCGAGATCGTCTGACATGACCATATGGGAGATAAGGGACTACTTCGTGAGCCATGGTTTGCGTTCGGAATACGGCGTCGAGGACTTGAAGAACGATCTTCTTGTCATCGAGAAAAAGAAGAGGAAGTGACGCATCACTAGCCTGAAAAGAACGCCTATCTCTGCATCAGATAAAGCAGCGCGACCCCGATGACTATCATGAGTATCGGCAATATCTTCTTGCGCAGCTTGTGCTTCGTGATGTGACCGCCGTTCCTGTTGACAATCGCCTCGAGGCCGAGCACGAAAAGAGGTTGCGCAGCGCCGATGGCTGACACGACCGTGACTGATATACCTACCATCGCGAGGTAGGTCACAAGCATCGCGGCAAGCGTGAGTGATTCTATCGGTATCGCGAATCTGATGTTCCTGATCTCTGCTCGGATACGACGACGTATGGCTGTCACGATCAACAGCGGGATCATGACTGTCACCGCGAGAGCGATGCTGCTGATGACCATCCCTTGCCACTCGCCAACATGTTGGGATGCCAACTTCATCATGAATTCGGTGAGCGCTATCGATATTATCGGGTGCACAAGAAGCAAGAGCCGCTTTCCTCTGAGTTCGGGCCATTTCGATGAGAGGAATACCGCACCGACGATTATCAAGACGATGGCAAAGTACGATGACCAATGCAATTTCTCTCCGAGGAAGATGAACGCGAGCATCGCCACGATTATCGGATAGATATATCCAAGCCCAGCCACATCCGAGCTATCCTCTGTGCGCAGCAGCATGAAATATGAGAAGAATTGGAATCCGAGGAACACTCCAGCCAATGCTGAGAACAAAATTCCGGTGGACTCCACGCCTTTCCAATCCAAGAAAAGCGAGACGATCGATGCGAGAATAAGTTGGGCGAAGGCCGCAACGACGCCGTAGGAGAGCGGACCCTTCGCCTTGCGCGAGACCACATACTTGTCGAGTATGTTCATGAGCGCCCACAATAAAGGCGCTATGAACGCGAAAATCAGTGCCGCCATGGACAGACGTCGATTTGCGTGTTTTAATAATATTTGGTACCGTCTTCAAGTGGTACGACACCATTACAGTCCGCATCGCATCACGCAGCATATCGTCTAGTTGCACAAACATTATAACGCCAGAAAGCACATATTAGGGCATGCTCGACGAGTTTGGTGCGGACGGAGCGTTGATGTTGTTCTTCCTTGTGCTCATACCCCTATTGCTGATCCTGGCAGGCATATTCGCTTTGATACGCGGAGGGAAGATCCTCAGGCGTCTCAACGCGGAGTCTTTCATCAAGGCTCTGATAATGGTGATTCTGGCGTTCGCGATCTTGTTCCTGGGCTTCTACATACCGTTCGCGGTCTTGAGCGTCTGATCCAATGGAACGTAGTTGAATTCTGGCACGTTTTTCTTGATGATGACTGGCAGTTCTTGTGGCGGTGTGCTTTTGACGCGTCTCAATACCCAATCGTTTCTGTTGCGTGGCGTGCCGTCGTCATGCAACCCACTTCCATAGTGCAGGCTGCGACGGTAAAGCTGGTCGTTTGGCAAGCCCGAAGGTGCGTTGAACAGTTCGCGCAGTTTGTTCGCACCGCGCTCATCAGCCAGCACTTTATCGTGTATGCGGGAGTAGCTTCCCATGAAGCAGTTCCAGAATATGTCGGTGGTGTGATTGTTTGACGTGAAACGGGATGCCTTCTTCTTGAGCCAAGGAATCATTTCCGAAAAAGAACTCCTATAGTCCTCGAAACATCCTGTCGGATCCATCACGACTATCTCTCGCGGGATGCCCTCGACGAAGTCGCAGAATGCCTCGTCTCCATCCGCGATCATCATACCGTTCGCAGGGTCCGCTCTTCCAATGACCGTGTTGTAAGCCGCGGCATGACCGAGCAATGCTGCCATTGCAAGTGCCACGGATTGGTCACGCAACTGTTCTACCGTGACTTTGTCTGTCGCGTCGCCATGGAGATAGGGCCTCACGACATAGAATGCCCTTATGCTTGTGCCTTCCACGCTCTTGCGGAGTCCTTTGTAGGTCTCGACTATGTCGAATGATCTGAAAGGGAGCGTGTGCATGCCAAATCGCTCGGCCTGCTCCCTGCCAAGCCTTTGGAAATTGGAATATTGCTCCGCTTTCTCGTCGGCGTCTATCAATGACCGCTGATCGCTCCAATTTCGGGCATATCCCTTGCCGCCTTTCCCTGCCCTATCATCATCGACGCCCTCATCAATATAGTCCGCTGTGTCCATCTGCTGCCTGCGGACGACTTGCAGGTCTATGCTTCCATCTGTCCTTCCTAATTCAATGAGCCGCACTTCCCTGCGTGAGAAGGTCTGCTTGCGTGTCGAGTTGGACTCGATGAAGCAGCCGGTGTTCACCCAGACTATCTTCTTCGCATCCATCTCGAATATCTTGCCTATGATCCCCTTGACATGCTCCTCTGCTTTCCGATTGAATCTCCAGACACCTTTATCGTCGAAAGATCCGCCGCGCTCCCATGCCACCTTGAATTGGTGTTCGGATGCGAGGTGTATTCGTTTGTCCTCGCTTTCCATGGAATTTAATGTCGTGTTGCTTATCGCATCATAAAGCGCCTTGCGCCACTCTTCAGAATATTCGGTTCTTCACCGATTTTGATGGAGATCAATTAACCCATTAAGCATGTATGCTGCTGTATGGAGCAGCATAAAGAGGTTTTTCGGTTCAAAGATTTG
>JAGVQG010000008.1 GCA_020051845.1 archaeon | reverse complement strand
TTTATTTTGCATGGTGGAGCTAGTACCTCCGCCACCCGCCCATTGCGTCTTCTCAGACGCTATTGGGCGGCGTTTACTTTAATGACTTTCTACTAAGCCGTACCAATTGTCGAGCTCTACGAAATGGTGATTCACAACCTTATTAAATCGAGTTCTTGACGGAAAAACCATGGAAAAGAAAGTATGTGTGGTCATCGCCGCTTTTGGTGAGGAACTTAAGATAGGCGATGTCGTACGCGATGTCCAGAGATCAGGCCACAGGAATATAGTCGTGGTGGATGACGGCAGTCGTGACAAGACCTGCGAGAAGGCTTTGGAAGCCGGAGCGACAGTTCTAACCCACATAATCAACCGAGGCCAGGGTGCAGCTCTCAAGACCGGCATGGATTTCGCGGTCCGAGAAGGCGCCGATGTGATTGTCACTTTCGACGCCGACGGCCAGCACAATCCTGACGAAATATCTAAAATGGTTGCGCCAGTTCTATCAGGATCAGTAGACACCGCATTAGGCTCCAGGTTTCTTGGAAACGGCTCTAATGTACCTCGAATCCGCAAGCTTGCCCTGAAGTGCGGCGCATTCCTTATGCGGACCATGTACGGCGTGCATCTTACCGATTCCCACAATGGATTCCGCGCGCTCTCAAAGGAATCTGTCCAGCGCATGGAACTCCGCTCGGACAGGATGGAACATGCTTCAGAGATAGTCAGCGAGATAGGTAGGAAAAGGATACGCTATTGCGAGGTGCCTGTCACGATACGCTACACCAATTACAGCATGAAGAACAGCAAACAAGGAGCATTCCCCGCGATAAGGATTGCGTGGAAGATGCTGCTGCACAAGGTGACGCGCTGATGGTTTTCACCGCATTGCAAGCATTGGCGATAATTTTCGCCCTCTTCGCCTGGAGCAGGACGCTCATCCGTTGGAAGGACCACCAGATAAACGTCTCGGGCTTCCTTCTCTGGTCGCTGGTCTGGATGGCACTAGGCATAGCCGCAGTCTCACCTACCACTCCGCGCATGCTATCGAAGATCGTCGGAGTTCAGCGTCCTGTCGACGTTCTCATCTATGGCAGCATCATAATCCTCCTTTACTTGATGTTCCGTCTTTACATCAAGATCGAAGGTAACAATTTCGAGATAACGCGCATTGTCCGTGCCATGGCGTTGAGCCAGCCGCGCAAGCGGAAATGATATTATTGAACGAATCAATCGCGCAATGAATCCTTCATCTCATCCAATGTGACCGTCGCGACTCCCATCTTCTTGACTTTTATGCCAGCCGCCATGTTCGCGGCAGAAGCGGCATCTTTCAAGGGTATGCCTGCCGCTATGCACGTTGAGAGGACCGCGAGCACTGTGTCGCCCGCGCCTGTGACATCAAATACCTCTTTCGCCACGGTCGGCTGTCGATGAATCAGACCATTTTCATCCAGCGTGAGTATACCCTCCTTTCCAAGCGTGATCACAATCGATGGCAGATGGTCGCCCATCAATGATGTCTGAAGCGTCCTGGCGATGTTGTCCATGTCAGTGCCTACAGCTCCGAATTCTTTCGCTATCGTCGTCGCCTCGATTGAGTTAGGGACTATCACATGCACACCTTTGAACAGTCTGCCATTGGAAGGCTTTGGCGCCACTATAACCTTTATCCCGGTCGACAGCGCTGCCTTGACTATGGTCTCGCTGACCGTGCCCTTGGCATAGTCAGAGACAACTATTGCGTCATATCCCTCTGCAGCGGGCCTTTTTCTTAGCGACATAACATTCGCGAGCAGATGGTCACGAGCGATGCCCTGCGCCTCTTTTGAGGATTCCGAATCAACTCGGAACAATTGGTGCGGCGATCCATGACCCGTGCCCCAAAAACGGGTCTTCACTGTCGTGGGTCTTGTCTTGTCCTTCACGAACATTGTCTGACAAAGCCCATTGTTAGTTTTGACGAGAAGCTCGGCCAGCTCGTCCGCCGCAGAATCATCTCCTACAAGGCCTATGACCGTGCAATGGCAACCTAGCGCGACTATGCCCGCGACCACGTTCGCCGCTCCGCCAGGCAATACTGTGCGTTTCTCGTTCAGCATGACCATGACAGGTGCTTCAGGGCTGATACGCGGCACTGCACCTGACAGGTTCTCATCGAGCATGACGTCGCCTATCACGGCAATCCTCAAGTTTGACGCCGCTTTGACGAGCAATTCTACCGTGGCAAGCATATGGCCCTCTCAACCTCGTCGCACATCCTATGCAGAAGATGATCCGTCATCTCTTGTATGACTGTCGTCTCGAATGACGGTATGACTATCGGGTATTGCGACAGGTCATGGACAGGGCCTTTATTGGCGCCGACGAAGCAGACCGTGATCATGCCTTGTCGTAACGCCATCTCAAGGGCGCGCACGACGTTTTTGGATCCGCCTGATGTGCTCATGCAAAAAAGGACGTCGCCTGGCTTTCCCAGCCCTTCGAGCTGCCTAGCGAAGACCTCATCATATCCGTAGTCGTTTCCAATCGATGTTATTATTGAGGTGTCAACAGTCAATGCTATCGCGGGCAGTGCTTGGCGCTCCATCTTGAATCTTCCGATGAATTCTGCGGAGAAGTGCTGCGCGCTTGCCGCACTTCCGCCGTTCCCGCAGAAGAACAAGGTCTTTCCATTGCGTAAAGCGTCGGCTGTGACTATCTTTAGTTTCTCGAACGCGTCTGCTGACGAGCTTTGTGCGAAATCCTTGTGCGCGATGACATAATTACGAACGCCCACCCCATACCTCATCAACTGCGACTCGAATACTCTGTCCGACAGGTCCGTGGTACTGACTCCCTCGACCATAGGAAGGAACTGCACTATTCCACCTACGGCACGAACAGAAGGTTCCTCGATTATCGGCGGCTTGTATTGTGACCCCTTGCAGTGCACCGAAGGCCTTGCGTCCATTATGAACCGGTCAGGAGTATCCTCGTCGAATATGTGGACGGCATCTACCCACGGCAGGCATGCAATCTGAAGCGCGCGTTCAATCTGGGGTATAAATGGCCGATTATGCGCCTTATACCTTTTGATTGAAGCGTCGGTGTTGATGCCAACGATAAGTACATCTCCAAAACTTGCCGCCGAGCGTATGCTTTCGATGTGCCCTGGATGGATTATGTCGAAGGAACCGTTAGTTGTGACGATCGATTTTCCCTGGACTCGCCACTCCCCACATCTGCGCCGTAACTGCTCTGCGGAAAGGATTTTCTCACTTGGATCACCGGCTTTCATGCTTTTTCACGTTTCTCGGCCAATTAAAAAGGTTGTGATATAGCAGTCCAGAACATGAAGCCTACCCAAATATTATGTCGATAAGTAAAGGCACACGCATTTTATAAACAACACATTTTTCACATCTCAATTATGCTCAATGTAGACAATCAACGTTCATCAAACGACCCTTATGTGACTATTGTCGTGACCGTGCTCAACAGCGCCGATACAATGCGGGACTGTTTGCAGAGCCTGATAGATATCAGGCACAAAAAGAAGAATATTCTGGTCGTCGACGCGTTCTCAACAGACGGAACATGGGAGATTCTTCAGGATTTCAAGAAGCGATTCCCGTCGATAATACAGCTCCATCAAATGAAAGGGCCATGTCCTGTTGGATGGAATTACGGAATAAATAACACGAATACTGAGTACATCGCATTCACTGATGCTGATTGCGAAGTGGATCCTGGATGGATCGCTGAGCTTCTTAAAGGTTTCAAAACAGAAGGAGTCATCGCTGTAGCTGGTTTCTGCGGTACAGCCAAGACCGACTCCTGGTTCCAGAAGGTCGTCGGTATGGAATTGGAGAACCGATTCAAGAACTTCCCACGCTTCCTGGACCGCGCTCCGACTATGAACCTTTGCGTCAAGACCGAATACTGCAAAAAAGTCATGTTCGATGAGAAGCTCATCACCTCTTCAGAGGTCGATTTTGGATGGCGGCTGACCCGCCTTGGTAAGATGCTCTACTCACCTGATGCACGCATAGTCCATCATCATCGCACGACTTGGAAAGGTTTCTGGAAACAGCAGCGCAATTACGCAAAGTATCTGTTCATCATATATTTCACCCGCGGATATGGGATGAAGAGCGACCACATATCGACACCGAAGATGATCCTACAGGTGCCAATCCTTGAACTGGCAATATTATCCATCCCGGCAGTGTTCTTCAGTTGGTATTTCGCACTTGTGTCGCTGTTTTCGGTTTTGGCGCTGACCGGGATCTACCTTTCCGACTTTTTTCACCAGAGGATGTTCTTCCGATATGTTCTGCACTTCATCGCCGTGAGCTTCGTGCGCAACCTGGCCTGGATGGTCGGAAGCATTCAAGGTATGTTGAATGTAATCACGAAGAAAGGCATATGATATTGCAATAAAATCCCCACATCCGATTTATTGAATACTGCTCAGGCCTGCTTCTTCCAGACATCCGCTACAGCATAGGCTATTATGTGTACCGCGACCATGTGCGCGTCTTCGACCCTGCCGAAATGGTTGTCCTCGAATAACAACGCGTGGTCTACGATGGATTTCATTTGCCCGCCGTCGAATCCAAGCAGGCCTATTGTGGTGGCATTCTTGGTATTCGCGAACTTGATGGCGTTGATCACATTCTTTGAATTGCCGCTCGCACTTATGCCTATTACAACATCACCAGGGTTGACAAGGTTATTTAGCTGTTGGGAGAAGATATGCTGATATTCAAGATCGTTTCCATACGCGGTCAACAAAGGAACACTGTCTGTCAACGGAATCACGCGTATCCTTCTCTGCGAGGGGTCGAAGAATTTTGAGACCGTCCCTTTTCCAAGGTCGCAGGCGAAATGGGATGCTGTTGCCGCGCTTCCGCCGTTTCCGATAACGAAAATCTGCTTGTCGTTGCGAGCGGCATCCAGGATTATAGAGATGATCTGATCTATCTTTGCGATGTCAGTCACGGCCAGGACCTCGTTTAGGCGCTTAAGGTATGATTCTGCGAACTCTGCCATTTTCAGTCCTCCACATAGACTATCGTGCTTCCTACAGGATCGAATCTTATCGGAACCTCTTGCAGATCAGACAATGCAAGACGAACTTTGTCCTGCGAGGACGGCTCTACATATAACAGCAGGAATCCGCCGCCACCTGCTCCGACAATCTTGCCCCCACCGGCTCCGGCGATCAGCGCACGTTCGTATATCTCGTCAATCATGCTATTAGAGATGGAACTCACAAGGGATCTTTTCAGAAGCCAACCTTCATGCATTATCCTACCGACTCCTGCAATATCTCCCTGCTCGAGCATCTGGACTATAGCTACTGTCTGTGCCCTCATCCTACGCATGGTTTCGAAGCGCTGGGAGTCGGTGACTGGAGTGATCCTACTCTGATCTGCCAGGATCACGTTCGCACTACGTGTCGTTCCTGTGTGGAAAAGCAAAAGGTTTCGCTGCAGTTCCTCCTTCTTGTCGAAAAGTATGGGCCTCACGTGGACGCTGTCGTCCTTGTTGAATATTATCTGGTTGAATCCGCCATAAGCCGCGGCGTACTGGTCCTGCTTTCCAATCGGTGATTTCAGGATCTCTATCTCTATCATGACTGCCTCGCGCGCAAGTCGCTCGGCTGATACATTGATGCCCCGGTACGCGTATAACGCCTGGAGCAAGCCGACGGTGAAACTGCTCGATGTGCCTAGTCCTGTTCCTGCGGGTATGTCAGCTGAGACCGCAATCTCTATCTGTTTCCTTATTCCTGTGAGCCGCAAAGCCTCGCGTATAATCGGATGCTCTATCTGGTAGATGTCTTGAACTCTCTCGGTCTTTGAATATTTCAGATGGATCTCGTTGTAGAACGGCTTGTGGACGCAGACGTAGATGTACTTGTCTATCGCCGTGCTTACGACTGCGCCGCACTCATCTTTGTAGAATGATGGTAAGTCTGTTCCGCCTCCTGCGAAACTCACTCTTAGAGGTGTCCTTGTGATTATCATTTGGACCTCCTGACGTCCCTTTCTATTAAAGACTTCGCGGCGTGTAGAAGATCATCTGCGATGAAGTCGGGTTTCACTTCGTATTTTGCGTCCTGACCCGCCGCGCCGGTCCTTACAAGGATAGTGGAGCAGCCCGCCCTCTTCCCAGCCTCTATGTCTACAGTCCTGTCCCCTATCATTACACAATCCGACATTTTGTATCCGTGTTCTTTTATGATTGATAACAACATACCTGGTTTTGGTTTCCTGCATTCGCAGTCAATCTTCAATTCCTTGACTTCTCCCGAAAATCCGCCATCAGGATGATGAGGACAGAAAGATATGCCGTCGACGCGTGCGCCTTTCTCAGCTAGCATCTTCCGTAGACACTCGTGTACATCACCTAATCCTTTGATCGTCATGTATCCCTTTGCGACGCCTGGCTGGTTGGTCACGATGAAACAAGGGATGTTTCTTTCGTTTAGGCGCTTGATGCCTTCTGCGGATCTTTGGATTAGCACGACTTGATCAGGCGTGACTATTCCTTTGCCTGAAGGATGATCCTCTATGATCACGCCGTCCCTATCAATGAAGACGGCCTGAGGCAAATGTTCCATCTCGTACATGTTGACACACCTGCTGGTAACGCTGTGGCGTACCCATATCGCGCAAATACTCCGGTGTGTTGTAACCGAAGACGCGGAACTGATTTATGAAAGCGGGAAATAGATCTTTCGCGAAGTCGACCTTCTTGTTCGGGATTACCTTGATCGATTCCTTGTCCATGACGTACAGGCACGCGTTGGTCAGATTGCCGAATTCCGGAGTTTGCGGCCTGTGGACTACAGCCTTGACCCTGCTGTCCACATCCAAACTGATGACGTCTGAATCCTGCGGATGGTCTGAAGGATGCACTGCCAAGGTCACCTGGGATCCTTTCTGTTTGTGGAATTTGAACAAGCGGTCGAGATCGACATTCACGAGTACATCTCCATACAGCACCAAGAATGCATCGTCATCGATCTCCATTTGGCTCAAGACGCCTGCCGTTCCCATCGGTTCTTTTTCGGCAAGATAACTTATCTTTACACCAAACCTCGAACCATCTCCGAAATACTCCTCGATTGAATCTGAGAGATGCCCGACTGTGAGTAAGATGTCCTTGATGCCATATCTCTTCAGCAGCTCAACATGATACTGAAGTACGGGCTTTCCTTCTATTGGAAGCATCGGTTTAGGGACAAGTTTAGTCAAATCACCCAAACGCTCCCCTTTCCCCCCACAAAGAATGATGGCTTTCATGTAATAACATCAATAACCACCCGAAGTGGCTTTTAATACTTTATGGAGCGAAGGACTGTGTTGAAAAGCTCCCGATAAATGCATAATCCACAAACAAGTCAATCAGATAATCCACGATGCGCCAATAGAAGCCTTAGCGCGCCTTCCAGATGGGGTGTGCGTTCGATGTCAGATGATAGGAACGCCTCTGTTTCATGCCTTCCACGAAGCACTTTGTATCCGACGTGATCATCTTTATCCTTTGCTCGGGTCAAATCACACAGAAGTTGGTCGACGCTCTTCTGTGATCTTAGAACATAGCTTGCATCAAGAGTCGTGCCACCATCGACGAAACCTTGGAACTCGAGTTTGGTATCGGTTATGCCCGCCTCCTCCTCGAGTTCGACGCGGGCTTGTTTTCTGCAGATCACGTCCAGATTCATCATAGGATTGCCATCAATTAGATCACCGACATCTGCGTCAACAAGACCGCCGATGGAGTGATAATGATCAGCCCAACATATCTTCGGTGAACGTTTGAATATCATAATACCATCTTTCGCAATTGGCAGCGTGTCAACCGCAAGCACCTGGCACGTGAACGCTCTTTCATCTGAGTGAAGCTCTTTCCCGCGCTTTGCTAATTCATTCCAACAATTGAAGAATTGTTGTTCATATACGCGGAATTCCTGGAAAATCGCCGGACCGATGAAGAACACGATGTGATGTTTTCCTTCCGTATGCCGATAGTATCCCCAGTGGTCGAAACGTACCTTTCGGTCATCGAAACCATTGCTTGTCAGCAAACCTTCCTTAAACGGCCTGCGCACCCGCTCATATAACGCGGTGTCGAAATCACGTGGTCTATTCGGAGAAACGTAGTGATACTGCAATGACGCGGGATTAAGCGCTTCTGGCTGGAGAGCTACGGCTTCTCCTTTCTGGAGATGGAACTCGGATTCTGCCCGATCGAAGATTATTGGTTGATAGTGCATAACTATCTATTTATCATCACTATATAAAAGTGCTGTGTTGCACAATTATCTATTCTTTGACTACGATTACATAGACTCTTCTTCCGATGAATCTCTTTGGAACGTCCGCTTTTGCTGATGTTC
>JAGVQG010000060.1 GCA_020051845.1 archaeon | reverse complement strand
CGCCTTCTTTGCGATTTCTGCGGCGAAGTCAAGGCTGCCAAGATATGCCTGGCTTGAGTTGCGCAAGCGGTCGCACCAGGCCGGATGCTGCGTCGTGTATAGCGGCACAAGCAAGTGCCGTCCGAAGTTCGACGCGTGCTGCAATGACCTGACTATTCCCGTGTTATGACAGTTCATGTGCGGCTCGAGAGCGTGTCTTATCCGCTCGGCAAGGCCACCCACATGATGCCGCGATCTCTGCAAAACATCGCTGACCACACCATAGTCAAGGTGCGAGTCTATGACATCTGCGATTATGATCTTGCACGCGATGTCGCGCGCCATATGAGCGCCTGCCTGAAGCGCTTTGGCGTCGTAGCGTTCAAGAGAATCCTCACAAGTCCATTCCTTCTTAGACATAGGGTATTGCGAGAACCACTTCCTACCGACACTCTTGAGCTGTCGTTCGATCTCCTTCATCTGGTCACGATGATAGTGCTCCATCGCCCAGCTATCTAGCACTCTTATGTTCATTTTTCTCCACTCACTGATTTATTTCACCAAACACCCAAACAAAAAACAACTAATCCCACTTGTCCCAGCCGGAAGGACCGACTTGCTCAGCCATGGCTTTCGACTGTTCGTCAAGCCTCTTGCTCACGATGCCTTGCTTTATCTGCTTCGTGTAAGGCCCGCCCATGCCGGTGTCTTCAGCCACGCTGGCGAGGTCGAAGCCGCCGTGCTCCAATGTCTTGCCGCCGGGCAGTTCAATCGAAAGGTAGCGCTTGATCTCCCGCTCTATGTTGCGCAGAAGCGGCTCGTCGGCTGTTGTCATGAAGCTGACGGCATCGCCTTCGGCGCCTGCGCGACCAGTACGACCGATCCTGTGGATGTAATCCTTCGGGTTCTTCGGCAGGTCATAGTTAACGACATGAGAGACATCGTCGATGTGCAATCCACGGGCGGCGACGTCTGTCGCTATGAGGATGCGGAGCCTGCCGCTCTTGAACTCATCCATGACCTTAGTACGCTTGTTCTGCGAGAGACCCGAGTGTATACTCATGACAGGGAAACGCCTGCGCTCGAGTATCTCACCGAGCTTCTCAGCCCATGCCTTTGTGTTGCAGAAAATCATGACTCGCTTGACATCCTTGTCCTTTAGCATCTGGATCAAAGTCGGGAGCTTGTCACGCTGTCCCAAACCAAGGACTCTCTGCCTGATCTTGTCGACAGCGACTTCATCCTGCTCAAGGATGAGCTTCTCAGGGTTCACCAGGTATTCCTGCGCAAGGTTCGAGACCTGCTCAGGCATGGTGGCCGAGAAAAGCATCGTCTGGCGCTGCTTTGGCAGCTTTGACAAGATAGTGCGCATGTCGTCGATGAAACCCATGTCAAGCATGCGGTCGGCCTCATCAAGCACTGCGAAGTGCACGTGGTCGAGGACGATGGTCCTGCGTTCCATGTGGTCAAGGAGACGTCCAGGAGTGCAGACGCATATCTGCGCCCACTTACGAAGAGCCTCTATCTGCGGTTCGATGCCGACACCACCATATATAGTGACTGCCTTGGCGTGCGGGTCTAGCTTATGGACCTCATCAAAGATCTGCTCTGCGAGCTCCCTTGTCGGAACAAGGATGATCGCCTGCAAAGACTTATTGGTGTGGTCCATGCGCTCCATGATCGGCAACAGGAAGGCTATCGTCTTGCCGCTGCCTGTCTTTGAACGGACGACCAGGTCCTTGCCCTGCATCAGAAGAGGGATTCCCTGCTCCTGGCATAATGAAGGAGCCGTGATCCCCATCTTCTCCATGTTCTTTATGTATTGTAATGATATGCCTAATTCTTTGAAATCCATCTATTTCACCTTATCATCGTTGCATTCCACTGTGAAACAGAATGATAGACGGTTCACCTAAACAGGTGGTCAGAACTCGAATGTTTCGCGTGGATAGCAAACAATGGTCCTGACTCGGACACGCCCTTTCAGACGTGCTATCAGTGACTGTTTCTATGTACTTATCCCCGTCTTTGGTTTATAAATGTATGCTTTTCTATCCATAAATCCCTTCAGGACAACTAATTCTCCTTCTCCACGATCTGGATCCTGTAGGGTTTCGGCACAGGCCTTCCATCAGGGCCTTCCTGAAGGACATAGGCCTTGCCTTTATAGGTCATGATCGGCACTGGCTCTCCATCGTTCTCGATGTCCTTGAGAAGCACGCCAAGGTCACTCGTCGAAACGTAACCGGACTTGACTGACCCACATTTAGGTATCAAGCGATTGTTACAGTAAATGTCCTTGACTTGAATGCCACCATAGACCAACGCTACGCCTACCGCGACACCCAATATTTTTGTCCACAACGCAGAATCCCCACCATTCTCTCCGTCCTCTCCCATGTTGATCCTCCGCGCGACAGCGCAACAACATACTAGATTCCTGGCTTCAAATGCGTTTGTGACAGATTTACGGAGAACGGACACCAAAAAACGGAGGATTTTCGGAACAATGAGGTTCACAACACATTTAAGGCAATTCTCACGGGCGCAGAATCATGAGAATCTGGATTTTCCCGCTCATATTCATAATGCTGGCAGGCACTGTGGCAGCGACTGACGTGAATGTCGGGCTTTACCTGCTCAACCTCGGCAAGTTCGACGTCGCGACAGGAGCTTTCACGGCGGACTTCTACCTTTCGCTCAAATGCAAAGAAGCGTGCTCACCTGAATTCGAGTTCATCAACGGCCGCGCAGCGAGCGTCGATAAGATAACCGACACTCCGACCGAGAAGTTCTACCGCATACAAGCCAACCTCAACAGCCCTGTCGACCTCAAACAATTCCCGTTCGATGCGCAGAGGATGCAGATAATAATAGAGGACAAAAGCAGCACCATACAAGACATCAGATACGTGGCGAACAACAAAGAGAGCGGCATCGACGACTCGATCGCTTTCGCAGGATGGAACTTAGACGGCTGGAGCACATGTTCCAAAAAACACAGCTACGCGATCTACGGCGAGACATATTCGCAATACGTGTTCAACGTCGACATATCACGGATACCGATCAATTCGTTCCTAAAGACATTCCTGCCAGTATTCTTCATAGTCTTGGTCGTGCTTTGCAGCTTCGTGCTCGACCCTGACAAGATAACCACCAGACTCGGGATGGCAGGAAGCAGTCTTGTCGCCGCAGTCATGTTCCATGTGTCGATAAGCAACCAGATACCGCCCGTAGGCTACCTGACATTCGCCGACGAATTCATGGGCCTCACCTACCTGATATTACTGGGCACGTTCATCATCAACGTCGTGATGCTCGAGCTGCATGAAAGGAAGAAAGAAGCGCTCCTATTGAAGATCCACCGCGCGACAGAATTCATGATGTTCCTCGTCGTGCCAGTGCTCTACCTGCTATTGTTCTTGTTCTTCAGCTAAGGCACGAACTCCTCGCGCTTGAGGTCGTCGACGATGGCATAGGTGTGGCATTCCAACACCCCGAAACCCGTGTTGAGGTCCCGCACGAAATCATGCAGCCGCACCATCGAAGGGAAGACAAGCTCGGCGATACAATCAAATCCGTGGTTGATCCGATAAAGCGAATTGACGTTCTCATGTTTTTTCAGGAACTCCAGGACAGCCGCCCTGCGCTGCGGCTCAAGACGCAGCACGACAGCCATCCTCGCATAATCCTTCATGTCCAGCAGGCTCGCGTGCCTGCTCAAATGGGTCCTCTCGATCCTTCGCATCCTATCATAAACAGTGCTCACAGGCAACCCCACGTCCTTCGCCACCTCGGTGAGCGACACACGCGCGTTCCTGCGCAAATATCCCACAATCCGCCTATCAGTCTCTTCAATCATGCATCATCTACCTCATTTGTTTTCAGTCGACTCAGGCGCACTCGGCTCGAACCAATACCTCATCTGCAACTGAGGACCTGATAACCTGACGCGTACAGTACCAGTGTAATCAGATCGCTTTGTCTCTGTCAACGGTCGGCCTTCAGCCTTCTCCGAACTATAGATGGCATTCAAGGACGGCACCGACTCGTCGATAGATCCTGCGACAGTGTACATCTTAAGCAGATCAACAATGACCGCGCGCTCGACACGCGCCTGCGAATACCCCTGCCACTCATTGTTGAGACTATCACGGTGCTCCCATCTGCGGTTCAGGATGACATGCGTCGGAGTGATGAACGCGTTGCACGCAGTGAATCCCTCAGCGCCGTAATCACGCCTGCACTCCTCAGACATACCCCTCAATAACTCATCAAGTTCCATTTTGCACCTACAGGTAATCCTTTCCTTGCTGCAACCTCACCTTGGGCACACGGTCGATGCCCGGCAGGAAGCGGTACTTCAGCGCGTTGCCGATCAGCGCCATCTCTATCGACGCATTTCCGACGTAGCCATCAAGGTCGACGTCCTCTTGCGCGCCATTGTCCTCCTTAGCGTGGGAATGGAAGCAATTCGTCGACGGAAGGACCTCCTTCACCTTCTTCTCCTGCATCAGCTTCTCGACAAGCTGCTCAAAAGCAGGCAGTTCGACCTTCGAGCCAGAGCGACCCCAGTCCTCGTTCATGTCCCAATCATCATAGTTCCATTCACGCTCGAACGTCACGTGCGTCGGAGAGATCAGCACGACATACCTATCATAGCTTGGCCTGTTCATCTCGTTCCTGCAGCCATCTTCCAAAGCCTTGCGGATCATATCGTTCATGGTCTCACCCCCTTCGCCAGGGCAGCGTCATAGAGGTCATAATATGCCCCAAGTCGCTTGTCCCAGCCATAATCCTCATCCATGCACTTGCGTATGAGCCGTTTGCGTGTAGATGAACCCGGCGCAGCCACAGACAACGCATCGGCAACTGTAGCCACCACCATCTCCGGCGTCGTCGGATGTATGACAAAACCATTGCTCCTCTCATCACTGCTATCATACGGGAAGACCGTCGTCGCGAGACCGCCGACAGCGCTCACGATAGGTATGGCACCCATGCGCATCCCTATCATCTGAGTCAGACCGCATGGCTCATAGTGCGAAGGCACAAGATGGAAGTCCGATATCGCATACACCATATGAGCGATCTCCTCGAAGCCCAGCACCTTGTCTTTCCACCGCAATCCTTCGCCAGGATTTATCCAGACGAAGTTCGGCTTTTTGCGCATCCGCTCCATTACCGACCGGATGCCGTCTTTTCCTCCGCCATTATCACCACAGACCACCACATTAGTATCCATTCCGAGTATCTTCTCAAGCGCCATGCTATCTTTCTCGCACATCAGCTTGAATTTCTGCTCAGTTAGACGCGCCACCATGCCGATCGTCTGCTTCCTATGATCGGCCAACCAACTCATATCGTTCTCCTTGAGGATCTCGTTGAAGATCCCTCTGTTCAACACCTTCTTCTTCTCGACGTTCTGACCCACATCATATGGCGTCACGCAATCGCTCGCGTTCAAGTCCGGGCGGAAGAACAAATAGTCCCTATCTATACCGTTGGTGATTCCCCTAAGGCGTCCCTGCGCGAACAATTCACCCATGACCCCCTCAAGACCACCGCCGAAATCCTGTTGCCGCACCTCGATGGCATAGCGCTGAGAAACACAATTCACCATATCCGAGAATATCAACCCTCCCTTGAGGAAGTTGATGTGATCATAGAACTCCAATTCCTTGCTGTTGAAGTGGTGCAATAGGCCCGCGAATCTCGCGATTTCCCTCGAGTAGACACCCTGGAATCCGCGCGCCTGATCCCAAGCACCGAAACCAAGGTTGTGCACGGTCTGCACGATCCCGGCTTTCCTGTCTTTCCAACCAGGGTCGTCCTTGAGATAGACCGCTGTCAGCGCGGAATGGTAGTCATGCAGGTGGACGACTGTCTTCCCTGACCGCACAAGACGCGGCTCTTCCATTATGACCTTGGCGGCCGCTTTCGAGAAAGCAGCGTAGCGTTTCGCGTATTCGACCTGATTGGCACCGGCCGTAGGATATACCGACTTATCCCTGTGAAGATAGTTCTCGTTGCTTAGCACATAGACATCCAATCCACAAGCAAGCGGCACGACGCCGAGCGTGAACCGCTCATTCTTGCCGTCGATATCGACATCGAACTGCCGTATATGCTGCAGATAATCCTCGTTCCGAAGCCCTTCGGCAAGGTCTTTGTTCATGTAAGTGATGACGCCGACCTCGTTATCATGCAGCTTGTCCTGCAATAATGAGCTGGCAAGGTCCTTGACCACATCAGCCACACCGCCTTTCTTGCAAAGCGGCTTGACTTCGGCGCTGACCATCAGTATATTGTACGATTCAGGTTTTGCCATTCGGACCCTCCCCCGGCATAAGCAACGGACGCGCTTGAACGATGTAGATATCACGAAGGTCTATCGAGAACTCGATATCCTGCGCGCAACCGAAATGACGCTCTATGTCCATCGCGATTTTGTAAAGACGTCCTAGATCCTTCTCCTCGAGCACAGGCGCGTCGGCGATGGGCCTGCCGACAAGCGAGACCTCGACGTTGTGGCCGTCCTTCCCCACCGTCATCAATCGTTTGTTCGCGATCGAACGGTAAGCGATGGCGCCATCTCGTTTGCGGATGTTGTAGGAATCAGGATTCACCTCTCCTGATACGACAGAACAACCCAGGCCCCAGGACGCGTCGATGACCATCGTATCTTTATCGCCCTCGACAGGATCCTGCGTCATTATCACGCCGGCAGAATGCGCATCCACCATCTCCTGCACTATGACCGCGATGCCCCCTATCGATCCGATATCGGAATGCCTGCGGTAATGCAACGCGTGGGCGTTGTACAGCGAAGCCCAACAATCTTTTATGGCAGGTATCAGATCCTTTGGCTGGACATTCAGGTAACTGTCCTGCTGCCCTGCGAATGAATGATCCTTCGAATCCTCGTGGCTGGCGGATGAACGGACAGCAAAAGGCGGGCGCAGACCATAGAGCGCCATGCAGATATCATGCGCCATCCTGAAAGGCATCTCCTTGTCTTTGATCGCGTTCTGCGCCTTATGACTGAACTCAGACACTAGTCCAATATCACACATCCAATCCGTCAAACCAAGATCCCTCGTAAATGACCGGAACGCGTCGGTCGTTATGCAATATCCTCTAGGCACCTTGACGCCGTCTATTCCCGCGAGTTCGATCAGATTGGCAGCCTTGCCGCCAAGCATCGACTGCAAGGCCTTCCTGCCAGAATCAAGGTCGACGGTAAACATCCTCGCCTCCGAGCACTATGCCGCGCCTTATCCTGCCGATTTCATCGTTAAGCACCCGGTGCGTGATGTATATCCGATCACCCGTGCGTATCCGCTCCGTGGCATGATCCGTGCCGATGATGCACAGACGACGCAACTGCCTCGCGATCATAGCTGCGTGACATGTGCTTCCACCTTGATCCGTGACGAACGCCAACGCGTTCGCCATCTCATTCTCCATGGACGGATCAGTCATACGTGTGACGAGAATCTCGCCGTGCTTGAACTCCTGGAGGCCTTCGAGCTTGTTGTTGTTCTTCAATACAACACGAGCGTAACCAATCTCATACGCTCCTTCTGCAACACTGCCTGGATGCGCGACCTTGCCGTGCAGCAACTCACGCAATTCAAGCTCAGAACCGCCAAGAACAAGTTTGACAATGTCATCTATCATGCTACTCCCCTCCGAAATCGGCGGCAAGATCCAGCACCCGCTGCTTGCCCACCTCATAGATATCCATCCTGTCGCCCAACATGCCACGGGCGACACAATCATCCGCAAGCTCTTCGAGCTTGATCTTCATCGCATTCTGTCCGCGGATCTGATAGTGATGCTCGTTCTCCTTGAGAATGCCCTGCATCGCGGCCAGAGTCACGGTGCGGATGAGCTGATCGTATCGATCGCCGGCGTGGAGCCTTATCTCCTCGGCAAGGCCTTCGGGAACTGCATTGATAGGGACCGAGAATCTATATGAGTCCACGAGATGGTTCCGCAGCTCGTTGGCGACGAATGAATATGGTATCGGAAGCCGGATGTCCTCATTGTGGACCTTCATGAAATTCTCAGCCAGATAGGCGACGCGCTCCCAAAGCCACGAGGATTCTTTCATCACCTCGATCAACGTGCCGTTGGATGACGCTATGGCGTTCTGCGTGTCAGGATGCTCCGCTATCGCCTGCAATGTCTGGTGGAAATACTCGCTCGAACGCAAGGTCTCAAGAGGCGGCGCGTCCTTGGCGAGCAGCATCACATCGAACTCATACTGCGCTGGAAGCCTCGCTATCTCAGCCTCAAGCAACCTGTCGACAGCCTTGCTGAAGTTCCATCTGAAATGGAAGTGCGCGACAGCAGATTCATATTTAGCGAACAACTCCCCGAAACCCACACCACCTATCTTCGCATCTTTGGCGCATCGCATGAAGCTTTCGACGTCGCTCTTGCGCTGGCCGACAAGCGACTCCATATTCTCCAAAGACAAACCATCCACCAGATCTACAAGGCGCTGCCAGCTTGATTTCGACACGTACAACCTGTCGTTCATCGTCTCGATATCAATGGTGCAGCCGAACATCTTCTCGTCGACGCGGAAAGCACCCTCATAGAGATCGCGCTGAAGTTTGCCGAAGGGGCGGTCGGGTTTCGCTATCCAGGTGTCGTTCTTGTGCTCTACGAACAATCCGGATCCCGGCGCGACATCCACAGCACAACTCGTGATTCCCATGGAATGTAATAAGGTATTTACGAGATATATTCTTTTTCACTATGAAATATATTCATAAATATTACAATATATCCGTAAATTTTATATAGGATCTCGTATTAATAACGACCATGAAGAGGAAAGTCATCAAGCAAGGCAACAACACGCTCACGCTCACGCTGCCGCGCACCTGGTGCGAGACGTTGAACATCAAGGCAGGCGACGAGCTCGACGTGGACGCGCAACCCGCGAAGCTTGTCGTGCAGGCCAATGCCAATCCAGAACACAGGGAAGCGGAGATCGAGATCCCGAAAGGCACAAAAGGCCATAGACGCTTCATCGTCGGACCCTACACCAAAGGCTACGACGTGATACGCATCAAGTTCCATGACGCCGACGCGCTCCCGAGAATCCTGGAAGGCGCCTCCCTGTTGATCGGCTTCGAGATAACAAAACAAAGCGAGAACCTTTGTGTCCTCACGAACATCGCGAAAGGTCTCGACACCGAGTTTGAATCGATGAAATCCCGGTTGATGAGCGTCGCCATCGACATGCTCGATTCAACCATAGACGCCATCGAAAAGAAGGAATACGAACGTCTGAAATCGATAAAAGAGATGGAAACCCTCGCAAACAGGCTAAATCTCTTCTGCAGACGCATGGTGAACACCATGCCGTTCGAACAGTCCGCCGCGACACGCCTGAACAAGATAATCTGCCAACTGGAGGACATCACCGACCAGGTCAGCGACATTTGCGAGATCGTGGAGAATGACAAGATGAAAGTCGCACCCGTGATAATCGAAGCGTTACGCACGAACTCGAAACACCTCAAACTCGTGCGCGCAATGCTGACGAAGTCAGACATGCAATCCTACAACACACTCGCCGAAGGAGACAGGCAGCTCAACCTCGACATCTATAGAATCAGCAGAAAGGTGCCTACGTCGAACGTGCCGTTGATGCTGCCGCTATACGCCATAAAGGAAGACCTACACAACATAGCGGAAGAATTGAATTGATGATCATGGGCCTGGTTTCGAATTCTGATCAGGTGGGTTTTGATATGCTGATTTGAAATGATCATGAAGATCGATTGCGAACACAGCATCCTGAAGTTTCGTCATGATCTCGCCCAATGACTCGAAACGACCACGACCGAAATGACTCGGGACAGAATCAAATGTGATGCATTTCCCACAAATCCGCTTCACGACATCCTTGCATGAACCGATGCAGTCGTTCTTGATCCTGTTGGGCAGACCAGGAAAATCCGCTATGCCACGCACATGCGCAGAATAGTCAGGCAACTTGCCAAGTATTCCGTCGACAGATTCGTAGAACGCACGCTCGTCGCATTTATCGGCATGGCTTGGAAAAGACGTCACAGGGATCAATGGATTGCTTATGCGCGCGAACACCAGACCCAGAGCATAAAGATCAGCATTCGACCCGACGCGTTCAAGATACAATCCTGAACTGTCTTTCGGAGTGGGAAGGCGCTTGCCCGCGCCACGGACGGCATTCCTTATCTCTTCGGGTGAAGAATAAACAGAAGACCCGAACGACACGCCATCATACCAGTCCTCCTCGTTGTCCGAGATTGCCGTCTGGAAGTCGCACATGCGGACCCTTCCTTCAGAGTATGTGAACAGTATGTTGGATGGCTTGAGGTCGCGGTGGTTGAAGATGTAACACTTGACGCTTTGAAGCGCGGACGCGATCTTCCACATAATACTTAGACGTGACCTCGGGCTCATGTCGACACTTTTGATGTTCTCGGCCTCATACGCGAGCCGTTCCTCAAGATTCGGATAGTGCCATTGCGGGAGATACTCCATGACGAGATACGGCCTTCCTCTGAAATCGCCCCTATCATAAAGTTTGACCACATAACTCGAATATTCCGCCTTGAGCAGACTCCGCGCTTCATCGGAGAATATGTCCGGGTGGCTCTTGACATACTCTTTGGCCCTGGCGCTCGTGATCTCTTCGATCGTCTTGGCGAGCTTCACCACCACGGTCTGATGCATATCGCCTTTGTATAATTTCTCACCCAAGAACACGAAGGACGTGCCTCCTTCATTGAGGAAATCGCCGAGCTGAAGCTTATACTCGCTCGTCGGAGGGATAGAACCGTTGAATTCTTCCCTCAATCTCATTGCCGGCTGTGGCGTTTCGTGTTTATCGTGGTCCATACTTCATCTCGAATGGTATGGCCTCACCAAAACCATAGCCACTCTCAGATGCTGGATAAGTTCGTCAATCGACTCGAAACGATCAGGCCTGGGAATATGCCTCAGATTCACCGGGTTGAGATCATAGTTGTGCCCATGCTCAGGACTATAGGTAATGCAACGCGCGCAAAGGCTCTTGCAATAGTCTGGAACGTCTGCCACGATACCATCGATTACTTTGTAGAACCGGGCCACATCACACTTGGCCCCTTCATCCGGAAATCTGGAAATCGTGATCGTCGGATTGGAAACGCGCACGAAAACCAGACCCAACGAGTATAGATCCGCCGTGTTAGTGACCTTTTCAAGATCATTGTCGGCCATGTTGGGGTCATAATGGGATATGCCTTTACCTGATTTGCGCACCGCGTTCCTGATCTCTTCAGGAGAGGAGTACACCGACGAACCAAAGGACGCACCTTCATAACATCCCAGGTCGTCGCCCTTCACCGCTGTCTGGAAATCACAAAGGAAGATGCGTTCAGATGGACCGAAGATGATGTTGGCTGGCTTGAGGTCGCGGTGATTCAAAACATACTTCTTGACGCTGCGGACAGCGCTCGTTATCTGCGACATCAAAGGCAGACTATCGCAAGCCTTAGGTATCGTCTTTGCCTCGACCTTCGCCATCAAAAACTCCTCAAGATTGTTGAATTGCTGCGGCTCGATGTACTGCAACACCAGATATGGCCTCTCCTGCAAATTACCCCTGTTCGGTCTTCTTCTCAAGTGGCCTGCACCCAAGAGCTGTACGACGTACTGAGAATGCTGCGCGGCGAGAAGACCGCACTCCTCGCCATCCAAAATATCGTGTTTCTCGGCGTACTCTTTTGCCCTAGGACTCGTCATCTCATCGATGAACTTGAAGAGCTTCACCACAACATCCTGCTTGTGGCCGCCAAAATCCCTGCTGCCACGAAAAACGAAAGAAGTACCGCCTTCATTCAGGAGATGACTCAACTCAAGCTTGTGCTCATCCTTTGGAGTGACAATACCGTTGAACTCATCCATCAGTTGCTTCGCCAGCATAGGTGTCCTTTCCTGAGCCATATTCTCCCCCATGATACTCCTAAATATCGTGTTATTCACGGGAAACTTCATATATAAAGCAAATGAATGAGAAGAACATCACTTGAGATTGCCTGCAGACAATCCCGCCCGCAACTTCGCCGCTCCAGGGACGCCCTTGGTGAAGACCATCGCCTGCTGGAGGATCTGCTGCTTCTGAAGGCCTGCTTCCGACGCCAGAGCGAGATATTCCTTCCACCTGGTCTGCTTCTCTTGAGGCGCTGGAGAAGAGATGATCTTTCCTGAATCGAGATATTCCATGATTCTACTGAAGACACCAGGATCACCCAGAGAAGCGCGGCCGATGGCCAAACCATCCGCCTTCGTCACCTTCAAGCATCTCTCTGCCGATGGACCGTCAATTATGTCGCCGTTCGCGATGACTGGGATTGACAACGCTTTCTTGATCTCTGCTATCGCACTCCAATCAGCGTGACCAGAATAACCCTCTTTTGCGGTGCGACCGTGGACAATAACCGCATCAGCGCCGTTTTCCTGCATGCTCAACGCGATGTCGACGAAGTCTGCCCGTTTCATGTTTCCGAGTCGCATCTTCATCAGCAGCGGCTTCTTGGTAGAAGCACGCAGTGCAGACACGATGGCCGCGATCATTTCCGGATGATCAAGCAAGACCGCTCCACAGCCAGATACCCTGATCTGTTGTGCCGGACAGCCGAAATTGAAGCCGATCACATCGCAATTAGGCTCGATTTTCAGGCAGGAAGCAGCGACCTCCTCTGGCTTGCTGCCGAATAGCTGCACGCAAGTAGGACGCTCCTGATCGTGGATGCGCATCATGAGTCGAGTCTTCACGTTATCATGGTTGACGGCTGAGGAGTGAACCATCTCTGAACACACCAATGACGCACCATTCCTGCGGCAGAGGACGCGCATCGCGATGTCGGAATAGCCCGCCATCGGAGCGAGGATGAGGTTGCCGTCAAGACGCAATGAACCGACGTTCATATCGCCTATCCCGTCGCCAAACCATTATAAACCTTCCCGACAATGATGCCTTGTGCCTCGCGCACGGAGGGCTTTGAATGGCCATAATCTTAGGAACGGGCGGACTCCTCGCATCTTTGCTGTCGTTGATCTTCGGCGTGCTCATACTCGCATTCCCGAGCCTGCTACGCTGGATAGTCGGCGTCTACCTAATAATCATCGGAGCGCTCGGCGTCATAGGCGCTGTGCTTTGAAACGCGAAATCAAGAGGTGTCCAATGGTAAAGAAAAAGGTAGTGAAATCCAAGAAGGTCTGCACGCGCTGCTAGGGCGCAAGATTTAATAGAGGAAGACAGCGGCACACTGTCATGACAAAGAAACACCCTATTAATTCGCTCAAACGCGACCAGATAATCGACGATTTCTACGCTGTGATGAACAAGCGATCACCAGTCCAATACGCAAGGGGATGGCGTTTCGAACTCATGCTCACCGATCCCACAGGCACGATAATGCTCAAATTCTGGGGTGGTACAAACGAGGAGATGATACGCCAATTCTATGAATCAATCACCGAAGGAGGCGTCATACGCGTGCAGTGCCGCGTCAATGAGTTCAACGGCAGACTGGAGTTATCGGTGACCGAGAACGACACGATCAGCGTCCTAAAGGACGGCGAGTACGACCCTGTTGATTTCGTGGCAGTAAGCCAGAAGAACATCAACGCGATGTGGAACGACTACAAAACGATGATGGACTCTGTCAAGAACCCGACACTATCGATCATACTGAAAGAGACATTCAAGGACCCTGCTTTCGTCGAACGCTTCAAGAAAGCGCCTGGTGCGATGATAAAGCACCACGCATGGATAGGCGGACTCATGGAACACGAGCTGAGCGTGGCAAAGCTATGCGACGCAGCGCGCGCAGCTGAATACTCCTCACTCGACCGTGACCTTATGATTACAGGCGCGCTGCTGCACGACCTAGGCAAGCTCGAAGAGTACGAGACAAAGGCGACGATAAAAACGACAGTGCCCGGACTGCTTGTCGGCCACCTCGTCATCGGGACAGCGCAGATACTGTCGTTCAAGGGAAAACCCGGAGTCGACGAGAACACGCTGCTCAAACTTGCACATATCCTCGTCAGCCACCATGCCGAGATCGCCTGGGGAAGCCCGAAAGTGCCTGCGTTCCCGGAAGCGCTCGTCATCAGCGCGATGGACGCGCTTGACGGCAAGATGGTCAGGATGCAGAAACTGATGGCAGACGCCGATCCTGAAGCGATAGAGCTCTACGACCCGAAGGAAGAAAGGAACATCTACCTACGTTGAACAACCCGATCTGTTCAGCAATCCACCAGAGTCTTCCACTTGGGATCCCTGCAGATATCATAGGTCGATTGCGTCTCGTCGATGTATTTCTCGAGGCAGAGCCGCATCGTGTAATCATTAATGGCGTCGTTGCAATTCTCGGGCGCGTGGGTGACCGCGGATAGCTCGCCGATGCAGAAATAGCGCTCGACCCTGTTCTTCTCTATCATCTTGCAGATGGCGACATCCGACTCGGAGACTGCAAGGTCGTAAAGGCATTGCGCGATCGTGATGTTGTCCTTGACGCCTGTCGTGTCCTTGCACATGTCGATGCGCTGCTGCTTCGTCATGACGATGCCAAGATCCCTGTAGCACCTATCACGATTATAGACCGCATAGGGACATATCGTCGGGTCATCGATCGCCAAAGCGCCCGCTTCCATGCAGGAGCTCGCCGAAAGCGCGCGTGCGGCCGCGACCTTGGCATCTGCCGTATCGTTCATCGAAGTCTTCGCGCCGCAGGAAGCGATTATGCCTTCGCGGGTCGAATATTCATCACCCCACTGCAGGTTCCACTCGCCGGACTCGTGCACGAAAGGTATCACATAGGTCTTCCAACCAGTGTAATCATTGCCCTGCTGCATCACAGCCCAGTAATCGGTTCCGTCGCTGCGAATCTCCTCGAAGTTGACATAGGCGCGGTCCTTGGGCTTGAAGTAAAGCAGAACATCTGCGAGCTCGACAGGATCGATGCGCTGGCGCAACTCCTCGTACAAGTAAGAATACATCGAAGGCACGTCAAAACGCTGCCAGGCGTCTGCGAACGCTTTCGCACGCGCCTCAAGACGCTCGAGCGAAGGTTTCACTGTCACTTCTGCGACAGGCACAACCACTTCCATCTGCTTAACTGCGACGACAGGTTCTTGCTGAGAAACGTTCTCGACGACAGGGTGCTGCAATTGGTATATTATCGACTTCTCGCTCGCCGGCGGCACTGCGCACGCGGCCAGCAGTAAAAGAGCCAATACCAGAATCATCCTCCTCATGATGGCAACCCCCACTTGGTTGGCCTGGCATCGCAGAACACGGTCTCTCCTTCCCTTGCGAACCTTCCTTCGGCGATCCATTCGACAGTGTTCTTCACCAATCGGCCCGCCTCTTGCTTGAGTCTCGCCTCGGTCTGACCCACATCAGCCTCGACAAGCACCTGGTTCGATATCATCAATACAGGACCCTGGTCCATCTCAGGCACTGCGATGTGCGTCGAAGCAGCGACAGTGCTAAGGCCTGACGCTATCACGTCAGCCACAGGATGCAAACCAGGGAAAAGAGGATTCCCTGACGCGTCACGCAACGACAAATCCGCAAGATGCAGGTTGACGACCAGGTATCTCTCCAGCAACGGCGCAGACACCAAGCTCGCGTAGCCAGCCATCATGATAATGTCGGGATTGTATCCTGCCAAAGCGGTCGCCGTGAAAGCGTCGAACTGCTCCCTCACGCGCATATCGGTGCGCTTCGCTCCGCGCTTGATGCAGAAATCCTCAATATCATTGATGACCACTGGAAGCTTGAACATGCCTGCCAATTCCCTTGCCGCGCTCGCAGGCGTGTCGCTGAAAATCACCGCGATCTCATACGACTTTCCAGCGCCCTGCATGAGCTGCCTGACAAGAGTGCCATCATCTGACAAGAAAACAGCGACCCGCAAAGGTCTTTTCCCAGCGAACAAAGTCTCCATGATCCCAACAGATGCGCAGATACGGGCATATAAAAGCTTAATCGACTTGAAAACCAAGATACCAGTGAATCAGCCGACACATCATTTATAAATATCATATGAGTGTATCGGATAAAGAGGCTGACATGAGGACACAAAGCGCGCTCAAATTGGTAGGGTCGATAATCATCTGCCAGATGGCAGGACTCATCGGCGCGTTCTTCACGACATCCGCGATACCGACCTGGTACGCTGGCTTGGTCAAGCCCAGTTTCAGCCCGCCAAACTACCTCTTCGGCCCTGTCTGGACCATTCTCTACACATTGATGGGAATCTCCCTTTACCTCGTGTGGACCGCAAAGGTAAGACCCAACTCGTTCAAAGCAGCGATGATAGTCTTCTGGACACAGCTGATCCTCAACGCGCTATGGTCCATCATATTCTTCGGACTGCGCTCACCAATATTCGCTTTCATCGTTATAGTGATGATGCTGATGATGATCGCGCTGACCATAGATAGATTCCAACGTACATCGAAGATAGCGGCATATCTGCTCATTCCATACATACTATGGGTGGCTTTCGCGGCAGTGCTGAACCTGGCGATAGTGCTTCTGAATTAGAAGACAGTACAAGAAATATTCACTCTATCACTGTGCCTTTCGCCGCTTTCCCCTGCAGGTGCCTCTCAAGATTCTTCAGATCCCTGCCATTGGTGATGATGACCCTGATCCCTTTCTTAGACGCGAACCTGCTCGCCACCGGGTCGAAAGGAGCGTGCATGCCTGAGCGCCACTTCGTCCCCACAATCTTGATGAACGCTTTCCATGACAGATTCTCAAGCCGCTTCGCACCCTTGAACTTGGACGGATCCTTATCATAGGCGTAGTCGACATTCGTGAGATTGATGACGGTCTTGACGCCATAGGTCTTCGCGATGACGACGGAGTCATAGTCGCTGCTCCAGCCAGGAAGCCAGCCCGCTCCGACGATGACCCTGTCCTTCTTCGTGAGTTCCATCCTTTTCGCAGGATCGCCAAGTATGTGCTTCCAGGAGTACGGCTTGAATAGCGTCCTGATGAAATCCGCGTTCATCCTCGTCACATGGATGCCTATCCAGTCCAACTCATCGGTGGACAAAGGCCTTACCGCGTTAGCTGCTGCCTGATAATCCCTACATACCCTGCCGCCGCCAGTTATGATATAGAATCTGTAGCCCTTCTTCACATAACGGAAGACCAATGCCCTGAACTTCTTGAGGAAGCCGACATCGACCTTGTCAGGAACGATAAGCGAACCGCCCAATGACAGGACTACCTCTTTCATGAACGAAATGATGTATGGCTGGTTTAAAAGGTTTCACATCCAAAACTTCCGAGCGAACCGAAAATCTACCACGATTCTGACAGTAACGCACAATAAGCCGCACGTATCTAGAAATAGCGATGCAACAAGAACACGTGCTTGGATTTAGCGGAAGATTAATATATAAATCGTTATGTATTTACTATAGGCGATGTATAATGAAGGCAACAACAATACAACTAGACAAAGACCTCGTCGAATCGTTGAAGAGCATCAGGGAGTATCCACGACAGACCTACAACGAACTGATCGAGAAGATGATAAGCGTTTTCCAGAGCGTCAAGAAGAAAAACCAGTACGACGAGTTCCTCCACAAGATACAACAATCAAAGATGAAGGAGCTATGGGACAACGATTCAGACGAGGCATGGGAACATGCATAACCCGGGCGACGTGGTGCTTGCCACAATACAATTCACTGACACGTTCGAGGTCAAGAAAAGGCCCGCGCTCGTGCTTTTCGAGGAACATAACAACGTTGTTGTCGCCGGCATCACAAGCAATTCCGAGATGAAAGGCATCCCGCTCACCAAGAAAGAAGGCGCCGTCAAGGACAGCGTGATAAAACTCAACTACATCTTCACCATATCAAATGCCATGATTGAAAAGCGGCTATTCAGCCTGACTGCCGAGAAACGCCGCATCGTACACGCCGAACTGACACGAAAACTTGATGGTTTGAGATAGACACACTATAACTCTGAATGGCTCACATCTGCCCGAACGCCTTTATCAATTCCTTGTTCATGACCTCTGGATGGAACATCACGCCGTACATCGGAACGTCCTTCTTCTTGAAGGCCATGGGGATGTCTGTCTCCGCCAGCTCGACGAAGCCCGCTGGCACGCTGACGGCGTAGTTGTGCAGCTCATAGACATCATACTTGCTCATCATGTTCATGAAAGGATCAGGATCGAGGAACTGCACGTGCGAAACGCCGATCTTGACCTTCTTGATCAGCTTCGCGCCGTGCACCTTGCCGATGATCTGCATGCCGGCGCAAATGCCGAGCACAGGCTTAGTCGTGGTCTTGAGCCAGCTGAACTTCTTAGCATCAACCAGGAACTCGCGATCCTGCAACCCGTTGCCGCAGAGTATGACCTTCTCCGCCTTATCGATGTGCTCCTTGGTGACTTCCTTGTAATGCCTCACCTCGAAGTGGGCGTTCATGGAATCCAGTATGTCAAGGATGGGCTTCACGAACTCGAAGAAGTGCAACGAGTTCTTCCTTTCCGCCGTCTCTATGACAAGTATCATTTCTTCATCGTCCTCACGAAGCTGAACTCCAGAACGCCGGCGCCTTCCTTGAAGACCTTGCGCTTCTCGCCGAAGACCAGCTTCTTCCTATGCAATGGCGAGTCTATGACAAAGGTCTCGAACTCGCCACCCTCGCCAGCCGGATTGATGTGGTGCTTCTGCGCCATGAGCTGAAGTTCATCGATCACTTCAGGCGTTATCGTGACGCCGAGCCAGTGCTCGTCGAACGGCTCAGCAGCGACGGCGTTGATGCCGACGACAAAACCATCCTCGACAAGCTCGTGCAACAGGACTATCTGGTCCTTCTGCCAGAGCGGATTGAAACACCACAGCTTCAGGTCGTTGCATATCTTCTGCACGCGCGTGGCCTGGTAGATGGACGCGAGCGCGCCTGTGACGACACCCTTGATCTTGAACTTCTTCTTCGCCAGCTTGATGGCGGCTTCCAGATCGGCAAGCTCCAACTCCTTCTCGCCCTTGGAACGCACTGTCACAAGCGGCAAACCAATGGCGTCTGCCTGCGCCTCCAACAGGTTCTGTCCAGGAGTGTGGAACATGTAGCTCTCCTTGTTCTCGGAGACGACGCTGATCAAACAGGCAGGCTCCTCATACTTACCTGCTTTGAGAAGCGCATAGAAAGAATCCTTGCCTCCGCTGAAAAGAACACCGACCTTCATGCAATGACAGAATGATGACTGGTATAAAATACTTCAGCCGATATGAACAACGTCGAGTTCGCCGACATTGCTGAGCTTCCTGAAGCACTGCGCAAGCATCCTAGCGTCACCCAAAGAATATGCCACGATCCCATCGCCATGTAAGGCCACCACAGGAGAATAGCCAAACGCGCGTCGTTCATTGATCAATCTCGTCGCTTCCTTCGAGAATGCGCTCAGGAGGCGGTTGAGACCTTCGTTCGTGGGCTCTGCGCCGTTCAGATAAGAATCAGCCAATTGGTCGATAGGGCGTATGTTTGCGTACATGCTCTTCACTCAGAATTATTCTTCAGGCACCTCTATTTAAAGATTACTCACTGCGAGCATGCATCAGTGAAACAAAAACTATATGAGCAAGGGATTTCTTGACCAGAAACATGGAAAAAGCACGAACATCGAAGAAGGGAAATAAGAAGGCAAGTGGCTGCAACGTCTGCACGCACTGCTAGGATCAAGACTGTTTTCTCCCGGCTCAACGCCGGGTTGTTTTCTTTCTATCTCCTCGCGAACGTCGCGGCGACAAGAAGCGGGAAGACAAGCGTAGCGTCGGCGTGCACCTTGACAGCCAATGCGTTCGTCTTGATCTTGCCCCAGGAGACAGCCTCATCAGGCCTTGCGCCGCTGTCAGAACCGTCGAATTCCTGCGCGGTGTTGATGTAGACGGCGAACTCAGTCCCTTCTCTGAAGAGCTGAGCGTTGAGGACGTAATGCTTCGCCGAGCCGCCGCCGAGAAGTATGCAACCGGTCTTGTCTGCGTTGAGCGTGAGCTTCACGATCTTGAGCATGTCGCCAGTTATATCCAGCTTGAAATCAGGATGCTTCTGCTTCTGGAAGAATATCAGGTCGCCCAAAGAACCATCGGTGATGCACGGGCAGAAGACAGGTATCCTGTTCTTCTGCGCCCAGAAAAGGACGCTGTCCTTGTCGTCGATCCTCTTGCCGAGCTCCGCGATCAGTTCGGTGGTGTCGAGAATTTCGCCTGACTTCTTCTGCTGCGTGTAAAGCTCCTCCAAAATCGGATCGATGAAATCCTCGAACTTGGCGAAACGGTCGTTCGGCACGAAAATGTTGCCTGTGCGGTTTATGCCCTCCTTGTTGAGCATGGCGCCAGGAGCCTCGAACTTGCCGATGACGAAAGGCCTGATGCACTTGATGAGGTCCTCCTCGATGCCGCCCGCGCTAGTGACAAAGACGTCGATCATCTTGTTCTGAACGAGATAACGGATGATGTCGCGCAGACCGCTGCTTATGATGTTGGACGTGCAGGAGAGGAATATCGTGGCCTTTGCCTTGCGCATCTCGTTGACTATTTCTACCGCTTGCGCGAGCTGCGTCGCCTGGAAACCTGTCGAAGCGAACGAGTCAAGCAAAGTCTTGATGTCAACCGCCTTGCTGAAATCGACGCCCTTTATCTCAGGGAAGCCCTCCAACGTGTTAGTCCTTGCAGGAGCGTACGTGTGGTGCTCACTCGAAGCAAAGCTTCGTGGATCACGAAGCCCGGGGCTTCGTTGCTGTTTAGCAGTCATCTTCTTGCCTTTGATGTTCATGGCACTGGTGCACAAACTAGGAGTTTATAAAGGCTATGACTGGGAAACGGGCTTTGATACGTAACATTTAAATAATACATACACATACATGCATACATGAGCACAAAGACCATAACGCTGGGTGAAGACGCATACGACCGGCTTCGCGCGCTCAAACACGGGAACGAGAGCTTCACCGAAGTCGTCTTGCGCCTGACATCCGACTTTGACATCACGCGGCTGGCGGGCATCCTGACAGAGGACGAAGGCAACAGGCTTGACGTCGTGGTGAAGGAAGGAAGGGAACTCTCAAAACGACGGGAGAAACGCCTGGATGCGATGTTCAAATGATCGCCGACAGCTGCTTCCTCATCGATCTTCTGCGCAACAAGGCAGACGCGGTCAAGAAAGCCCATGAACTGCGGGAGCGCGGCATAGGCATGACCACGACCACAATCACGGTGTTCGAGCTATGGCGCGGATTCGAAGTGGCCAGAGTCGACGAGCGGGAAAAGACGCTCGACCTGCTGAGCCGGATACGGGCCTACGCGCTCGATGAATCCTGCGCGAGGATCGCGGGCCAGATAGCAGGCGTCCTGAAACGCACTGGAGAAAGCATAGATCCTGAAGATTCCCTTATCGCAGGCATTGCGGTGGAACGCAAAGAAGCTCTCCTCACGAAGAACACGAAGCACTTCGCGAGAATCCCTGGGCTGATGACTGAAACATACTGAGGCAAGATCATGAACTACGACTTTTCAAACGCACCCATACCAAGCACAACATTCGAGACAGGAATGAAACGCCTGCGGCTACTTATGAAAATGGCAGCCGAACCGACATATGAAGACAATCTCGCTTCGCTCGCGTTGCTCAAGGATTATGACCTGATCAACCGCGCAGGAGCGCTCGCCAACCACTTCAAGGACGCCGACATGCTGATAGTCATCGGCATAGGCGGCTCGAACCTCGGAACGATGGCTGTCGCAGAAGCCTGCCTCGGCAAGCACTACCAGCTCAGGAACACACCACAGGTGCTGTTCGCCGACACGGTCGACCCCAACTACTCACAAGAGATCGTCAGCCTGCTGCAGCACGCGATCGACGCGAAGAAACACATCGTGATCAACGCCGTCAGCAAATCAGGGACGACCACAGAGACGGTCGTCCTGTTGACATTATTGATCGAAGCCATCAAACAAGTGCCGGATTACAGAGACCACGTGGTCATCACGACAGACAAAGGCTCGAAGCTCTGGCACACCGCCAAACAAGAAGGGTTCCACATACTCGAGATACCGGCGAAAGTCGGCGGACGCTACTCGGTGTTCTCACCGGTCGGCCTGTTCCCTCTCGCTTTGCTCGGCATAGACATACAAGAAATGATCAAAGGCGCTGTCTACGCCATGAGCTACTGCATGCAGGACAACAAGAAGAACCCTGCCGCTCTAGGCGCCATCGCGCTCTGGCACTACAACAAGAAAGGCATCAACATACACGACACATTCGTCTTCTCGCAACAGCTGGAATGCGTCGGCAAATGGTACAGGCAATTGCTGGCTGAAAGCTGCGGCAAGGAGAACACGCTCAAAGGCAAGAAGGTGAACGCAGGCATAACGCCCACGGTGTCTGTCGGATCCGTCGACCTTCACTCGATGGGACAGCTCTACATCGACGGACCATCGGACAAGATAACTACATTCATCAACGTCGAGAAACAGACAGACCTGTTCATACCCAACAACAAGAACCTCGCGCTGCTCGTCGACAACATCCAAGGCAGGCAGATGAAGGAAGTCATGGACGCCATACTCGGCGGGACATTGAAAGCATACGAACAACAGAAGATACCGCACATGCAGATAACCCTTCCGACGATCGACGAGAAAACGATCGGTGAATTGCTGCAGATGAAGATGCTCGAGACCATCTACCTCGGAGCGCTGCTGGAGATCAACCCATTCGACCAGCCGGCAGTCGAGAAGTACAAAGTTGAGACAAGGAAGCTATTGGCTGGAAAGTGATCACTTCTTGGCCATAGCTTCCATCAAAGAGATGGATTCAGGAGCGATGATTGTGTCAGACTCCCTTTTCTGCGATCCTTTATTGAGAGCGCCCAAGACAGAACCATAATTCTCGTTGTCCTTGAACATATGCCCGCCCTGAGTCTTAGGATCGATCATCAGAAGGAAATTCTCCTGATCAAGTGAAGGCACCACAAGTCCTGACGCGTACGCACGCGCAGCAGCAGGCAGCCCCTCATACAAAGCCTGCAAGCGCCTCACTTGCGCGTCGACAAGCACGGCGTGCGCCTCCATCGACGGGCTGAACAGCGCGTTCTTGGTGTTCGCATAGAATCTTCCGTCGACCGAACGCGGATCCACGTAATGATTCTTTCCGCTCGCGATATCTACTCCCCTGCTGAGCTCCTCGATTATCTCCTGGAACGAATTCCCGCCCTTGAAGTCCGCGACCCTCTCGATTATCCCGCTTGCCGCAGACGCCGCAGCGGCCGCGGCGTTCTTGAATCCAGCGCCGTTCGACGCCGCTGCGCGGCGCACACCACCCAGAAACGAGTTGACCTTCAACAGATAATCGCTAAGCTCAGTCACAGCATTGCTCCAGCGAGAATCGCTCAACGAAAAAAGATACCGCTCATGTTTGCTCCTGAGCCAGACAATTTCGGCCTCGCCGAATGTGGCGCTGGATTTAAGGCAGTCATCCATCAAAAGCTTGTAGCTATGAGGATTCTCCAAATGTTCGATGATCCTCATCGCATCGGCGCGCACGACGATGACCTTGCCGTTCGCAGACGGGACATCATCTTCCTTGCGCGCATCCGGACCATCCTGCATGATGGACGAGTAAATCCTGTCCACCTGCTTAGATGTCAATGCAGCACCATTCTTGAGAGTGACAAAGATATCATCAAAGAATGAATACAGGCCCAGCTCACTCAACCTTGTCTCCTTGCGCTTCATGTTGTGGCTGAACTCGGACTTCAGGAGGATGTCGCCGATTTCCTGTGCGGGCTTGCCAAGACCCTCGACCTGTTCAGCGAAGTATCTCACGCGTTGCTTCATACTCTCAGTCGTATCACCCTTCAATCTAGCGATCAACACCTGATCGAGCGAATATAATGGTTCGACAGACCCAGGGGTGACAACCGTCGCAGTCACGACAGGCGCGGCATTGGACTGCGTTGCCGCGGGTGACGGATTTTCGACGATATCTTCGATGCAATCATGCACAGAACGACCATCCGCTGTTCTTATGTGCGCGAGCGCGCCCAGGAACATCTCATCATCGAGATCAACATATCTCCTGAGCATTGCCCGTTCAGGCCACAAAGATTGATTGTCACGCACGCAATTCATCAACACCAAACCCGCGCTGGTGGGAGAGAGGCTGAAGAAGTATGTGTACGCCAGTTCTTTATTGCACTCAGCAATGACCTTCGCCCGGTGGAGACGCATCCTCAGGAAGCCAGATATCACGTGTTGTTCGGGCGATTCCAGCGCTTCGAGATATTTGAGAGAAGGAGTGATGTTATGACAAACATCTGGCAAATGTCTTTCATTGAGCAGCATGGCCTTTCGCACAGGGCCCTTTTTGACCACGGTTTTTTGGTGGTTGACGAGATCGTCGAGCGTGTCTTTTATCATATCAATGTTCTCGCTGAAACGATCCATGCCACAAGGCACGGCCATCCTCGAAGAAAGGGCCACATGCAATTGATTGTTCAACTTGCAATCTTTGTTGATTTCCACGATCTGCTTGATCAATGTTTCATACACGGATTTCGACCTTGCCGCACTTAGAGGATTGATGTGCGAAATAATACCGTTCAAATTCATAGCAGTGTAAGTAGGGGGATCCATGAGCTTCTCAACATCTCCAACCACGGACCTGTTCGCCGCCTTCATGAGATGCCTCGTCGTATCCTTGCCGGCAATAACCGAAGGCGGTTCGCGATATTTGGTGATGTCGCCCAACAAGTAGTTGTACATCATACTGAATCCGTCTTTGCCACCAGTAGACGAGTGATCGACCGATTTCGATACGATGCGTCTGGCCGCGTGCCAATAGTAGTGGTGGTCGTGAAGCATGAACTGCAACAGGATCGGTTCATCTATGGTGTAATCTCCCATATCAAGCACGCAATCCGATATCTCCTTGTGTTCACGCACATACTGCCGAGCGATATCATGGTCCATATCGTCGAGCGCGTGAGCACAATCGTCAAACGTCTTCAAGTACTGCATCAGGATGCGATCAATTGCGCCTTCCCTGAACGAAAACCAGCGTTCCGGCATGATACCTTTCGCTCCGGCAAGCACATCCTTGTGGACCTTACGGATGTGCGCATAATCCTCATTCTCGAAATACTCTGTTGTGGAGGCGACAAGTGACCGTATAACCGCGCTGCCTTTCTCCAGAAATCCGCCAGATGCGATGAGCTTTCCGAGCGTTGCAAAACCACCGATTAGTGTCCTGCTATGTTTCTTCAACGCATTATCCGCTGCTTTGTGAGACTGATCGTAACGCTTTGCCGCAGCCCCATCGTTCTTGAAATGCGCGCCAAGATTGTCTCCAAGATACTTCAATATCTCGTCCGAGTCGGAGTATGGCCTAGCGGCAATCGCGAACGCAAGTGATTCTGTGGACGACTGTCTCTCAGGATCACGGAACAATTCCTCCAGCCGATCGATATCCGGTCCTGTTGACATGGGCGCATCTGCTCGGACCTGATCGTCCGACTTTGCGGAAATTCTCTCCGGTTTCATGACTTCGACCACTGCATGTGTTAGTTCTGCAACGACTTGCGTCTCCGACGCTTCAGGCGCGGATCCATTCATTGTCTTCTTTGCGTATCCGTTAGAAAGAATCGAAGACCTAACGACATTCGGATCGGCGGATTTCACCTTCTTCGATTTGTAGGCTTTCTGTATCTCGACAAGGGACTTGTCATTGCGCACCGCTTCCTCGGTGACCTCGGTAATCCTCAGGTCAGGCTGGGTTCCATCATACTTGAAGAAGCGCATTCGACCTGACCGAATCTCATCGGCGAACGTGGTGAAGACCTTGCCGTTGATCTTGTGCGCGACGAAGTAGACGCGTTCTCCTGGTTTGTCGTTGAGGTAGCGCCTCAGCTGGTCGATCTGCTTGTCAGCCGACTCTGTGTTGAGGTGCGACTTGAGTTCGATCTTGACATTATCATTGCGGACAGAGTCACGGGCATACACATCCACGCGCAGACCGCCAGCTATAGCCACTTGATGATCGATGAAACGCAATGCAGGATCTATCATGGCAAGGTGACAATCTGAGATAAGATAATCCTCGAGCCGCATCTCCGCCTGGTCGCGACCAGTCTCCTGCTTGACCTTGATTGCATCCATCTCAGCCAATTTGAGTTCAACAAGATGCTCTTTCAGAAGCCAAGCGATATCTTCCCAGTCATTCTGTTGCGCAATCTCAAGATACTGCCGCGTGCGCAAGTCCATCTGGCCCAGAGGCGCGTCTATCAGACCCAGCACTATCTCCTCAAGCTTCTTCTTCTGGACAGCACCAATAATGCCTGCCAAAAGGGCATTGGTTCGCGGCTCCATGGACCCCTATTATTGACGAGCCATTTATAAATCTTTCTAGTATTAATCACTTAATAGTGGTTACATATTTCTTCAGGGTTTGCGATGCTGCCAAGATATCCTTTTTAAAGCCAGACCACAACAGCAATCCAAAAGAGGCCAGATGAAACAACGCACACTCCTCATTCTCAACAAGACCGCAGGACTTGGACAGGAGACCACGCTGCTCGAGAAGCTTAGACGCAGGCTGGAAGGACGCATTGGCCAGGAAGTCGACGCCGAAAGCACCGAAGGCCATGCGCAAGTCACACAGGTGACGACCGAATTCCTGAGATCGAACAAATGCCCTGTCGCGATAATCGTCGCAGGCGGAGGCGGCACGCTGCGAGCGGTCGTCGAGGCTGTCTGCAGGAAGCGACCTGCCGCTTTGAAGGACAACAGCGTCACGCTCGCGCAACTTCGTCTCGGATCAGGCAACGTTCTCGCGAAGCACTTCGGCATACCTAAAGATCCACTCAAGGGAATAGACATGATCGCGGACGGCATCAAGAACCGACGAACGACAATGCACCCGATAATACAGGCGCAGCACAACAAGAGAATCCTCTACGGTGCGACGCTCTGCGGCCTCGGACAGTTCGGAAAAGTGCCTGGCGACCTCGCAAGATGGCACGAGAGATACGAAAGGACGCGGAGATTCCTCGGAGACATGATCGGAATCGAGAAAGTCACACTGTTGGAATATCCTGTTGCGCTGCTGATCAGGTGCATAGGCTGCACGTTCACGCCCAGATGCTCCGATGACATAACAATCACGATACGCCACAAACACAACGATATCAGACTTCTCGCGGGCGCGATAATGACATTCCCATTGAACAAACTACCATTCAATCCGACAGCATCCGGCAAGCCGCCAAGCGTGAGCGCGCACCTGATACCATGGAAGCCCAGCTCGGCGTTGCTTCTCGTGATCGCGCCGCGCTTCGTCAGCCGAAGGGCCATAGACATCAATCTGACGACAAACGACATACTGACAATCGAAGAGAAAGGCACCCACGAGTTCTTCCTGGACGAAGACCCGGAAACCTTTAATGGACGACTATCCCTAGGTTGCGCAGGAAGGTTGCCATTCATAACAGGAGAGAAATGACACTGCAAATCTGCGTATTGGGCATCGACGGCAGCGGCAAGAGCACGATAACCGCTTCGCTGCCGGCGATACTGACGGGAGAGTTCGGCATAGTAGCTGGAAGTGCGGGAGAATCCTTCAGGATAAGCGGCGTTGATGAGGACCACCTCGGACCAGACTTCATGCCAGATGGACTCCCTTTCCTAGCACGAAAAGCGATGTGGCTCAAGCGCACCGCGAAGAGATGGGTCGACAACCGCAAGATCTATCCTATATTGAAGATCGCACACATGACATTCCAGGACCATTCAGCTTCGATACTCGCCGACAGCTACGGAACGACAGCCATGGTAAGCGACGGCAACCTGTTGTTGTCCGCCATGGGACGCGCGGCGAACTACCGCAGGCCAGCGAGCGAAGGAGTGAAGAAAGAAGCCCCGACAGCAAAGGATCTCGCGGCCGCGTTCGCATACATACTCAAAGACAAGGCATTGCCAGACGATAGCAAGGCAAGACTGCCAAGCCTTGAAGATGCCGTCCGATTGCGACGTCTTTTCCAGAAGACAGGGATACGCGCAGCCTGGCTTCCTGACGTAGTCATATTCCTCGACCTTTCTCCAAAGGAGGCTGTGGCCCGCATCGGCCGACGCGGCGAGCGCGTCGACCTGCACGAGAATCTGGCAGACCTGACGCAAGCAAGGCAGATGTATCTGACGACACTCGATGCGCTGAAGATATACAAGCCGAAGACGACGGTGATCACGATCAATGTCGACAAGAGGACGCCCGGCCAGACACTGTCTGCGCTCGTGGACAGATTGAGGAAGCAAGTCGTCGCTGCTGGAAAGCGCAGACACGGAGCGGTGCTCGGCACAACAACAGGATTGTCAGAGAGATCCTTCTGGCAGAAAGTGCTGACATTCAATTACATGGTCAGATACCTTTTGATGAACCTGCACCGCGGCTCCTGGCGCGAACTCACATTCATAATGTCGGAGAAAGGCAGGCTTCTGCTGCGAGAAGGGTACTCCGCAGGCTGCATGCGGATAATCTACGACCAGGACAAGGAAAGACAAGGCATTCTCGACAAGATATTCCTCGGCTATCCATTGCACGAGGCAGTGAACAACCGACTCAAGATATTGACCAAAGAGATACAGCCCGAGATCGAATCCAGGTTGCGCAAAGGCAAAGTCACGATATTCAGCGCGCCAAGCGGCTTCGCGTACGACATCTTCAGGCCGCTCGAAGCGATCGCGAGGAAGAATCCTGGACTGATGAGCAAAGTCACTTTCATCGCGGCAGACCTTGATCCGCACGGCGCGCTCGAGAATGAACTGCGCTCACGCGCTTCGACGATAGGCATGAACTTCAAGTTCTTCAAAGGAGACCTGACCAAGGACTCGTTCAGGCAGAAGCTCCGCAAGGAAGGGCCGTTCAACATGGCGCTCTTCGTCGGACTCTCAGGATGGCTGCCAAAGCCAGCCATGATACGACACCTGAAATGGCTAGGCACGGTCGTGAAAAAGGACGGGGTCTTCGTGACCGACTCGTTCACGCCGCACGCATATTCCTATTCAGGCCGCTATGTCGGGTACAAAGGAAGCTACTACCAACCGACAGTCTTCAAGGCATTGGTCGATTATGCAGGCTTCGACGGACTGCGCGCGAAATTGATTGATGGCGACAACGGAATCAACCACGTCGTCCTTGCGCGACCGAGGTAATCATGGGACTCGAGAACTTCAACAGGAAGTCGCGAGTATCATTGTTCGATAAGCTCGCCTCTCAAGAATGGGACATACTGATAATCGGCGGCGGAATAACAGGCGCAAGCATCTTCAGGGATGCCGTGATGCGAGGGATGAACGCTTGCCTTGTCGAAGGCCGCGATTTCGCATCAGGCACGAGCAGCGCGAGCTCACAGCTGGTCCACGGCGGCCTGCGCTACATCAAGACAGGCGATCTCAAGACCGTATGGGAAAGCTGCCACGAGCGCGACCTGCTACTGCGGTTGAATCCAGCGCTTGTCAAGCCGATGAAGTTCGTCATACCTGTCTATGACGGCACTTCGATGCTCTCGCTAAGGTTCGGGCTTTTCCTGTACGAACTACTATCTGGCTTCCACACAAAGAAGCACGCACGAATCTCGAAAGAAGAGATGCTCGATATCGCCAAGGTGCGCAGCCACAAACTCGTCGGAGGGCTCGCCTACTGGGACGCGTGGTGCACTGACAGCAGGTTGACCCTAGAGACCATCAAGGACGGAGTCCACAGAGGCGGAATCGCGATCAACCATGCGATGGTGACCTCGTTAGTGAAGAATGACGGCAGGATAACCTGCGCAAAGATCACAGACCACCTCACAGGGCACAAGTACAAGTTCAAGGCGAATATCATCGTCAACGCCACAGGACCAAGCGTCGACGTCGTGCGCAAAATGGACGACCCTAAAGCGAAGAGCATCGTACGTCTCTCAAGCGGAGTCCATCTCGTCTTCAACGCGGACGAGATCCCCCTCAAGGAGACCCTTGTCTTCAAGAGCCATTACGATGGCAGACAGATGTTCTTCATCAAAAGGCCGGATGGCAAAGTCATACTGGGAACGACTGATTACGAGACCAAACGGGCGCCATTGGATCCTTGTCCTGATGGCACCGCGATGCTCGGAAGCGCATACAATGACTTACTACTCATACATACCGGCATCAAGCAAGCCGAACAACAATATGTATACAGCGGCTTCAGACCTCTTGTGCGGACAAATGGGAGCGTGGGCGACGCGAGCCGCGGCGAACACATCGAGATCTCCGATTCCGGACTTGTGACGATTGTCGGCGGAAAGCTCACGATAGCCCGCAGGATGGCGCAGAAGCTGCTCGATAAGATCGATTACGCGAACAGATGGAAGCCATGCGCCACAGAAAAGACGCCGCTTCTTTTCGGACGCAAGGCAGCGCCCAACAGCATCGAATACGTCTGCCAGCACGAGATGGCATGCACCATAGAAGATATCGTCGAGCGCAGGATGGAGCCACTAAGATGGAGGAAGAACATCCTGCACACATTGCCACACAAGCGCATCTGCAAAAGCATGGGAATCGGACACAAGGAATACGACAGACAGAAAGAATCATACAAAAAACACTTCAAAAGATACCACCAACCCGATTCCTGGCATATGGACGAAGCGTGAATCTATCCCACGACAAGTCACAGATTCTGCACACCACACATCCTTAAATAATACTTTTCCAACTTTTAGATTTTAGATGAGCGAACGAAAACAACATCTCGAAAGATTACAACATCTTGTCGAAAGCCAGCAGTTAAGCAAGACCTTGCTTTCTGAACTTTTCTCGAATGCGGATGGATTCCAGAATCAACCAGTAGACAAGATACCTCCGTTAGTTCGTGGAAAAGTCATGGCAACGCTGTTCTACGAGCCAAGCACACGAACGCGCATGAGCTTCGAATCGGCAATGCTGCGACTCGGCGGCCAGGTCATCACAAGCGAGAACGCGAGGGATTTCTCCTCGGCAATAAAGGGCGAGACCATCGAGGACACGATAAGGATAGTCGACGACTACGCTGATTGCGTCGTAATCAGGCACTACGAAGAAGGCGCGGCTGCGCGGGCGGCAAAGCTCAGCAAGGTCCCTGTCATAAACGCAGGAGACGGCAAAGGACAGCACCCGACACAGGCGCTGCTGGACCTGTACACTGTACAGCGCGAGTTCGGCCATGTGGACGGACTGCGGTTCGCCATGGTCGGCGACCTTGCATCAGGCCGAACGGTGCGCTCACTCTGCTATCTTCTAGGCAAGTTCAAGGACGTCTCAGTGACGTTCGTCGCGCCCGATATATTCCGCATGAAAGAAGACATCAAGGAATACCTCGACCGCCACAAGATAAGGTGGGATGAAAAGAGCGCCATCAACCAGGTGCTTGGCGATGTCGATGTCATCTATCTCACCCGCGTACAGAAAGAACGCATAAAACCCGAAGATTTGAAGGCGTATCAACCAGTAAAAGACAATTTCATCCTCAACCAGGAGAATCTCCAGCTAGTCAGGCCAGAAGCGCGCATCCTGCACCCACTCCCAAAAGTCGATGAGATAGCGCTGCCGGTAGAGGTCGAGAACAAAGACCCAAGAGTCGCCTATTTCAGACAGGCATCGAACGGACTCTACGCAAGAATGGCATTGTTAGAACATCTTCTCAACAAGTGAAACTTTTAATGACACACGCAAAGACTCACGCGCTCTGCTTCTGATTGGCGCCTATCCCGTAACGCGAGCCGCTTGGCAAGTACAGCGTGTCCACCCGCCTGAACCCATTCAGCTCAGAACGACGCAACAACAAAGCCTGCGCAGGATTCTCCGCAAGCCGTTCATCGAAAACAGGCGTGTTCGAGTCAGCCCTGTAATGGAAACCGAACCGCACAAGCATGGCATCAAGCTTCTGTATGCCGATATCTCCCTGGCGGCGTAACAAGCGAGCATGATCGTAAGAAAAAACAGGCACCTCAATGCCACCAACTCGCAGCGCATCGCACCTGCGAGGCTTGAGGCAACTAATGGATCGCAATACCATCTCTAGAGGCTCTTGTGTTTGGACTTCACTCACTGTACTCACCTTGACTATCGATTCTCGACGTTGCCATAAAAGGCCATATATAAAGATATCTGATGATTAAGCTACTTAGGCACAACGCAACAAAGTTGCGTGTGCCAAGGCAAAGCCTTAGGCACTCATTCATGGATGCGCAAACTACAAAAGCGACCATGACTGACACGCGCGTATGGACCCACCTTCTGAAGAGCAACTAAAAGCAAATGCAAGGTCCATAAGCATCAAAGAAGGCTGCCTTTATGGAATAATGGATGGCTTCGCCCTGCGAAACATAACGCCATACGCTCTTGCCCTGGGCGCTTCCAACGCGCACATAGGTTTCCTGACATCCATACCCTCAATCCTAGGCAGCGCAGTTCAATTGTTCACGCCAAAATTGATGGAACGCACCAGCAGGCGCAAGATAGTCTCAAGGGGCGTATTGCTGCAGGCATTCATGTGGCTGCCGATACTGCTTATCGGAGTGATGTTCTTCGTGCTCGGCTGGAAGTCATCATGGATACCACTATCACTCATCATCGCCTACACCACCCTAGTGGTCTTCGGCGGCATCACAGGCCCTGCATGGAATTCATGGATGAGGGACATAGTGACCACCAACATCGGAGCCTACTTCGGAAAGCGGAACAGGATCTGCGGCAGCGTGACGCTCGTCGCCGCGCTCGCAGGCGGCCTTATCCTAGACCAGTTCAAGGACACGAACATATTTCTCGGCTTCATCATATTGTTCTTCTGCGCTTTTCTGGCGCGCACCGCAGGCGGCATCTACTTCACGCGCAAGTACGAACCTGAACTCAAGACCGAGGAAGGTTACTACTTCAGCTTCTTCGAGTTCGTGAAGCACATGCGGCACAACAACTTCGGACGGTTCGCCATATACGAAGCAGTGATGAGCGTCGCGGTCAACATCGGCTCGCCATTCGTCGCTGTCTACATGCTCAAACAACTCGGATTCAGCTACACCACATTCACCATAGTGACGCTCGGTTCGGCATCCATGACCTTGCTGTTCATGCCTGCCTGGGGCAAGTTCACGGACAAGTACGGCAACCTCGCCGTCGTGCGAATCACAGGATTCTTCACAGCAGGAGTGATGGCCCTATGGGCCGCGTCGCCGTTAGTATTGGCATACGCCCCTAAACTCATCGTGCCATACCTATTCCTCACTGACGCGTTCTCAGGATTCATCTGGGCAGGCTTCAACCTATCGACCGCGAACTTCCTCTATGACGCTGTGACACGACAAAGAGTCTCACTTTGCACAGCGTACCAGAACGTGCTCAATGGAACAGGAGTGTTCATAGGAGCGGCGGCAGGAGGCCTCATAAGCTCGCTTGTGCCGATAAACTTCATCGTCGGGCCTCTGATATCCGTCTTCATCCTCAGCGCAGTGATGCGTCTTGGAGTGGCCGCGTTGATGATACGCAAGATCCACGAAGTAAGGCCTGCAGAGCCGATGAAAGTCAGGCTGGTCGTCGAGAGACTCGTCTCCATGTCACCCGAGCAGATGCTCAAGTACATGGATATCAAGAACTGAGGGATCCGCGGTAGTCCTGTTATCATTGATAACAAGATAATGTTCTTTGTTCTCCTTTGTTATCATTGGAAACAGCTGTTATCATGAAGAACAGGAAAGGTTAAAGGGAGTGAACGCGCGGCTCCAAATCTTGTCTTTAACCACCAAAGAAACCCATTACTGGTCCTGGTCCAAATCCCTGACATACATGTGATTGCTCGAACAGTCTCCCCTCTATAAACATTGCGGAATTGGAAAAGTCAAGAACCGCTGCAAGATAAGAACGATCAATGAAATAAAAAAGAAAAATATAATAGAAAAACAAAAAATCAGTATTTCTTCTTGTACCAGAAGTAACCGATGCTGCCCAAAGCTAGCACGACAACCACAATCAGCACAATCATGCCTGTGCTCATCGCCTTCGCCACCGCTTTCTGCGGCGCAGGAGGCGCTGTCTCAGCTGGCTTCTGCTCGGGCTGAGTCACAGGTTCTGTCGAAGGTGTGGTCTCCGTATCCGGCTTCACAGCAGGCTTCGTGGTCGGCACAGGCGCGAGCGGCTGGTTGATCGTGCCAGTCACAGTCTCCCAAGGCGCAACCACCGTGGTGTTGGTCACTGTCGTCGTAGTGCGCCCACCGCTACCACTACCACCCGATGGTGGAGTGGTCGTCGTGCCCTGGATGCCCCACATGAAGATGCTGTAATGTGTGGTAGACACAGAGAACCTGGCGTAGACAACGGTGTTGAGCGTCACTTCATCCACATATGACGAAGTGAGCGGTCCGACGATGCCATTGCCGTCATTGTGGTTGGCGTAGAACGCGATCGTGCTGTACGGCGCGCTCAAGCCAAGGCCTGTCAGAGTGCTCTTCGGCATCAACAGGTAGATCGTCGACGAACTGCCTGTTCCTGCGGTGATGTTGATCACGCCGATGACCGACGAGAGCTGAGTGCTGCTCGGCGAGACGGACGAGGTCGACATCAACTGCATTGTGACCGTGGTCGTGTTCAAACCGTTGATGCTGTAGACTGTGGTCTCGACAGGCGTGCCTGTCAGCGATCCGACCGTCAACTGAGCCGAGCTTGACGCGGCGTCACCGGACGTCGCGACCGTTGTGGCCCCGGCGCCTGTGTTGCTGATGTTCACGTTGAACGCCTTCGTGGTCGTCAAACCAAGGTTGTCGGTGGCAATCGCCGTCAACACATATGCACCATCTGTGTACGCGGTGGTCGTTATCGTCGTCGAATACGGCGATGTCGTGTCCACGACCAGCGAAGTGCTTCCCAGCTTGAATTCAACGCTCGCCATGCCGCTACCCGGTGTATCGGCCGCAGTGGCTGTCATCGACAACGAACCATTGACAATCGTGTTGTTCAACGGGTTGGTTATGGTCAGTGTCGGAGCCGTGCTGTCTATCACGTAGGTGTAGTTCTGGTTTGTGGTCGTTACGCTGTTGTTCGCCCAGATGCTCAAGTTGTGCACTCCTTCAACGCCGCTGATGGTGATGACCTGCGACGCATTGGCCGAAGTCACTCCAACAGTGGCTGCCTGGTCAAGCGAGTACCAGCCATTCGTGATGTTAGACCAACCGACCGTCACTGTCGCGCCGCTCGCGATATAGCTACCGCTTGCCTTGTCCACAGTAATGGACGGCAGGCTGCTGTTGACGTTGATCACAGTAGTGTTGGTCACACCATTGCCTGCTGCGTCGAATATTGTCACGTATATCGTGACAAGTCCATCTATCGCAGGAGCAGTCAATGTGCCGCTGAACTTGCCGCTGCCAAGCGACAATGCGCCTGTGTTGGCACCGAAGGTGTAGTTGGCAGTGCTCAAGCCGCTCACTGCATCAGTCGTGTAGACATCCAATACTATCGAAGCGCTTTGTGGAACAAGCGGGCTGGACGGAACCACAGCAGTCACAGAAGGGACGACGCTATCGTACTTGACCTCCTGGGACGTCTCAACGCCCGTGTTTCCAGCCGTGTCGTTCGACTTGGCCCAGATCGTGTTGCCTGAGAAGTTGCTTGCTATGGCGAATCCTGCGCCAGTCGCGGCCACATAGGTGTAGCCTGTGCCGCTCGAGTTCGACCAGCCGACTGTCTGCACACCTGCCAAGGATGCGTCAGTGCCGTTGACAGTGACTGTCACAGGCGTCCTGTACCAGCCAGCGCCGTTCGCGGTCGCTCCAGACAAGGTTATTGTTGTGGTCGGAGCGGTCGTGTCCACCATGAAGCGCTGCGTCGCGCTCGTGTTGCGGTTGCCCACTGCATCGACACAAGTCACATTATACGTGTAGTTGCCTGAGTTGACCGCGCCAGCAATCGTCCTGTTGGTCAACGTGTTGTTGACCGTGGCGATGCCTGTCTGGCTCGTCGCGCCGCCGACAATAGTCAAGTTGCACACGAAAGTCGTGTTGATGTTATCAATCGCAGTGTACTGCAAGACCGGCGAAGTCGAAGTGAACCACTTGTTGTTCAGTGTGTTCAGGACGATGGTCGGCTCGGTGGTGTCCTGCGGATAAACCTGAGTGCCTGAGACGTACCTGTTGCCGGCGCTGTCCGAAGCGTTCACGAACACGTCGAAATCACCAGCACCCACACCCAACGTCGTAGTCAACGTGCACGTGCTGGAAGTCATGCCCGCAGTGCATACTGAAGAGTTCAACACGAAATCAGAACCTTCAATACTCAACATCGAATCACCGACACTGACATTATAGTTGTCGGTTATGGTGAAGACAAACGTCGTTGCGCCCGCGCTCACATAAGTCCTATTGACAGGACTGACCCAAGTCACGTTCGGCGCTGTCAGGTCGATTATTGTCAGCGACATAGTCGGTGTGCTGTTCGCCAGTCCTACACTGTCTGTCGCGTTGAACGACAAGAGCAGTGTCTGACCGACAGCATTCGGAACAATGTATGTGGTGTTCCAAAGCCTGCCCTTCGTGTAACTGGTATTGCTCAAATAGAGAGATCCGTTCGCCACGAAGTTGACAGCCGCGACCTGTGTCGTCGTGTCGGTCCAGTTCGAGTAGAAGTACAAAGTGCTTCCAACGGCAGCTGTGACAGAGGTCGGACCATATTGCGTGTAGTAAGGCGCCGCTGTGTCGACGGTGAACAGGTATGTGCCTGATGTCACCGCGTTGCCGAATACATCGGTCGCTGAGACGATGAGCGTCTTAGCGCCGTCGCCCAGAGCCTGAGTCAATGTGCATACCCTGCTAGCCGCAGTCCCGCCGCTGCAGTCCACAAGACCCGCGCCGGTGCTATTATAGAGTGTGCCGGAGACATTGAAGATGACGCCGGTCTGGTTGACCTGGTAGTTGTCATTGACGTTGACCTGGATAGTCTGAGGCGAGGTCGAGACGTTCGAGTTGTTGGTCGGCGAGACCAACGAGACAGTTGGTGATGTTCCGTCGCTGACGTTGATGATCATCGTTCCCGAACCCGTGTTGAGATTCACTGCATCGAACACGTTCCAGTATATCGTGTGTTCAGAACCGACTGTCCACGCTGTCGGGACCACGAACGATATCGAGAAGTTCGTACCCTTCGCGTAACTCGTGTTCGTCAGGTTCGTCGTACCGTCGACCATGAAATCGACGTGCGATATGGCTGACGTCGCATCAGTCGCGTTGACCCAGAACGTCACCGTGCTTCCTGTCTGAGCAAAGAACGTGCCAAGACGGCCGTAGTCGCTGATGACCGGCGCGACGGTATCCACTGTGAACAGCGTCGCTGAAGGCGTTGCCGGATTATCGCTGTTATCCTTGGCATTCAAGACCAGCGTCTTGAGGCCGTCGGCCACGCCAATCACGAATGTGCAGAACATATTGCTGGTGCCTGAGCAGACAGACGTGTTGCCATAGTACGATGTGCCTGATACGGTCACATTCACCGTGGACGCGTTGACCGCGTTGTTGTCAGTCACGTTCAACTGCACAGTGACTGTGCCGGATGACAAGTTGGTGTTGTTCGCCGGAGCGACTAGAATTATCGCAGGAGACGTTGTATCAATCGCTGTCACCGACATAGTCCCTGTCTGGTTGACATGGCCTGACCCATCAGTGAAGTTGTAGTTGAATGTGCTCGTCAATCCTACTGCGTCGTTGTCAGTGTAGATGTATGACCATACAGTTCCTGATGTGTAAGAGCTGTTTGTCGCGATAACCGTAGTGCCGTCCTTGATCAGCTGGATGTTGCTCACGTTCGAGCCGTCATCCGATGCATTGATCCTGAACGTCACCGTTCCGCCCGTAGTTACGCTGGTCGCATTGACGCTGTAGTTGTTCCAGAAGGGCGAGTAATAGTCGATACGCACGGTGAAAGCCGTGATGTTCTGGTTGTTTGTCGAGTCGTTGACATATATAGAGATAGGCACGCCGACATTATCATCATAGTCGTGGAAACCCGTCACGTTACATACCTGGAAAATGTTTGATCCCGTGCAGGTAATGTTGCCCAGCGACCGGTAGTACTGCGACTCCACCATACTCGCAAGGTCGATCCAGATCGAGTTGTTGCTGATATTGAAGTCGTCCGTTATGTTGAACTGTATGTTGAAAGACTTTGTCGTGAAAAGCTGACCCGACACTGGCTGCATCAGTTTGACGACAGGCGCCGTAGTGTCCGGTATGGTCAATGTCGCCGTAGGCGTGTAATTGGCGTTGCCTGAGTTGTCGATGACCTGCCAGCGCAACGGCACTGTGGTGCCTGTGGGCAGGGTAGGGACTGTCCAGGTGGTGCTGAAATTGGTGCCTTCGATGTAGGTCGTGTTCTGTACCAGCACGTTCGTGCCGTTGTACAAAGTAACCGAGCTGATGTTGCCGACGACATCCGATGCGTTTATCCAGACAGTCAAAGAAGCGCCTGAAGCTGCGCTGACGCTGCCGCTAGGGCCGTACTCCGCGACGATCGCGGGACTGCCGTCAACAATCACGTAACGAAGCGCGGAGACCTTGTTGTTGTAGTCATCAGCTGCCGAAATGTTGATAGGATGCGTTCCGTCCGTGAGATTGTACAGCGACAGCGGAGAGAACGAGCACACCATGAACGACTCGTTGGTCGGCGTGCAAACTATCAGGCCGGTGGCCGTAGAGTTATACAATACACCGCTGACGTTCACGACCGCCGAACTCACGTTGACAGAGAGATCATCGGACACGTTGAACTGTATCAAAGGAGTCCTGTCTGTGGTGAAACTGTTGTTGACCGGGGTGATCACGCCCATAGTGGGCGGAGTCGCATCTGCCGTGGCAGTGAAATTGATCTCAGACGTCACAGTGTTGCCCGGTCCTGTGAGCGAAACTCCACCATAATCGAACGCGACGACGGTGATGTTGCGCACACCCGCACCAAAGGCGTAGGTGAACTTGCAGTTGAAATAGTCGCTGCCAGCCGTGACATTGAAGCAGTTGGCGTTGTTGGTGTCGTCGGACTCATTGTAAAGCGCCACTGCCACGTTGTCGACATAGAATATTATCCTGCCGGGTTGCGTGCCTGTGCCGTTGACACTGACATTTATAGAACTGACAGTGGTTGTGCTGCCGTTGGTGATCGCAAAGGCCACTGTCGGGTTGATGTTATCAGTCGTGTTGTAGCCTGAGAAACCGCTGACAGTGAAGGACAGGTTTCCATCAATAGAATCAAGCTCGGCATCGTACGGGTTGAGCGACCACACTACATTACTGATCGTCCTGCTAGAATTGTCTGCCGTGATGTTCGGCGCGAATGTGTAAGGCAACCAGTCAAGCGTGATACGCGCGGGTGAGTTGAGTTTCTCGAAGAAGGTCGTGTTGACCCAGATCCTGGACACGCCGAACTCGTTCGGAGGCACTATTGTCGGACGGATCGCGTCGCCGAGCCCTGCCAGTATCGGCCCGATGCCAGGATCGCTGAAGTTCAGCGAAGTGAAGTTGATGATAGACGCCGTGCGCCAGCCAGTCCAAGGCGGGTTCTGCGTGCAGACACTGCTGACGCTACCCATGAGCTGCACTTCAACTATATAATTGACACCGCTGAAGTTCAAGACCGTCTGCATGTCTGTGGTGGAGCCTGCAAGCCTGAAGCACTGGTCTCCGCTATGAGGAACGCTGAAGTTGTAGAGAATGACGGGCATCAACAACCCCGGCCCGCTGAGAGGCGCATCAACGCCATCCACTGGTTGTATAGTCACATTACCAACGGCAAACATGCTGCCTGCAGACGCGTTTGAAACATTACAACTAGCCCGGAAAATGTCTGATCCTGGACCAGGAAACGGATCCATTGTCTTAACGCCGCAACCAGGTCCCATCTGGGTGCTGAATACCGCTTTGACAACCGATCCCGGAGGAGCGCCACCCATACCAGTGACATTCGCTTCAACATGTATCTTATCATTACCATCTCCAGTGGAATAGAACTGATCTGGTTCATCAACAGATACTCTGTTGACAGAAACCTGTGCCACAGCGCTCACGCTAAGGGAGACGATCAAAATGGATGCGAGGACGAGGAGAATCGATGTCCTCGATAGGAATGAGACAATACTGGTGTTGCTGCGGCTACTATTGTATTTATGAGTCGTTTCCAATCCAAAAACCCCCTTTATCGACGGCCGCACCCACGCGGACGTCACATGAATCTCAAGTATGGACCTGAAATCCACTCACCCTATATATATTTTTCAGGACCACTGGACGATGGTTATTGGGATGTAACCACCTCAAGCTCATTTTTAAACCGACCAGGAAAAAACGGGTTTAAAAAGAAACTCTCGAAAAACAGATTCCTCGAATATACCACTCGAATGAAGGTAACTTTAAATAGATGTGAACTCTAACCTAGTATACTAAAGTGGTAGACTAGAGTGAAGTACGCGACGCGCCACTCCGCAAAAGAGGCATACCTATGAAGAACAACATCGTCACAGGCATCGGACACTCGACAGCGTCCGACTCATACAAAGCAGCGAAGGAAGCCGCGACAGCGGCCATCAAAGGCCTCAAAGGCAGGAAACCAACCATAAGCTTCGTCTTCTTCGCAGGCGACTACGACCCAAAAGAGATCAACAGGGCGTTCAGCGAGGTCTACAAAGGCACGGAATTCGTCGGAGGATCGACGGACGCCGTCATCCACGAATCGAAGATACTGACCAAAGGCGTCGTGGCCTGCTCGATCTCATCAGACTACCTGCATGTCGGCGTGGCAAGCGCGGACAACGTAACGGCCGATCCACGCGGCATCGGCAAGAAGACCATGCTACAGGCCGTCGGCAAGATATCAGTCGACAAATACATCGACTCCTATATACAGTTCGCGCGCATGAAGAAAAACGACCTGGCAAGCCTGATGCGCATCCCATCGTTCTACACCTTCATCTTCACGCGCGGCTACCAACCGACACGCATGGGCAATGAGGACCTCATCATCGACGGCGTGCCGCGGCCAGCCCAGGTCGGAGAGGAAGGATTGCTACTCGTCAACACCATAGCGCGTGACGGAACGATATTCATCAACTACGCCATCGGGGACAAGGCACGCGTCATCGCAACGAGCTGCCCATGCGGCAGGACGACCCCCATAATCGGTGAGATCCGCCGTGAGGACAACCCCACCGAACTTGCAGGAGGATGCAGGTACGCATGAGCGCAGCCACCCGGATATTGACGCCCAACTTCTACAAAGGCAGTCCTCAGGAAGCGATGGAAACGACATTCGCCGTCCAAAGCCAATATTATCCAGACCATAATCTCGACCTTCCGAACTCGAACATGCTCGATTTCGGCATGTGCCTGGCTTCTGCGAAAGAAAGCCGCGGAAAATGCTCATCAATTCCCGCGACCGAACGCGGGATGATCTGCCAGAGAGCCGCCGACCTACTCGCCAACGCATGGACCCAGCAGGACCTCGATAATATAGTGATGCTGCAGGGGACACCGATACGCAGCGTCCGCACCCAGGCGGCATACGCCACCACGCTAATGAGGGCAATAGGAGTCGGCACGCTAGACTGCTATCTGCCTGAAGGCAATATATTATACAGAGACTCACAGGACGGCCGCGTCGCGCTGCTTCCAAACGAAGGGATCGCCGCTGCTTTCCTGCCGCCAAACCATGTCGCCGAAGCAGCATCAATACTCGCGAACGCTGTCATGGCAGGCGCCACCATCATAATCAAACCCAGCCAGCACGAGCCCCGCACAGCCATCATGACAGCAGAAGCGCTCACCAAGGCAGGCTATCCTTCCGGCGGCATAAACGTCCTGCACTGGGACACATCTCGGCCAGAAAGCGCGTCCTACACCGCCAACATAATCCGGAAGACCAATAGGCACATCTACATGGGCGAGGCAGAGAGCGCGGCATCTATCCTCGCCGGCGCCGCACCCACATCACGATCAATCATCTTCTCCACAGGCCGCAGCAAGGCGATAGTCGACCAGGGATGCGACCTTGAGAAAGTCGCTGAAAGACTGGCATACGGAGCGCTGCACTGGACGAACACCTGTGTCGCCACAAAGACAGCGATCATCGTCGGCGAACGAGACTACAACACCCTCTGCGAACTGTTGAGCCGACGCTTCAACGACGCGAATGTCGGCGATCCATTGGATGAAAACACCGAGATCGGGTACGCACCCACACTCATACTCGACCAGATCGAGAGCCTCGTGAACGCATCACGGCAGTTCGACAACGCCGAGATCCTGTTGCCCTACGAACGCATCAGCGCGCACCAGATGCGGCCATTGCTGATGTCGGTCAACATAAACGACCCTGAATCGCCTTTCGCGACACAGGAAATGCCATATACACTCACACTGGTGAAAGCGGACAGCATCGACGAAGCCGTCGGCTTCGTGAACAGCGCGGCGAAACACGCGCCAGAACAGCGCGTCATGGCTGTCTCAATCTACACTCCTGCGAAATCGCTCGGCGAATACTTGAGCCGCGACGTGAATTGCGATGCCATAACAAGACTGCGCGCGGCGACGATATGCCACAACCGACCGTCCATAGACTTCTCACCCTACCTGCCGCACGAGGCAAAAGACCTGGTGGCATTCCTATCGAACCCGACGAACATGACCGAGGGGCGATGAAGACACTCCACTATTTCGTGCCCGCGCTAGACGCAGGAGAACTCCTGTCATTCACCTTGCGCAAAACGACATCCCTTGACCGGAACTTCGAGGAACAGGACCGGGCGCGCGGCGAACTCGTCAAATTCATCCGAGTGCTCGAGAAGAAGCTCGGCCAGCATATATTCTACATGGGCTTCGACATCATCGGCGAAAAGGCCTACGAGAGATTCATACTCGACAAAGGCGGCTTCATAGAAGTCATGATCGAGAGCCCTGCAGTGATCAACGCCCATTTCGTCCACGAGAGCCAGGCGAAGAGATTCACAAAGGCGCTAAAAGACGCGCTCGCCAGCACACTCCCAAAGACACCGATCAGCGCGATGTTCATCGACAGCATCGAGCTCCAGCAGGAAGACGACACGACGCTCACGGTCCAGAAATGGAACGAGCTGAAGCGCGTGCACGACAACTGAAGACCCCTGATATCTTGGATGGACCTTTACTCCGACCACATCCTAATCACACCACCCGAAACGCTTATATGCGCTTGACCGAAGGCCGAATCCAGGAGGGTGAAGATGGAAACAACAGAACAATTGGAAGTCTGCGTCGGCCGGGCCTACGAACTGGCACAGATGATCGAAAACAACGACTATGAAGAGCACGCCTTGCTAAGGGCGTACCAACAGCTCAAGCCAAGCACGTGTGATACCGTGCCTGAATTGAAGCTGCGCGGAGAGATCGCTTTCCTGCTGGCCGAGAATTACAGGAACGTCAATCCTGACAAGGCAAGCGCGTACGCACGCGAATGCCTCGCCATATACAAGAACCTCCCTTCGGACAACGAGCCGCAATGCTCGACAGTGCTTTCCCAAGCAGTACCGAACCTGATGCACGACGGCGTCGTACGCAACAGGCTCAGCGACCTGCTCAGGCACACACCCATCTTCCACTGATATACTCAGGAAGACAGCTTGGTGAGCACATCGACTTCCTTCTTCAAGGAGTCGTCGCCGATATCTTGTTTTTCTTTGTTGAAATATTCAGCGAAAGTCTTGAACCTCTGCCTGTATTCATCAGCGACGTGCAACGGGGATGATTGCCTCTCCCATTGGCTGTGGTTCTGGTACTCGCCCCAGCCTGCTTCGTTACGCGTCTCGTGATCGAGCCAGTCTTTTATGAGAGACGCATATCTTGTCAGCAGTACTGCCTTGCGGTCAGAGTTCGTGCCGAAATATTCCGGCTGTTTGTCCTCAAAGACGAAGGTCTTGGTCGAACTATGCTTCTGACCATCGCGAGTCTCGTAATCGACACTGAGCGAGATGTCGCTTCCAGCGCCGATCTTCTTGAGCTTGAGGAGGATGATGCCGCCCTTCACGCCTTCAGCGCTCTTGGGGGAGGGAAAGAGCGTGTTGACGGACATCAATTCCCCGGTCGCCTGGTCGGCTTCGGGCGAGCCGTAGACCTCATCGATGGAATAGTCAGACGATTTCAAGGTCATCTTCAGATTGTAGACCAATGGGAAGACCATGAAGTCAAACTGCTCATCCATCCTGGTCTTGAACTCCTTGGAGTCGTGGACGCTGTAATAGTTCGCGCCGCGGATCTTCGTCATCGTCTCGATGAGCGCCGTGTTAAAATCGACGCCCATGCCGACGAAGGTGGTGTGTATGCCTTTCTCGGCGTTGTCCTTGGTAATGCCGACAAGGCCTTCCTTGCTGAAATCTCCGGTGTTCGGCTGGGCGTCGGTCAGGAAAATGATGCGCCTCTCGCGATCCGATGCCGCGGAACCATCCTTGTCATCGAGCTCGTCATCGAACTGCGCTGTCGCAAGCTTGTAACCCGCTTCCATGTTGGTGCTGTCAGTCGCCTGCAACTCCATGACATGCCTCTTGATGTCATCCATATTGGTGCCTTTGACGAGGTTCATAGGCTTGGCAAGAACGGCATCAGTGCTGAAAAGCACCATACCTACCTTGTCGTCATCACGCAAGTGGTCGAGCAAGGCGACGATGGATTCTGACGCGACCTTGATCTTCGACTTCTGCAGCTCCTCTTTCTCTTCCTGCGTCGGCTCTTTGTTATCGCCCGGCTTCTGGCCAGGCTGTCCGAACTGATCATAGTAATACCTGTCGAAAGGCGAGCCCATGCTGCCGCTGATGTCGAGGACGATCATCAAATCCAACGGCTTCCTGTCGAAGTTTTGGATGCCAGAGTCCAATCCGACCGAGAGGAATCTGTCTGTCGCGTTCGTCAAAGGATCCTTGGAAACAACCTGGCTGTAGACTGGACAGAACATATCCGTGCAGACCGTGTTGCCTGAGCCGCTGTTATCGAAATTATAGTCATAGAACAGACCTTCATACGTGACGTCCGTGGCAATTGGAAGGAAACCCTGCTTGATGTTCTCCCTGAAATTATTGATGTCCTTGGCGCCGCCGACAGAGAAACCGATGTCCTTGGCCGACGCACTCAATGAACCGAATGAAGCGCCGACTGAACCGAACTGCCGCATCATACCGCCGCCTGTCGCGATCGCCTTGACAGACTCCATGATGGTCGACTGACCGCTATAGCTCCAATCATCCACCTTGATGATGCTGATGTTCGTGAGCCAGCCATTGGCCGGACCGCCCGGAACCATAAGCAATGCGAGAGAGACTGTCAGTAAGAGAGTGGCGATGATTGCCGTCGATACAACAAGTTTGTTTGCCATGACAACAGGAAAGATGGCGATATATAATTCTCCGTCGAAAAGGTAAGGTAGAGACCTAACCATATGAAGAAAACAACAACCCTAGAAACAATCACCATCTCAACTGCATCGTCGCCTTCTTGGTCAGTTTGAGGACATTGGTCTTCTCGAGCATGTCGACGACGCGGAAATAGGGATCAAGACCCTGCACCAGACGCTCATACTCCTTCCTGCCCTTCTCCGTGAAGACCAGAGTCCTGTTGTCATAACTGACGAGCTTCGCCTTCTCAAGATCCTCGAGATTCTTGTACAAGGCGCGCTCCTTCTTCCCTGCGAGGCCTGCGTTCGTGAGGAGCTCTATGAACGCGCCCTTCGATAGCGATGCCTGCAATGGTTTATCCAGGAGGATCAAGGCATACCTCTCGTGGTAGCGGCCCAATGCGAATAAAATATGGCGTTGAGGTTTGTTCACAGCCACGTACACCACCTTGACAGGTCATACGCGCGTCACGTATTAAATGGTATGCACGAACAATATCACAACACCCCTGCAAATCTTTTTAAACACCAAAGGCAGAATCCTCCTAGGGGTGTATCATGAAAAAAGGAATACTCATCGGAATCATAATCGTGGTCGCTGTGCTGGCAGTAATCGCGTATTTCGCGCTGGCAGTGCCTGCGCCATCTGACGCGGTACTATACATAGAACGCGGCGATGTGCAAGTCAACATGGGCGGCCAATGGACGCCCGGCACTGACGAGATGGAGCTCGGCCAAGGCGACTCAGTGAAGACCGGAGACGGCGAGGCCACGGTCGTCATCCTCGAAGGAGAGATGATACGCCTCGAGCCTAACAGCGAGATAAAGCTGGAAAAAATCGGCAAATCCATATCGATCAAGCAGCTCGCGGGCGAGACCCTCAACAAAGTCACGCGGCTATCGGGCATGACAGACTACAGCGTGCAGACAGCCTCTACAATGGCATCGGTGCGCGGCACAGAATTCCTGCTCAGCGACGACGATGTCGCTGTCACCGAAGGCGATGTCGATTACACCCACGACAAAGATCTGCTGAACGTCGGAGCAGGCAAGCAGGCGAAGTGGAAGCTAGGAACAGTCGAGGACATAGACGCCGCCAAGCTGGAACGCCTCAAGAAATTCAGGCAGAAGCAGATCGACGTCCTCAAACGGGTCAGGATGCGAGAACTGGAAAAGAACAGGATATTATTGAAACTCGCCGAAGCGAAAGGCATGGACGAAACCGGGCTCCGCCAGGAACTCACAGCCATAGACGCAGGCGAGAAGAACGAGACAGCGCTGCTCGAAAACGCGCCTTCGATAGTGCGCAACAAACTACACAGGGCGTTCTTGCTCACGCAGAAAATCAAGGAGATCCAGGCCGGTCGATGAACTACAAAGCATTCCTTGTCGCGGCAATCGTGGGCGTATTACTTGCCGGACTGGCAGGAATTCACGCTTTCGACACATGGAATATCAGGCTGACCGATAACTTGTACGGCGGCATACAACCGCTCGACAAGATCGTCATAGTCACGATAGACGACAGAAGCCTGCAGGACATAGGAAAGTGGCCATGGGCAAGGTCAGCATACCTTCCCCTGCTAGAGAACACCGCCGGCAGCAAGATCATCGCCTTTGACCTGACATTCTCAGAACCAGACGGCAATGACGCGACGCTTGCCGCAGCCATGAAAGGACGCGAAGTGATCCTTGCGCAGGAATACCACACAGCCCAGGATCTGATGCTCTCACCAGCACCAGCATATTCTGATGTGACAAGAGCTGTCGTGAACGTGTTCACGGACTCTGACGGCATAATCAGAAACGTGCCTGCCAAGGTCAACGGATCACCATCGATGTCATTCGCTTTGGCCACACAATATCTTGGACGGCCGCCGAGCTTCGACTCGGACCGGCTGACAGTGAACTACGTCGGACCGCCTTCAAGCTTCCGACACTACTCCGCATCCGATGTCATGAATGGAAAGATCAGCGCCGACGTATTCAAGGACGCGATCGTGCTCGTCGGTGTCAGCGCGCCTGACCTGCACGACGATTACGTGGTACCGACATCACAGGGGACGCGCATGCCTGGCGTGGAGATACACGCCAACGCACTACAGACGCTGTTGACAAAACGATTCATCACCCCACAACCATACCTGAGCCTCGTGATCGTGATAATGATATTCGCCGCCATCGCAGGATTCATGGCGAACATACCTATGAGGTACACGATACCGATAAGCATCGGCCTTTTCGTGGCGTACATAATCACGGCGATATTCCTTTTCGGAAGAGGAATCATCCTGAACCTCGTCTATCCATTGATGACAATCATCCTAGCATCTCTCGCGACATACGGCTACATAGCGGCGACAGAATCACAGCACAAGAAGTACATACTTCAAGTATTCGGCCGATATGTATCGAAAGACGTCGTTACACATCTCTTATCAAGCAAGGAAGCCATGGAACTCGGAGGCATAGAACGCGAAGTCAGCGCCATGTTCGCGGACATCCGCGGCTTCACCGCCATGTCAGAGAAGATGACGCCGAATGAAGTAATCAAGGTCCTCAACCATTACTTCGGCGACATGACCGACCTCGTCTTCAAGAACAAAGGAACGCTCGACAAATTCATCGGCGACGCGCTTTTCGCGATGTGGGGAAGTCCGCTTGCTGATGAAGACCACGCATTGCGCGCAGTGACCTGCGCGTTACAGATACAGGAATCCATACGCGCACGAGATGTCGAAGGAATACCAAAAATCAAGCTCGGGATCGGGATATGCTCAGGTCCTGCTGTCGTCGGGAACATGGGAAGCTCGCAAAGACAGGAATTCACGGCGATAGGTGACACCATCAACACAGCTTCACGTCTCAGCGGCTACGCTGAAGGCGGAGAGGTCAAGATCACTGAAAGCACATATCTGCTCATCAAGGACAAAGTCAATGTCAAGAAACTCGCACCATTGCAGGTCAAGGGAAAGGAGAAGCCGCTTGTCGTGTATGAAGTGCTTTCTTTGAAGGCATGAATTCTAGAAGGCGAAATCAGCACATAGCACAGACGTAGCCCGGGCAGAAGCAACAAATGAAGAAAGCCCACAGAGCGCAAAGAAAACGAAACGCGTTCTCTTGCACAAAGGAACTCGGTTCCTTGTGCATCGGACATTTGTCCGATTGCACACAAGACCGCGTCTTGTTGTGAGCCAGAACCATGTTATGGTTCCCCCAGATGACATTGTTCTCGATGTAACCTTGTAAGTAGGGTCGTATTTAGTTGTATCTGAACAAGCACATTCATATACTCCTTTGTTCATAGCCAAAGATATGGATTTAAAATTGCCGTGTTGCATAACTCGTTCGAAGTTTTGACTGTGTGATGTGATTTATGTTTCTCCGTAGCGTTTGAGTCGTTGGTATGCCCAGACTTTGCAT
>JAGVQG010000018.1 GCA_020051845.1 archaeon | reverse complement strand
TCCAAACCCTTGTTCAGCCTGCCAAGATAATCCTTGATATTCTCACGCAACTCATCTTCAGGAAGGTGCAGCATCATTCCAGCCCAATACCGTTCTGAGAATAGTTCTGCCTCCTCATGCAAGTATTGCAATACCTCAGTACCTATGGAGACCGCGTAACCACGAGCAACCCTCATCTTATATTCCTTGACTAGAATATCCCTGCGCATGGACGCATCCATAACAAGCTCATCTTCCTTATCGACAGGGTCGTCTTTTGAGACATCGTCTTCCATAGCTACCGCCACATTCCACACATAACAGCATCATACGCATGCAACGTATTTGAAGATTCGGACTAGTGAATATATCCGCAGATCCCCTAAATATCCGTCAGAAACAGCTGAAACCTTTATATACCTCCATTCCGGAATTATTCCAATCATAGTCGGGGAGTGAGTGAAATGACATACAAGCCACAAGAGACATATGCTGCCGCGACAGGCAAATTACCTGAGATCACGCCAGCCGACGAGTTGGAGATGCTAGCAGACCTGGCGGATCCGATTCCCGCAACAGGGTCGCTCGATGAAGGACTCAAGAAAGTAGTTCCATTGAAGACAGGACTGCAGAATCTCGCACGAGCGGTCCGCGATTCAGAACGAATGCATGTAGAGCAGATCGCCGCCAACTACCAGAAATTCGCGGCAAAGATATCAGGACGGCAAAGGACAATCTAAGAGAATAATGCGCAAGAAATCATCTCTTTTTTCCTTTCTTTCTCTTCCTAAGGCCGCGTTCCTTCAATACCACACCTAGAACCGGCAGCATCAGGATGACGCCGACGATCAGCATCAGACCGGAGTATTGCTCAAGCTCGCGCCAGAAGAAGACACCGATCGATACTGTGACGAGCGTCCTGCCCAAGGCATGAAGCATCGCCTTGCGCCTGGAAACGTGGAAAAGAACCTCCTTATACCTGCTTATGAGTGCCAAAACAATCACCTCTTATCAAGAGCATTATTCTGAACAAACTATTTAAAGGCTTCTGTGGGAGAAGAGGACATGTTGTTCGACAAGCACGACGCGGCATATGTTGAGAAGCTAGTGGCCGACAGCTCATCAGCCGGTGATGATCTCGCTGAAGTGCAAGGCATCGTCGAAAGCCGCAAGAAGAACTCCAAATTCCCCGACATCAGATATCTGCAACCAGACGACCTGCGCTTCGGGACGCACAAGGACGTCGCTGCCTGGAGGGCGAAACGCCTGGCATGCGACACGATCATAGAAGCCGGCGCTGGCGTGGGAATGCAGACCATCGCTTTCGCGAAGACATGCAAGAAAGTCATCGCCATCGAGAAAGACCACAGGAAGATGGCCTACTGCAGGGAGAACTGCAAGGCGGCAGGCGTGACAAACGTCGAGCTCATCGAAGGCGACGCCATGCAGGTCGTCGGCAGTCTGCCAAAGGTCGACATCGTATTCCTTGATCCTGAGCGTCCTGCGCAGGAAGAGGCGCGCAATCTAGGACAGAACTTCTCACCGCCGCTTCATGATTTCATCAAGGCATATGGCGAGATATCACAATCATTGGCGATAGAACTGCCGCCGCACACGAAGACCATAGACATCGACGGCGAGCGCGAATACCTTTCAGTGGACGGAGAATTGAGACGGCTGACTTTGTACCGCGGACCTTTGGCGAAGTCGAAGACAAGTGCTGTTGTCTTACCCGAAGCGAAGTCCATATCCGGCGAGCCATCACCAGTGCCGGAACCAGGAGAATTCCAACGGTTCCTCCTCGAAGTCGACGAATCGGTCGTCACCGCAGGCCTTGTGGCGACGCTCATAGCAGGAAAAGCCCACGTCGTGAGCACGACAAAAGGAGTGCTTTGCACCAGCGACAGGCCCATCGACAGCCCGTTCTACCGCAACAAGTTCCAGATAGTCGGCATCTGCCCTGCGCAGATCGAGCCCATACAGGAACTGCTCAAAAAGGCGAAAGCCAAACAGGTCATCCTGCGCGCGTCGATAGAACCAGCGAAATACTGGGAAGAACGCAGGAAATACGAGAAAGGGCTGACCGGGACAGAACCAGTCCATCTTTTCCTTCTCGGAGACAAAGCCGTCGTCGCCAACAAATTGAAGCGATGAACGCGGATTCTCTGTCCGCACACATTCTGCGCAAAAGTTATAAACAAGCACGTGACGCCAAAAATTCATGAAAGAAGAGATCCCGCTCGACGTGCGCGTCGAACAATGGAACCCTGTCGACCGATTCGGCCACGCTTGCTTCACGACAGCATATCAAAAGAAGATGATGGGAGAGAACGCAAGCTATGTGGTGTCCTTCGAGATGCCTGACGAAAAGACATTGAATTTCACGCCACACATATACCTGATACCGACAAACATCGATCTGGCCGCGTTGGAGACGATGGTGAAGAAAGCGGTCGGAGAGCTAAAGCCCGAGGACTGGACACCACGCCTGGACAGGACCGAATTCATACCTGATTACTGAGGACGGATCATTCCAAAGAAAGCAACGCCCGCTGAACGACCTCATTGAGCGCAGGATGGATGTGGATCGTACCGGCCAACGCATCAGCTGTCATGCCCGCCTTCATCGCCACGATGACCTCGTGGATGATCATCGACGCGTAGGGGCCGACTATGTGGCAGCCGAGGATCCTCCTTGTTCTCGGATCTACAAGAACCTTGGCGAATCCGTCCTCTTCCATCAAAGCCATGCCGTAGCCAGTGTCCTTGTAATCATATGAACCTTTGATGAATCTTATGCCCTTCTCGACAAGCTCCTCCTCGGTCATACCCACACCCGCGAGCTGCGGGCTTGAGAAGATAGCGTGCGGCATGGCCGTGTAGTCTGCCCGGACCAGAGTGCCGAGCAGGTTATGCGCACAAACATCCGCTTCCAGATTCGCGCTGTGCTTGAACATCCACTTGCCAGCGATGTCGCCGATAGCCCAGATGCCATCGACTTCGGTGCGCATGAACTCGTCGACCTGCAAGTAACCGTTCTTGTCGACAGCAATACCGGTCTTTGCCACATCGAGGACGTCGGTGTTCGGCTTCCTGCCAGTGGCTACCACCAAAGTCTCGGCGCTGACGACCTGCTTCTTCTTGCCTTGCTGGATCTCAATGGCGAATAGTTTGCCTTTCTTGAAAACCCTGTTCGTCGTAGCGTTGAGGCGCACATCGACGTTCCGCGTGAACACCTCGGTGAACCTGGTCGCGACCTCGCGGTCCTCTCTTCCGAGCAGGACACCACTGCGCTGTATGACGGTGACCTTGGTGCCAAGCGTGTCGAACATGTGCGCCAACTCGCAGGCGATATAGCCGCCGCCGATGAAAATCATGCTCTTCGGAAGCTTCTTGAGCCGGAAGATGTCGTCGCTCGTCAGATAACCGACCTTGTCAAGACCCTGCATCGACGGGATGCTAGGACGCGTGCCTGCCGCTATCACGATGCGCGGCGCTGTGATGATTTGCTTGCCCACCTTGACCTGCTTTGGACCGACGAAAACACCCCGCGTCTTGAATACGGTGATGTTCTTCGTCGCCTTGTTGCCCTGCTCGATGGACTTCGCGTCGCCGTCGATCTCGCCCATTATGCGCTTGACGATCCTTGGCCAGTCGACGGCTGTCGCCTTAGCCTTGATGCCATAATCACTGGCACGTCTGATGTCCTGCATGACATCAGCGACGTGTATGAACGCCTTGCTAGGGATGCAACCACGGTTCAGGCATGTACCCCCAAAAGGACCCTCATCTATGACGGCGACCTTCCAGCCAGCCTCGGCAGCGGCGGATGATATGCGCAAACCAGAGCCGGCGCCTATGACGATAAGATCGAATTGCCCTCTTAGCATAGCATAGGTGATTATGGGCGCTGTTATAAAAGTTTTGCAATGCCCTTTCCCACTCCACACTCGTCACAAAACATCGCAATGATTTATATTTCAGACGTGCATCTCAACAGATAATGGTCTTCGATGTATCGGATGTGACGCTTTGGTCGAGCATGCTCGCGATAGCCGTCGCTTCGGCGTCGGTGCCCATCGCGTTCTCTCTCAAACCCAAAGGCCGCTGCGCACCAGTGATCAAATACCTGCCCTGGATCGCGATAGCGGCTGTCATCTCCATAATGTTCGGAACGGCCGAGGTCGTGATAGCCGACACCAATCTGCACCACATCACTGAATCCCTGCTCATCGGCATCATAATGCTCTTCAGCTTCAAAGTGCTGAAGGAGGCGCGGCGATGACACACGAGAACACCAGCGACTTCTTCACAGCCATATCAGTTGCGGCATTGCTCCTGATGCTGTTCGTCATCTTCACTTCGAAGCATTGCAAGCCAAAACAAAAGACATTCCTGAGACTCATCACCCTGGTCATGCTGATCTACATGATATCCGAACCTGTAGAATGGTGGGCAGGCGATTACGCTGAGACCGTGCTTCATCTGAGCGCAGCGCTGATGTTCTTGGCAACGCTTCTCTACTACAAGAAGAACCTTGGGAATTAGTGCCTCTTCGACACGATCGACTTCACCTTGAACCTTATCTGGAACCTCTTCCAGACAGGCATGAGCAATCTTCCCGCGAAGAAAAAAATCACGAGAAGCGCGACAGCTGCCCCGACATAGATCGGCCTGTAGTCAGTCGGCACGTCCTTGCGCGGCTCCACCTGGAAATCATTGGCAGCGGTAGCATCCCTGCCATCGGAGTAGGTTATCTCCGCGTGCAACGTATAGCTACCCGTCTTCGTATCCTGTGGCATCACGAAAGTCCGCACGAAGTTCGCCTGCGTCTCCACAGCCACCGTCTCCCTCTTGGTCAATACAATAGAACCCTTGGAATCAGTCATCCAGAAGTCGAGGAACACATCCTCGCGACCACTGCCGCCGAGGTTCACGAGCTTGATGTTCGCGATCACCTCAGCTCCAGGAGCCACGGTCTTGTATTGTTGCGGTATATCGACCATTATGTCCGCCAATGCCACAGGCACGACAATGAGTAAGACGATGAACGGCATCGCTAAATACTTCATCTACTTCACCTTGTCGAAGAAATTGTATATCTTCTTCAACAACTGCTCGCCCTTGGTCGTCGGGCTGAAGGCCACGACCTCGACATCATTGTCCGATGCGGCATTGGTCACGTCCTTGACGAACCTGGCGACCTCGTTCTCGTGGTTGTAGATGAGCAATGTGGCCAGCGCGTCTATGACAAGGAATTTCTTGCCCTTGATGTCGTTTATGAACGCGCGCACTGCGGCCGACAACAGATCAAGCTGGTCAGGTGCGATGTGCAACACGTCGTCGCGGGTCTTCTCGGCCGTGACGCAGTCGATGAAGAACAGCTTGTCCGTCTTGACGCCCGCCGTCTTCAGCATCGACTCTGTGCTCTTCTGCGTCTTGTTGAGGGAGACGTATATTCCCGGGATGCCGCCGAAGGACTTGACACTGCCATCTATGCGATCCTGAAGGCTTTCCACCGATGTCACAATCAATGTCGATGCCATTCTAACCTACCATCTTCTTGACGCGGGCGATCAGGTCCTTGCGCTCGAAAGGCTTCGTGATGTAGTCCGATATGCCTGCTTTCTTGAGCTCCTTGAAGCGCTCGTCAGACACCGGAAGCGCGCTCAGGAAAGCGAACTTCATCTTCTTGGTGCGGACCTTCTGGAACAGGTCCCAACCTGACATATCCGGCATCATGATGTCCAGCAGCGCCAGGTCATAGGTCTTCTGCTGAATCTTGGCAAGCCCTTCCCTACCGCAGAAGGCGAGCTCGACGCCATAACCGGCCAACTCCAGGACCAGTTTCACCGCCTCGGCAGTATCCCTATCATCCTCAACGTAAATCACTTTTTTCATTCTTCAGACACCCCCCCCCCGACGTGGCAATGCGAACCAGAAAGTCGAGCCTTTGCCGAACTCCGATTCCACGCCCACCTCTCCTCCGTGCAGTTCGATGATCTTCCTCACCGAATACAATCCCAGGCCGACACCTTTTGGCTTTCCGACATCCTGGCGCCCTGCCTGGAAGAACTTCTCGAAAAGACGATGCTGATCCTCCTGCTTTATGCCGATGCCGGTATCGGTGACAGAGAAACGCACAACTCCCTTCTCCATTCTTGTGAATATCGTGATGCTCCCCTTCTCCGTGAACTTGAGCGCGTTGGTCGCGAAGTTCGAGAGGCATTCCCTGACACGGCCGCGGTCAGCCCTGATGAACCCTGTCTTTCCGCACTGGAGCGAGACCTTGATCCCTTTTTCCTTGCCAGCAAGAGATATATCATCATAGACCTGCTTGGCGATGTCATCAGGTCTTATCCTGTCGATGTTCAACTGTATCTTCCCTGTGTTGATACGTGCGATCTCTAAAAGGTTCATGATGATACCGTTGAGCCTGTCCGTGCTGCGAGAAAGCGTATGCACGCTCTCCATCTGCAGCTTCGAGAGCTTACCCATGTCGCCATCGGCGAGCAATTCAAGATGCGCCTTTATCGGCGTGAGCGGAGTCTTCAACTCGTGGGAGACAAGGTTGAGGAACTCGTCCTTGGCCTTATCAAGTTCCTGCAGGTGCGAGTTGGCCTGCCTCATATCCTCCATGATGTTGAGCATGGCAAGTCTTGTGTTCTCCAGATTACCGATCGCGCGCCTCAGTTCCTGCGTCTTGCGATTCACTTCAGAGACCAGATGCGCCTTCTGGTGCTTTTCCGAATTCAACAACCTGCCCTGATACTTCCTGAGATCATGAGCCATCACGACCAAGGTACGTCCAAGGTCGCCGAATTCATCATATGTCCTCTTGATGTTATGCACATCAAGGTCGCCTTTACCTATGTCATTGGCAATGTCACCAAGCGCGTTCAATGGCTTGTAGATCGAGAAAGACAACCAAATACCGACGAGTATGGCGATGAACGCTGTGCCGCATCCGATGAACACGGTCGTTATCATCAACCCCCTCATGGAGACAAACAGCTCCGCGTCATCGATTTTCGACATCAAACAAACATCATATTCCGGAATCCATTTGTAGACACCAAATACGGCAACCCCACGATAGTCGTCGAAGTGCTTGCTTCCACTATGGCCCGCCAGACAGTCGTTGACGCCGGCAGTATAGACCTGCGTGTTCAACGCATAATCAGGTTTGCGCGCAGGAGTGGTGATGAAATAGTTGTATTTATCGACGAGGAACGTCTCGCCGGTTTCGCCTAAGCCCGTCCAATCTGACACGATCTCCGTCATCCGCGTTCTTCTTATCTTGCCCGCCACGACACCTATGACGCGCCCACCTGTGGCCTTGATCGGCACGGCAATCACGAATGACTCCTCGCCAGTACGGTTGCCTGGCCCACCTCCTTGAACATATGTGGCATTCAGCGCAGAAAGGAAATACCCCTGGTCCGCCTCCACGACGCCCTCGTGGCGCGCATCCGTAGACACCACTACCTTGCCGTCCAGTCCCATGAGAAACAATTCTTCGAAATCCTCACTCTCGCCAATAATGTTGTCGTGAACCAAACGACGCAGAACCACGACATCCAGATCATCGAGACTTGTAATCGCCGTATCCTCACTCTTGCCCGAATGAATCAATGAATGCACCACAATATCATCAGACATACGCACAACATCATCCTTCTCGGTCTCCATGAACATCAAGAACTGACTCGCCTTAAGCGTCGCGACGCTATCGAACTGAGCACGCACCCTATCCTCTATCGCGTGGCTTCCGATGGAGATGAAGGAATAGCTGCTTACGATCGAGATAATCACCGAAAACAGGACAAAGATCAATATGAGTTTTGACCTGAACATCATTTGGGATCCTGCACCCCATAGCGTGACGCCTCACCAATCCTTGCGCGCAACGCGTTGATCTCCTTCTTCAACTCGACCATCTTTATTTCCCGACCGATGGCGAACTGGTTGAAGCGTTCAAGTTCGGAGTTCTTGGATCTGAGCACCTCCTCCGCTTTCTTGCGTTCGGTCACATCCCTGACAGTCGCCTGCAGGAACAGCTTGCCTTTCAGCTCCATCCTTGTGAGAAGCACCGTCGCAGGGAAGTCCGTGCCATCCTTGCACCTGTGCGTCCACTCGAAGAAATTAACACCGGTCTCCAGGGCAATAGCCATCATCTGCTGCGCCTTGACTATTGATGCTGTGCCATCAGGTTGGCTCGGGGGAGAGAGGTCTACTGGAGAGCAACGGATGAACTCAGCTTCGTCCCTGCACTTGAATAGGCGCACAGTTGCAGGATTGCCACTGAAGAAACCTCTCTCGGGCGTGAGCTGCATGATTGCATCCGTGGATAGATCATACAATGCCTTGTACGTCTCCGCAGTCTCCTTCAACCCGTGTTCGGCCTGCCGAAGGTCGGTGATGTCGCGGAAGAACCATATCCTTCCACGATATTCGCCTGCAGAGTCGTAGAACGGAGAGGAGTACCGATCGAGCACCCTCCCATCCTTCATCCCTATCTCGTCCCTGCTCTTCTCCTCTTTATTGACGTACAGGTGCCGCACCCCCCTCACAAATGAGTCAGGATCCTTAAGTTTACCAATAACATATCCTATCATTTTATTGTCGTCCTTAGTCATCAGCAGCGAACGAGGGATACCCCATATCTTGCTGAACATGCTGTTGTATGATACTGTCTTGCCGTCAGGACCGACCACGAGTATGCCCTCCATAGATGTCTCATACTGGCCTTCAAGAAGTGCGTTCTTGAACAGTATCGCCGATTCCGTTCTCTTCTGCTCCGTGATGTCTCTCACGATGCCTGAGACCGCCACGATAGAACCATTGGCATCTTTAATAGGGGCCAGATTGGAGCTCACATATGATTCCTGGCCATGCACAACTATCCTTTCTTCGACAGCCAGTTTCTTGCTTGTCTTGAACACACATCTGCAATTCCTCTGGAATCTGGCAGCTATCTCTTTTGGAAACAATTCCGCGATTGGTTTACCGACTATGCTCTCAACAGGCTTCCTGAGAAGCCTTGCCACGGTCTTGTTCGCCGATAGAAATCGGTATTTATTGTCCAAGACGAATATCTGGTCATCGGCATCCTCGACCATCGCCCTGTACTTCTCTTCGCTCTGCCGCAGGGCATCTTCCACCTTCCGGTCTTCGGTGATGTCCTCACCTGAACTCAACAACACCATCCGCCCTTTATCATCGACCAGCGTCACATTGTACCAGGATATCAGCTTCTCTCCCGTCTTCGCAAGCACAGGATTCTTGAAATGGTCGGGAAAACTTTTCGATACGACACATCTACGGAACATCTTCCACAGCGTCTTGCGAATCCGTCGAGGGATGAAATGATCGACCCAGACCTTGCCCACGATATACTCTTCAGGATAGCCGAGGATCTCACATCCTTTACGGTTGATGCCCGTGACCCTACCTGCATCGTCCGTGGTCATCATTATGGCGCCCGCGACATCAAAATAATTCTGGACACGAGCCTGTTCGAGACGCAACAATTCATCCGCACGCTTGCGTTCGGTTATGTCCCTGAAGATGCCCAGCACGTACTGTTTCCCATCAATGCGATTTCCCGTCGCGTTGACCTCCACAGGGATACGCCCGCCTTTCTTCGTGATGACCTCGGTCTGGACGAACACTATCTCGCCCCGGGCCTGTTTTTCGAACTGGCGCATGGTCTCCTGTATCCTGTCAGGAGGATGGAGCTGGTCGGCGCGCATGGCGAGTATCTCTTTCCTTGTCCTGCCGATGAGACGTTCCGCGACCTTGTTGCAGTCAACCAGCCGCCTCGTGGTCAGGTCTGCTATGAATACCGCGTCGATTATGCTTTCGAGCAGCAAACGGCGGTCATACCCTGGGTCGCTGGCATGTGAACCATCCTGCCGCAGTACCTTCGTTACCCGGGACTTGCCTTGCAGCGCAACCTTGGACCTTGATGTCCTGCGCGCTCTCGACCGTGTCCGCGCGAGGCTCATGACAACCTCTTCTTGAACTTCTCCAGCTCACGGAACTTGACATCCTGCGAGTTATCGACAGCATCCATAACCTTATGGAACAGCATCATCGGAGAGTTCTTCACCAGGCTGTTGTGCGAAAATGAGAACAATTCCCTCGTCTCCACCAATGAGTGCAGCTCCTTCTTCTGCAACGACGAGTGGAAGAACTCATCCAGCTCATTCATGTCCCGGAAGCCATAGAGGATGATGTGGGTCGTGCTGGCCTTCGGGACCCTATACACAGAGATGATGTGGGGGTTGTCGAGCAATTGCTGCTCGACCTCGAGCTCGCCGCGTTCCATGCCTTGATCAGTCATCTTGGCAAGGGCTATCGCAAAGGTCTCTATTCCGAGACGTGCATAGTCAAGCTCGACAGAATATTTCTTGATGACCGTCGACTCAAGCTTGCGCCTGATCTTGCCGACGGCCTGGCTTGTGATGTGGAGCCTTGACGCGATATCTGTGTCGGAAATGCTTGAATCCGCTAGAAGCAGTTTAAGTGTCTTCCTCTCATTCCGCGTCATCCTAAGAATCAACGTTCATCTTCATGGCCTGCGACCCGACCCAACCATCTGGGTTCATCATTGAACTTAATAGACGGGTCATGTTGTAGTATTCAAATTGCCGTGTTGCATAACTCGTTCGAAGTTTTGACTGTGTGATGTGATTTATGTTTCTCCGTAGCGTTTGAGTCGTTGGTATGCCCAGACTTT
>JAGVQG010000012.1 GCA_020051845.1 archaeon | reverse complement strand
CAAAGAAGGCGTAACGCTTAAATACGAACTACAGGCCAAAGACGGACATCACTATAGCGAGCCCATGGTTCAGTGGTAGAACGTCTCGTTGACGTCGAGAAGGTCGCCGGTTCGATTCCGGCTGGGCTCAGCCTTTTTTGCTCTCACGAGCAAAAAACCCTGGGAAAAACTCATTGCTGTGCTCACTTAGTCACCGACTGTTCAGGCACGTGTTCCGGCTGGGCTCATCTGAACATTCTCATTAATTTCTTTAACTTGTGCAAGTAAAGTATTGCTTCATTCTCGAAGCGCTGCTTGAATCCTTCTGACCTGGACCAATTCTGGCGCAGTCGGTGCGGGCCTAGCGCGGCGATCATGGGTATGTGGTCCACCTTGAGGTCGATGCAGAGGCCGGAGTCGCATAGTCTGCGTGTCGCTTCGTGGAAAATGAGGATGTCTTCCATGTCGATGGCGTCTGTCGGCGAGGTCGTGTGGTAGAGGCTGTTGAGCGGGCGGAATCCTTCGTACACCGCGACGTCATAGAACGTGGGCTTGCGGCCATAGACGATGCTCAAGAGTTCATAGGAGGGTATTGCTCGGAAGGTCTTCATGTCGTTATGTGCCACCGCCGCCACGAGCGAATATTGCGATCGAGGGTCGCCGGCGTCAGGCCTGAGACGTTTGTACGTGTGCTCGATCAATCTGTCGAGCTGGAAATTTGCGTCGTAGTCCTTGAAGATGGGTTCTAAGTCCATGAAGGGCAATCGATGACAGCCAGTATATAAATTTTGTTGTCACCAGATAATGGCAAATTAACTATTGAATCCTGCCGAACACGAGCACGGCGTTATGCCCGCCGAAGCCGAAGGAGTTGACCATGGCTACGTCGAGGCGCTTCTCCTGGGAATGGTCCGGGACGTAGTTGAGATGTCTTCCGTAAGGGCCTATGAGTTCTGGATCAGGTGTTTCGTAGTTGAGTGTCGGATGCACGACTCCCTTTTCCATTGAGAGTATCGCGACTATCGCGCCCAATGCTCCTGATGCGCCAAGCGAGTGCCCTATCATGGATTTCGTCGCGCTTACCCTCAATCCGTTGAAGGCATGCGCCCCGAAGACGTTCATTATCGCCTTTGTCTCGACGCTGTCGTTCATTCTCGTCGATGTTCCATGGGCGTTTATGTAGCCCACGCAGTCCGTTGGCACTCCGGCATCTCTAAGGGCGCCGGCGATCGCTTTCTCGATCACTGCCTGGTTTGGTTCTGTGATGTGGTGGGCGTCGCAATTGGCATGGCCTCCCAAGTATTCAGCGTGGATGTTCGCGCATCTTTTCCGCGCGTGTTCGTATTCTTCGAGTATCAATACTCCGGCGCCTTCACCGAGCACGAAGCCGTCCCTGTCCCTGTCGAACGGTCTTGATACCTGCGCAGGGTCGCCGCCGTTCTTTGATAGTGCTTTGATGTTTGCGAAGCCGCCGAAACCAAGTTGGGTCATCGTTGATTCCGTTCCGCCGGTGACCATGATGTCGGCCCGTCCATACCTGATCTTCTCTGCGGCGTCGTAGATGGCGCTTGTCGCCGACGCGCACGCGCTGTTGACGCTGTAATTCGGGCCTTGGAATCCGTGTCGTATTGCGACGTTGCCAGGCGCCGCGTTCGGCATTATCATGGGTATGGTGAAAAGGTATATCCTTTCAGGTCTTATCTCGCCTCTTGCGAGCTTCTCCTTCTGCGCCTCGGTAGTAGTCAACCCGCCGACGCCTGTGCCGAGTATGACTCCGACCCGGTCGGCGTCAAGCGCGCTGTTCCCGAGAAGGCCTGCGTCCGAGAGCGCTGCGTCAGAAGCGATGAGGGCGTACTGGCTGAACCTGTCCAGCTTCCTACATTCCTTGCCTTTGATTAGTGGTTTGGTCGATCCTCGTGAGACGATCGCGCCAGGATCTACCTTCACAGTGCCTGCTATGTTGACAGGGAAGCCCGCGAGCTTGACTCTTGAATTGTCAATGATCCTTTCGACGCCGCTTCTGCCTTCGAGCAATCCCGTCCAGAACTCATCGACCATTTCATCGACGCATGTCGACTTGTTGAGCGGTGTTATCGCGCCTAGTCCTGTGACGACGACTCGTCGTGGTTCTACCATGTGTTACCATTGGGTCATGGTCTTTTTTTAAAGATTGTGAGACTGGTGTGCTGTTGGGCGGTCACAAGAATTCTCCCAATCTCGCCTGTCTTTTGCCTTCGACTTCTATGAATGGCGATGCTTTCGCGAGCTGCACTCCAAGTGTGGCTAGCTGTTCGTGGTTCTTCACGTTTCCGGCAGCCATTATCCTTTTGGCGGTCACTGGTCCGATGCCGGGCACCCTTATCAGTTCCTCATAGGTGCTTTGGTTGATGTCGAGCGGCCCGTCGAAGTTCTGTCGCGCAAGCACAAGTTTAGGATCCTCGTGCGGAAGCATGCCTGAGTCCATTATGCCAAGGAGTTCCTTCAGTCGAATACCGTATTCACGCATCAAAAAGTCCGCGTTGTAGATCCTGTGTTCGCGTCTTGGATCCTCAGCTTCTGCATCCTGCAACGCCGTGCCTTTCACGGGTGTGAACGCGGAGTAATACACGCGCTTAAGGCCGATCTTATCGTATTCCTTCCACGCCGTGCGCAGGCTTTCTTCGTCGGAAGCGAATGATCCGACTATCATCTGTGTGGTCTGGCCTGATGGTAATTGAAGTTTCGAGACCCATCGCTGCCTGCGTATGATGTCGCTCTTCAATGTCTTGCAGGAGCTCAATTCGGAAAGAACGGATTGTGTCGGCGCCTCGATGTTTATGCTCATCCTGTCGGCGAGTTCGGCTGCCTGCTTGATCAAGTCTTGCGACATGCCAGGCAACACTTTCAGATGAACGTAGCCTGTGAAGTTGTATTTGGCGCGCAATATGCGCACCGCTTCTATCATCTTGGAGGCGGCCTTGTCAGGCTCACCAGCGACGGCCGAACTCAGGAACAATCCCTGCACTCCGTGGCTTTTGTGCAGATAACCGAACAATGATGCTAATTCTTGCGGCTCATAGCTAGCTTTGTTCTTGGCGCACCTGTTGCTGTTCGGGCAGTACTTGCAGTCGAAGGAGCAGTTGTTGTCCATCAGTGTCTTGAAGATCTTGCAGTTCTGGTTGGCTGCCCGGACGTTGTGTATTCCCCCAAGCCCGGGAGAGATGCGCACTTCACAAGATGCCGGTCCGCAGCTGTCGAACCTGCCGGCGTCCGCAAGAATCCGCGCTTTGTCGAGTATGTCCATCGAACAATCGAAGACTTTCGATCTTTATAGCGTGGACGGGAAGATGTCGAGTGGAGAGTGCGTCCTGGACGAACGAGGCGCAAGCAGACTGACATAGTGAAGATTTATAATGAAGATTCGTTATGCCATCGTTATGGGAAAAAAGGTGATTGTTGGCATATTCGTCTTGATCCTGCTCCTCCCATCACTGGTTTTTGCTGTCACCCCTGACATATCCGACCTTTCCGGGAAATCTGTTGAAGAATTATCCGTTATCCATTCGAATGAAGCCAATGCATTGCATGATGATGAAAATTTGGAGTATTTTGGTTCAACCAAATATTATGAGAAGCAGCAACAACTGTCTGAAGAATTCGGCGTGGCACTTGAGGCAGAATGGAGGGCGCATGAGGCAAAATGCAACACCATCCATGATTTCAATGATAAGTTGGCTTGCGTTCAAGAACCCTACGAACACCGTGCCGCGCAGGAATTTGATCAGGCAATGAAGGCAGTCTATATCGAGGAGATTACAAAGATAAGGGTTTTGGCTCTCCGTGCCGGTACGGTGAAACCCGTGACGCCAACCCGTTCAGGAGGCATTTCAGGACCGGGATTCAACACCAATCCTGATAGGGGAAGAGATGAATTCGGAAGGATCAACCCGAGCATGGGGGGCTACCTAGGATATGCCTATGTCGTAAGGTCAGACGGCACAAAGGTCATTCCTGGAAAAGAGCTCTACCTCCGTGTCGATGATAAAGTCATCACAGGCAAAGAGTCCAAGGTGAATATCATATTCGGGAATGCGGGGCGTATGAACCTCGGACCGAATACTGAATTAAGGGTCGGCAGCGCGCTATTGGACCAATATTATCTCGCTAAGGGCACGTTACTGTCAAAACTACACTGGGTTGAGAAGCAGAAATTTGACATCAACACCCCGAACGCATTTATCTCCATGACCGGCACCGAGTTCATTGTCGATTATAATGAGACGACAAACACAACCGCGGTATTCCTCAACGAAGGGACATTGGAAGTGAGTTCAGCGACGCAGGTCATGAACCTTACGGCCGGCTATTCTTGTCAGATCAATCCAGATGGAACGATTGTGTCTAATCAATTGACATCAGAAGACTGGACTGCTCGTGGAAGCGACTTTCTCGATGAAGAACAAATCCTCTTGGCATACAAAATATACGCCTGGGCGTCCTTCGCAGTGATGATCATCTCAGCGATCATATCCATATTGGTCATGAACAGAGTAAAGGCGAAATCGCAGAAAACCGGCAAGAACAGAAAAGATTTGGGTAGACTGAGCCTTGTTTTAGGCATTCTCGGGATTATCGCGGTGTTATTCCCCCTAGTGGGCTATCCAATCTCGATCACTTCCACGACACTTGCCAGGATTCAAAAGTTGAGAAGACCCACAACGATGGCCAAAACAGGTTTTGTGCTCGGATGTGTAGGTGTGGTCCTGAATGTGGCTGCATGTTCCTATCTGTTGGTGTTGACTTTCTAATTCAAGATCCATATTCTCCGTGATTTGTCGAGTGTCCTCACTCCCTTCCTGCACAGTACTCGCCTTTATTGGTGTATTTATCGCAGCACGCAGGATAGCTTCCTCCCAAGCATCCGTCGCACGCTCCGCAGCCATAACATTCGCGTATTGTGTCGCGCCATCCTTCGTTGGAGAGGTAGAATACATCGTCAGCTCCGATCTCTTTTGCTGTCTGCTTGTTCGTGCGTCGCTTGTGTGTCAGCGGTTCTATCGCGACAAGGTCATTGAGGTTCTGGTGGTTCATGCCGAGCGGGCATGTGCCTACCACTGCGGGTGTGAAGAACAGGTTGATGATCTGCAAAGCGCCTGCTTCGCGCAGTCGACGGTTGTTGTTCTTCGCTGTCGTTCCGCGCACGTTGCTGTCGTCGCCCGTGATTATTATCTTTCCTTCTATCTTGTGCTTGCGCAGGTCGAGTTTCGCGTTGCTTATGAAATCCCGTTCACTGCTGTCCGGAGCCGTATAGCTCCTGCCTTCCGCTTTTGGCGCGTTGTGCCTGCGCTGGAAGTATTCCCTGTAATCGATGCCGCTTGCTTGGGCGAATCCCCATGTCCCTTGCTTTCCGCTGTCAAGGATCGGAACTAGCCGGCTGCGGTCGTCGCCTGCGAGCCTTGCGAAATATTCCTGGTTCTCAGCATATAGTCGCTTTCCGCAGGCCAATCTGAACTCGGTGTGCTCGAAACCGCGATAGCGGCTTAATGGATCTGAGAAGTAGGCGAACTCGAATGAGCAGGTGCGTTCTTGAGGCCGCACATATTCTATGCTTCGGAACCTACGCGGATCCTTCATGTCGAAGACGACCATCTCACCTGGTTCGACCTCTTTCACGAACTTTGCCTTGCCCTCGAATATGTGGAATGCCGACGTCTCTGATGCGATCAGGTAGCCTTGTCCCATCCTTGCGATGGAAAGCGGCCGCACGCCGTATCTGTCGCGTAAAGCCACGAGCTTTGTCGGTGACATCACAAGCAAAGAGTAGGATGCTGGCACCCCTCTGAGCGACGCGATGACGGCATCCTCGAGCGTTTCGGCTTTGTTGCCTGCTATCCTTGTCAGAAGCAGATCGCTGTCTGTTGTCGACTGGAAGACGTGGCCGTTCTCGATCATGCGCGCCCTGATGGCATCGGCGTTCATCAGCGTTCCATTATGCGCTAGCGCGATCTCTCCTTGTCTTGAGTCACGCACGACCAGAGGTTGCACGTTCTGCTTCACGTGTGAATTGCCTTGCGTAGCGTAGCGCACATGGCCTACGGCCAGCCGTCCTGGCCATCTTGCGAAATTGGTGTTCACGGGGAAGTTCTCGGCGACCCGTCCTAGCTGCCTTACTGTGTGGAGTGTGTCGCCATCGCTGCTCACGAATCCCACGCCGGCTTCTCCGCGGTGTTGCTGTACCCAGCAGCCAAGCCATACTTTGCGTACGGCATTTTCGAGATTGAACGCGGCGAAGAGGCCGCATTTGTGATTGAACAGCTCATCAGCCCCATCACCCATGATCCAAATCCAATTGTTTTGCCTTATAATGATTTATGACATCGAAACAATGGTTCATCATGACATCTGCTAACCTTTATATACTAATAAACGAAGAGTCTATGCATGGAAAAAAGAGAGGGCCTGATTACTGTAGTCTTCTTTATAGTCTTCATCGGTCTTGCTCTGCTCACTCTTTGGGTGATTAAGCCTTACATACAGGCTATCTTGGCAGCAATGGTCTTGGCTTATGTCTTTCATCCAGTGTATACTTGGCTTGTCTCGAAGACAGGCCAGCGTACGCTCAGCGCTTTGCTTATCTGTGTGGTGATAATCGCGATATTCTTCGTGCCAATGGCTTTTGCGATCGACAGCGCGGCTGGAGAAGCGAGATTCGTTTACTTGCGCACTTTGCAGGTGCTTAAGACCGGGAACTTCATGGACGGTCCTTGCGCTCCTGCTGACTCGACTATTTGCGTCATGTTCGAGAAGGTTGGTGGGTTCTTCTCATCTCCTGAGGTGCAATTGTATGCCCAGGACGCGCTTGGCAAGGCGACGACTTTCATCATAACCACGGTCACGAACCTGTTGTTGGCCTTGCCGTCGATAATCGTCAATGTATTGATCACGATATTCGCGGTCTTCTACTTGCTTAAGGATGGTCCTATGATGGTGAAGCGCTTCCAGACATTGCTGCCTGTCAGCAAGAAGCATCAGGCGCATATAATCAAGAAGTTGGGCGAGACGACGCACGCTCTTGTCTATGGTTCGTTGATAATAGCCCTGCTTCAGGGCATTCTTGGTGGTATAGGTCTTTGGGTGGTCGGTGTGCACTCGCCGATACTCTGGGGCGCTGTGATGGCGGTCTTCGCTTTGATTCCTGTCGGTACAGGCATTGTCTGGGGTCCTGTATCTGTCTACATGATCCTTGCGGGCATCAGTCAGGGTGACGCGTTCATGACTTACAAAGGTGTTGGCCTTCTGTTGTATGGTATTTTCATCGTGAGCACCATCGATAATATACTTAAGCCCAAGATAATAGGTAACAGGACAGGGATACATCCTGTGCTGGTCCTTGTCGGCGTCCTTGGCGGTCTTGCTGCGTTCGGACCAGTGGGTTTCGTGATAGGTCCTTTGGTGATCGCTCTGCTCAAGAGCATAATTGACATTTATGAGACGGAGACAAGACACATATGAGGCTTATAGTCAAGGACATGGATATAGCCACGGGTGGAGTCCAGGTGGTGCTGATCAACCAGGAAGACGCCAGGATGCTGGACTTGCACGCCGAGGACCGTTTGCTGGTGCGTAAAGGAAGACGGGAGACCACCGCCGTTCTTGACATAGGTGAAAGCCCGAAGGCAGTGCCCCGTGGTAGGGTGGGTGTTTTCGAGGAGGTGCTTGACGCGCTTCACGCGAAAGACGGGGATGTAATCGAGATCGAGCTGGGCGAGAAGCCGAAGTCCATAGCCTGCATCAAGAAGAAGCTGGATGGTTTCGAGCTTTCGCAGGCCGAGGTCGTGCAGATAGTCAAGGACATCACCGATGACAAATTGACGGATATCGAGCTCACCAGTTATGTCACCGCGAACTATGCCAACGGCATGTCGATGAAGGAAATAGTCTTCCTCACAAAGGCAATGGTCGAGACAGGCGACCGTCTTGTGCCGAAAGCGAAGATTGTCGCTGATCTGCATTGCATCGGCGGTGTGCCGGGCAACAGGACGACTATGATCGTGGTTCCTATACTTGTGGCGGCAGGCCTCACAGTCCCGAAGACGGCCAGCAGGGCGATAACGAGTCCTGCAGGAACTGCGGACACCATGGAGGTCCTTGCTCCTGTGGCGTTGCCTAAGAAGCGCCTTGAGCAGGTGCTCAAGGATGTCGGTGGTTTCATTGTCTGGGGTGGGGCGATGAACCTCGCTCCTGCGGACGAGAAGATAATCCACGTCGAACACCCGTTGTCGATCGACGCCGAGGGGCAGATGCTTGCATCGATAATGGCGAAGAAGGCCGTTGTCGGCGCCACTCACCTTTTAGTGGACCTTCCTGTGGGTCCTGGAAGCAAGCTCAAGAACAAGTCGGAGGCTTTGCACCTGCAGCGTCACTTCGATGACCTGGGCAAGGTACTTGGCATAAAGATGAAGGTCATAATCACGAACGGCTCAGAGCCGATCGGCAATGGTATAGGTCCTGCGCTTGAGGCAAGGGATTGCGTGTGGTTGTTACAGGGCGATGCCCGCGCTCCGAAAGACCTGTTGAAAAAGAGCTTGAAGATGGCAGGGATGCTTCTTGAGTTCACTGGCAAGGCGGCAGAAGGCGATGGCTACGCCATGGCCAATGGTATTCTGCGCAGCGGCGAGGCCTATGATGCGATGGTGCGCATGATCAAGGCGCAGGGCGGCAAGGAGCCTGTCGCTGAAAAGATACAATTGTGCAAGCTCACAGCGGTCGTCAAGGCCCGACGTTCAGGCACGGTCATCAAGATAGACGACGCGCTTATAGCGCGCGTGGCGCGCATCGCAGGCGCGCCGCAATCCAAGGGCGCTGGTTTGTTCCTGCATGTCCATAAACACGCGGACGTCAAGCAGGGTGACCTTCTCATGACAATCTACTCTGACAGCCAGGCGAAGCTTGACTTCGCGTTGAAAGAAGCGGTCAACAAGGAGGTTTTGATAATACAATGAGACTCCACATAAACGAGCAGGACAAGTCGTTCCTTCTGTCTTTGGCTTATGCTACAGGTATAATACTGATGTGGAAAGGTATATGGGAAGGGGTTGGTGAGGTCCCATACATCGGCTTCATACTTGGCAATCCTTTTGTGTCGTTGTTCATAGGTCTGACAATCCTGACATTGACGGGCTGGATTTACCGGCAGTTCGACGCGTTCTCATTGAGGACGAACAAGCTGCTCGACACGCTTTCGAACGTGGTCCACGACGAGGCCAAGGGCGCCGAGCATTTCATATCGTATTTCGACGAGCTCACGAACAAGCACCATAAGGTCGCTGTCAAGCACGTGCGTCGCGTCGAGCAGAACCATGTCGTTATGATGAAGGAAGGCCGTGAGTTCTTCATCCCGATCCATCGCATCAGCGCAGTCCATAAAGGAGGTAGGGCGATATGGAGAAAATGAGTTTCATTGACAGGATGCTGCATTCCGCCGAGAAGGTGATCAGCAAGTCTATTCCTTATGTCATGGTGCTCCTCGCAGTTCTTATCATCGCCGAGTTCACCGTTGGCCTTGAACATTACGAGCCTTGGGTCAGCATAATCGACTATTCGATACTGATCTTCTTCATACTGGACTTGTCGTTCAAGTTCGCGCACACCAAGGGTTTCCTCAAGTTCGTGAAATTGTACTGGATAGAGATATTGGCTGTCTTCCCGTTCTATCTGCTGTTCAGGGTATACGCCGAATTCACACTTGTCGGCGAAGGCGTGGCAGGAGCCCAGCAATTGACGCACGAGGCGCTTCTCGCGAGGGAGGCACAGGTGCTTGGCAGGGAGTCCGCTGTCCTGAGAGAGACGCGTCTATTGCGCGACATCGAACTCTACGGCAGGGAGACTACTTTGATTGACAGGATAGTCCTAGGATCGCAGCGTGGTTTCAGGCTTGTGGTTTCAAGATTGAAGCTCGCGCACATAGCGGTCGTCGAGCATTCGAAGCATCATTCCTAGAGTCCGAAGCTCTTCGTGAACTCCTTGAGCTGCTGGAAGCCTTGCAGGAACTTGTAGCCTTCTTCCGTGAGCTGGTATCTCTTCTTCCCGTTCTTATCAGGAACTTCCTGGATGAATTGCTTCGCGATGAGTTCATCGAGGTAGCCCTTCAGGCGGTCGTGCGAGAGGTTCGACTTGTAGAGAAGATGTGTGGGCACGATTGGCGCTTTTTTGTCACGCATGGCCGCCAGTATGTCGTAGATTATCTCCAGGCGGCTTCTTTTCTTGGCGTCGTTCATTTGCGGAGCACCTTGACCAGCACACCGAGGAGCATGAGGTATCCTATCAACTGCGCCCCGTGCCCGCCAACGTACCAGTAAGGATCCAATGGCGCTAGCATGAACGCGAGGCGCGCGAGTGTGATCAGGGCGAATCCTGCGAGCACTGCCCAAGAGCAGGGTGTCTGCTGTTCGTGGGCATTGAGGAAGAATTTGGCGCTGATGAACACCAGCAATGCGAGGGCGGTGAAGTTGTAGATGAATGGGTTGGTTATCCCTATTATCGTAAGCGTGAATATGAGCATTATGGTCAAGGCCTGCTGCATCCTTTCGGTTATCTTCAATGCCCATAGGACCAGGACTATGAGGCCTGATATGAAGAACAGCACGTGTGCGGCATGGCCTATGAATAGCATGTTGGTTATGTCCACGACCGAATCCGTCAACGCTACCTCTTTCAGCTCATGGTAGATGAAAAAAGAGGTCACGACCTGCGAGATGAAGCTAAGGAAGATCAGGAGGAATCCGCCTCCGAGCGCGCCGTATCGCTTGTCCTTCGCGAGACGCGCGTAGCGCGTGCTGGCCATCACTATGAGTAGTGCGATGATGCCTGCGATTATCTCGAGCATTGAATCGAAGCCGAAGAACCATGTCGGGCCAGAAAGGACGAGGTGTACCATTGTACTATTCGTCCGGGAATCGCCTTAAAAAGGTTGTGAATGCTCGGTGCGGATGGCTTGTTCCCGTTGTTTATATTCGACGCGTCCATTTCTATTATCATCGAGATGGCAAGGAGGTGTTGCATATGTACAGGAAGGACATGGATGGCGACGTCGAGTATGAATTAGGCCTTATCGACAGGATGATCGAAGAGGGAACGCTCAACCGCGAGGAAGCGCGATACCTCAGATCGACTTTGTATTGAGTTTTTTATTGTTTTATTTTTTTATAGGTTCTGTCTTCGTTTCATTCGCACAATGAGGATGGCATGTAAGGGCAGTTTTCCTGGATAGACCACAATCCGATCCTGGAGTCCTTCGCCTCCCTGTCAAGTTTATGCAGTTCCGATGATCTCGCCGTGTCTGGCGGGAAGTCTTTCGCGATCGCCCATCCTTGGCGCACGAGTTCTGCGTTGACGAAGACATCGCCGGCATGGACGTATCTCAGGAGCCGTCCGAACTTGTCTTTATCCGAGACGTCTTTCTCGAACCTGACTTCCGTGTTGTTGATCAACGAGATCGTCACTGCAGTGGCCTCTGCGTAGCCGCGCTTGTTGCGTTCAGGAGTGTCCATGCCGATGAAGCGCACGCTCGTACCATCATCGAGCCGCACCGTGTCGCCGTCTATGACGCAGACTATGGGTTCACCGGTGGTGACGACAGGATGGTTGCATGGCATTTGCCGTGCGCAGGCCACGAATGATAGTAAGACTAGCAAGAATGCGGTATTGATCAGTCTCATTTTTTTCTTTTCTTCAGATAATCATCGAGCTCGGCCCTGCTCTTCTCGACGTCCTCGACGCGCTTGAGCTCCAATATTATCTTTTTGACGCTCTTGAGGTCGACCTTGTCTAGCACGTCCCGCCAGTCGAGGGTGCCGTCCGTGAGCGCTTTGTGCTCGTCCACCTGTCCGCCGTTGTTGTGCGCGTGGATGTAGACTATCCTTCCATCGATGGCTTTGAGGAATGCGTCGACGTCCTTGACCTTTCCGTGTCCTATGCCGTGGTTCAGGTGGCCCAGGTCGAGGTTGTAGTCCAGGTCAGGGAAATGTTCCAGGATCGAAAGCGTGACTTCAGCGTCCATGGTCGCGTTCGACTCATAGATTGGCGTGACATTCAACGATTTGGCGTAATCAAGGATTCCGCGCTCTTTTTCATCCAGCTTGCCTTGTTTTAGGTGGAATATGAGTTCCTTTATGCCCATCTTGTTGCACATCAGGATCTCGGCCTTGATTACTGCCTGTTCTGCCAAGCTGAAGACGGGATCAGCCAGGAATATCCTGCGGCATGCGGAGTGCATGCTCAGGTCGAATCCCTCGAGTAGATGTTTTGTCTCAGCTATCCATTCGTCATCGAAGAATGTGAGGTTGCTGCGCCGGTTTAGCTCCAATACCTTGTACTGCGTCGTATGCAGTTCCTTGGGCCACTTGGAGTGGCTGAAGAGCTTGGTGCTGATGCCGATCTTTGGGGCCATTAATGTCTCGACTCAGGCCATATTTAATAGGTTTTCCCCGTAGACGCCGTGATTTTTGCGGATAGAAATGCATAATAAGGCAGCCTCATCGCCCAGCGTTATGCTAGAGAACTTCAAGGCGCTGTCACAACTCAAGACCTATCTGGAGGACTTGCAGTTCAGCATAAAGGAGGCGCAGGAACAGATAGCTGCGTTGAATAAAGATATCGGTTCGCTGCGTGAACAGACCCAGCAGGCAGTGGCGCAACGCAACGAATCCCGTCAGGACCACCTGGAGTTCATCAAGGCGTCGCATAAGGAGATGGACCAGGTCCAGGAATTGCGCATCAAGCTCGCGAGAGAGATCAATGCATTCGACCAGGTCAAGCGCGAACTCGCTGCCACGCTTGCGAAGCGCGTAGAGGCCGAGCTCAAGACAAGCCTTGTCACAGCCACCGAAGAGCTACGCAGCAAGGTCATGGACGTGAAGCAGGCGCGTGACATGCTTGAATCGCTGTACGGACTCACAGCGAAGGCGAGCGAGTCGATCAACAGGTTACACTTCATCGCGAGCGACATAAAGACCAAGGATTTCGACCTCAGCAAGTCGCTTGAGACGATAAAGCGCGTCGAGGCAGAGAAGCTGGAGTTGCAGCAGCGCCTTGAACGCGCCGAATCCTACGCAGCCAAGGAAGTGCGCAGGATGAGCGGGATGCGCGGCCGTTGACATGGATGTCATACAATCCACCGAACTTTTCGTGAAGGATGTTCTCAAGGGCGATTCTTCAGGCCATGATTGGTGGCATGTGCATCGGGTGAGGAATTTGGCGCTCAGGATCGCCAAGGAAGAGAAAGCGGACCCGTTCATCGTCGAGTTGGCGGCGTTGTTGCATGATGTCGATGACTTCAAGTTGGGTGGAGATGGCACTCCGAAGAAAGCGAGGCAGTGGCTCGAGTCGCAGGGAATTGATGCGGATATCATCGACCGCGTGTGCGTAATCATCGAGAATGTCTCATTCAAGGGCGCCAGCGTGCAATCAAAGATGGAGTCCATCGAGGGTAGATGCGTGCAGGACGCGGACAGGTTGGATGCGATCGGCGCGATAGGTGTCGCCCGCACATTCATGTTCAGCGGAAGCAAAGGCAGGATGATGCACGACCCTGACTCGAAGCCGGTGCTGCACAGCGACTATCAACAATACAAGAACGACAAAGGCACGACGATAAACCATTTCCACGAGAAGCTTCTTCTGCTCAAGGACAGGATGAATACTGCGACAGGCAAGCGTCTTGCAGAAGGCCGTCATAATTATATGGAACTTTTCCTAAGAGAGTTCCATGACGAATGGGATGGGAAGAAGTGATCGCGTCTCAGCTATGTCCTTTCATCTCTAGCGGCCGGTAGAGTTCTTGCACGTCGGTCACGAACTTGTCGTAGCGGGCCTTCATCTTGATCCTTGCGTCCTCGTTCATCCTTGCGAGTCGCTTTCTTGCCTGGCGTAGCGCGTCCTGCTTGAGCGCGTAAGCTTCCTTGAATTGTTGTCGTTTAAGTCCATATGATACGTGCGCGCTTTCCATTGTTTGATGATACTTCGCCTGCAGATTGTGCACGTGTTCGCTGAGTTTTGCCTGTGTCTGTTGCAGATAGCTTGTGGTGTTGTGGACCTGGATCGCTGTGCTTGTGATGTCTGCCTGGTGGTGTCCTTTGACAGCGTACTCGACCGCTTTAGGGAATGTGCGCGGGTTCTTCATCAGTCTTTTGAACAGGAATGATAGTGTCGATGGTCCATAGCTGGTCAACGCCATGTGGTTGATGGCGTTTGCAAGTATCATGACTCCTTCAAGGTCGACTCCACGTCCGACTTTCGGCCTCTCGCCTATTATGTCCATCGCCCGGTCTACGCGTGCATAATAGTTCTTTAGTTTCGGGTCGTATATTGCGTTGAGCACGTGGCCGTATGTGGCAAGGAGTTTATCGACTGGTATCTTGGGCTCGAAGTTCACGTCGAATGTGTGGGTGTTGTTGCCTATGCTCGCCGCTTTGATCCTTCCTTCGCGCAAGAGTCGGTCATACAGCTTGGTTTCAGGAAGAGCGGTCAGCAGACCGACCATGGCGAGCGGTATGTTGGCGCGCTGGATGAAATCTATCATCAGTTCGTCGATGTCAGCAGGGTCGTTGTCGAATCCGATTATGAATCCTGAACTGACTTCGATTCCTGCTTCCTGGATCCTTCTTACGCGGTTAAGAAGGCTTTTGGAATCGTCGTTCTTCACGATGTTTATCCTCTTGCCTGCCTCTTGCAACGATGCCTCGCTTGGTGTCTCGATGCCACAGAAGACCATGTCGAATCCAGCGTCTCGCATCTGTTTTAGCAGCTGATCGTCATCTGCCATTAGCACTGTCGCTTCTGTGTAGAAACTGAATGGTGTGTCATGTGCTTTCTGCCAATTGATTATCGAGGGCAATAGCTCTTCCTTTACCCTGCGCCTGTTTCCTATGAAATTGTCATCCACTATGAATATCGAGCCTTTGTAGCCGAGTTTGTGCAGCGCGTCGACCTCTGCGACAAGCCTGTCTGCAGGTTTTAGCCTTGGCACTATTCCGCTTTGCACCCATATGTCGCAGAACTCACACTGGGTAGGGCATCCACGGCTGTATTGGATCGCCATGGATGCGTATTTCTTTAGGTCTAATAGGTCGAAACGCGGAAGTGGTGTAGAGCCAAGCACAGGTCGTTGGCCGACTATCAAGCTCGCGTCATTCTTGAAATGAGCCAGTATCATGTCTGCCTTTGGTTGTTCTGTGACGTGCGCGTATGCTTTCTTGGCTTTTCCTGCCTTGAGGTCTGCTAAAAAGGCAGGCATTGTCTGCTCAGCTTCGCCGATGAAGTAGTGGTCAGCTCCTTTGATGTCTTGATAGCCTGTGCTGATAAGCGGCCCGCCGACAACGACTTGCTTGCCGAGCTTCTTGCAACGGGCGATGAGCGTGTCTAAAGAGTCGCGCTGCGCGATCATCGCCGACGCGAAGACCATGTCGGCTGCTTTGATGTCCTTGTCCTTGAGTTTTGTGACGTTCTCATCGACAAGCTTGATCTGCCAATCTTCTGGCATCATGGCTGCGACGGTTATGAGTCCATATGGTGGCAGGTTGGCTTTCTTGCCTATTATCTCGAGGCTTTTCGTGAAACTCCAGAATGTGCGCTCGAGGAATGGAGGATAGACGAAAAGCGCGTTTGTCATATGTTCTAAGCTCACCACACCGGCATTTTAATAGCAGGGTATAAAAGTGTTTTGGCATGTCTTGAAACGTGAATAGTCGTTCTAGAACCGTTTGCGCAGGAATATCTTGTTTGTCTTCCCTTCGATCTTTCTGGAAATGAGCCCTTTCTCCTCGAATTCCTTGAGCTTCATTGACAGCGCAGCCTTGCTCATTCCGACCCTGTATCTGAGCGTGCTTTGGAGTATGCCGTCCTGTTCCTTGACTGACTTGAGGATGAGCTGTTCATGTCTGTTGAACGCTGACAGGAAGACCTCGAATTCGTCTTTCTCGGTCTTCTTCGCGATGTCTTCCTTGACTTTGTGGACTTCGCTGACCGCTTTCTCGACTTCCTGGCTGTGCTTCTCGAGCTTTTCCTTTGTCTTGTCGAATATCGAGACATAGAGCCCGACCAGGAACAGGAGTCCAGCGATGACATAGCCGATGATCGTGAATGTGTTGGTCTCGCTGTGCAGGCACGTCCCGTCGTTGAGGAAGCAGGTTCCTGTCTCGTTGACGACGACCTGGATGGTCTGTTCAGCGCGGTGGTTCGCGATGTACGTGCCTGCCGCGATCACTATCGCCACGACAATCAATGCGATGCCGATGACTCGTTGGTTCATGGTGTGACTGTTGAGTTGATGGTATAAATATGTTCCTTACGTCAGGTCCATCATTTGTTGTTCACAACTTCTTTTGCTTCAGCAGCAACGAGTTGCTCACCACGCTCACGCTTGACAATGCCATGGCTCCTCCCGCGATTATCGGTGAAAGCAACCATCCTGTGAACGGATAGAGCGCGCCCGCCGCTATGGGAATACCCATCACGTTGTAGAACAATGCCCAGAACATGTTCTGCTTGATCTTCTTCATGGTGAGCCTGCTCAGCTTTATCGCGCGTGCTGCGTCAGCAGGGTCGTTCTTCATGAGGACGATGCTGCCTGATTCAAGCGCTACGTCTGTGCCGCTTCCCATCGCGATGCCGACATCTGCCTGCGCAAGAGCGGGTGAATCGTTGATTCCGTCACCTACCATCGCCACGATGCCTTTGCGTTGCAGCTTCTTGACGTGTTCTGCCTTTTTCTCGGGCAGGACTTTGGCGAAGACGTTGCCAATGCCTGCTTCCTTGGCTATGGCTTTGGCGGTGCGCTCGTTGTCGCCTGTTATAAGATAGCTTTCGACGCCCATCTCATTGAGCATTTTGATCGCATCTTTTGCCGTCGGCCTGATGGTGTCGGCCACAGCGACGAACCCGAGGAGTTTCCTGCCTTGGGCGACAAACATCACGGTTTTTCCTTCGTTTTCGAGTTTCTCCACGTTTTGGGCCGAGCTTTTTGTGGCGACGCGCACTGTTTTCATCAAAGCTTCATTTCCAAGCGAGTACTGTTTCCTGCTTATCGTCGCGGTGATGCCTTTTCCTGGCACTGCTTTCATCGTAGCTGCCTTCCCTGTCGCTATCTTGCGGTCTTTCGCTCCTTGAACGATGGCATCAGCCAAGGGGTGTTCAGAGCCTCTTTCGATAGTCGCAGCGATCCTCAGCAATGAATTCTCGTCGATACCGGACAAAGATATGACATCAGTGAGTTTGGGTCTCCCTTCTGTTATGGTTCCTGTCTTGTCGAATATGATATGATTTACTGATCCGGCTCTTTCGAGCACATCACCGCCTTTGATGAGTATCCCTTTGGACGCTCCGATGCCTGTGCTCACCATTATCGCGGTGGGCGTCGCAAGGCCCAGAGCGCACGGACATGCTATGACGAGCACAGCCACTGCCGCTAGTATGCCTGCTTGCAAGCCCGCTCCAGCGATGATCCAGATGATGAATGTGGCTATCGCGAGAGCGACGACGACAGGAACGAAATATCCCGAGACCGTGTCTGCGAAGCGTTGTATGGGTGCTTTGGCTCCTTGTGCCTGTTCTATCAGCCGGATTATTCCTGCCAAAGTGGTGTTTGCGCCGACGCGCGTCGCCTTGAACGTGAAGCTTCCGTGCACGTTCATCGTGCCACCAGTCACTTTGTCACCCTTGGATTTCTCGACTGGGATGCTTTCGCCGGTGATCATGCTTTCATCGACAGAGGAGTTTCCGGAGGCGACTTTTCCGTCGACCGGCACTTTCTGTCCTGGTTTGACCAGTATGACATCCCCTTCGACCACTTGGTCGACGGCTATCGTCCGTTCCTTGCCGTTCCTGATGACGATCGCGGTCTTTGGCTGTAGTTTCAGCAGACGTGCTATGGCGTCAGATGCTTTGCCTGTCGCCCTTGCCTCGAGGAACTTTCCGAGAAGCACCAGCGTTATCAGTATTGCCGAGACCTCGAAATATTGAGGCTGGCCAGGCAGAGATAGTATTGCGTAAACGCTATACAAATATGCCGCGCTGGTGCCAAGCGCGATGAGCGTGTCCATCGTCGCTGATTTGTTCTTGAGCGACATCCACGCGCCTCTGTAGAATTGCCAGCCGATCACGAATTGTATGGGAGTGGCGAGGACAAGCAATATCACGTCTTTGAATGGCGTCTCGATTCCAAACCACATAAGCGCCATTCCTATGATGAACGCAGGGACGGCCAGGCAAGTGCTGACCCAAAGCTTGCGTTTGAGGTTCTCAAGGTCCTGCTCCTTCGCTTTCTGGTGCTCTTTCTCGTCGAGCGTGACGCCATAGCCGAGTTTCTTGATCTTGTCGGTTATGTCCTGTTCACCGAGCTTCTTATCATCGAATATGATGGTGGCTTTTGATGTCGCGAAGTTGACGCTGGCTTCCTTGGTGCCAGACAGCTGCTGCAGCCCTCTTGTTATGTTGGATGCGCACGCTGCGCAGTCCATGCCTGTGACGATGACATTGAGCTGTTTTTCCATTCTACCTCTTGGTTTTGTATCCCGCCTCACCGACGGCGTCATGTATCTGTTTTTCGCTTAACTGGTTTTCGTTGAAAACGACAACCGCGCAACCAGAGGTGAAATCCACCTCCACATTGTCGATGCCAGGCAGTTGCTTCAACGCGCGTGTGACGGCCTTTGAGCAGCCAACGCAGCTCATACCATCTATCTTGAACTTTGTCTCTTTCATGCTCGGCTACCTCCGCATCCGCACCCACCGCCGCCCGCGCCACAGCTTCCTGCAGCAGCGACTGGCGCTGCTTCTATCGTTCCGCCGGATCCGATGGTTATCGTTCCACGGCCCATTCCCATGCCGCAAGTCACTCTGAACGTGCCTTCCTTTGTCGGCGTGAATTCTATGACGTTATCGCCTTCGCTGACGTACTTGTTGACGCCAAGCGATGGCATCACTACCTGTCGCATGCAGCCATTGACCGTCGAGAGATCCACTGTCATCCTGACAGGCACTCCAACTTTCAACGTCGATGGCGTCACGATGTAGTTGACCCCACCATTCATGGTAAGAGTCGCTGTCTGCGTCTCGCCGTTTGCCGTGTTGTGGCTCGGGTTGTTCTGTCCCACGGCAGTGTTTTGTACTGCAGGATTCTGTCCGAAAGCCACTGCGCCGGTGATGGATAGCATTACGACGGCCGTGACAATCACCAATGCCATTCCGACTATGATGACTTTTGATGTTTCCATTTTTTATCCTCCGAAAAGGGCGCTTTTGGGCCCGAATATCATTATTGTTGCGAGCGCGGTGGTCGCGATTATGCAAAGACTGATGAAGGTCAACGAATCGAGTTGTCTCTTGCTCGCATTATGGGCGGGTTCCACAACCTCGCGCAGCCACATGTGCATCAATCCGACGAGAATCGCGATATTGGCTATCGTGAACAGCGGCATGAACCAGAGCAGGTGGTCGTTGATCATCATGACAGAGATCATCGGTCCCATGGTTCCGCCCATGACTCCTGCCATCATTCCTTCCATGATCCCCATCACTCCGCAGCAGCGGCCAGCAAGTACGCCCGCTCCGATTCCGACAATCATCGCGACAATCGCGCCGATGAAGAAACCGTTTGTGGCGCCGAGTATGATGCCGATCATCATCGATGTCTGCATGCCGAATGTCATTCCTATCATCATCCCTGCCATGCAGGAGACGTTCGTCTTGTAGGAATAGATGTGCCATGCAGCAGCTCCTAACGCAGCTACGCTGATGTCCAGGTAGAACAACCACCAACCATACCGGGGAATGAAGTCAGGCATTGTGCTGAACAATCCGAAGTAAAGTAACAATTCAAGTGATACTAGTATCATGAACGCGCCAAGCGCGTTGATTATCGCGGCCTTTTCCAGGACCAAGCCGGGTTTCTTCTCAGCGCATTCCTCGCATTTTTCTGTCATTGTGATCCTCCTAATCTCTATTATTTAGCTATAGACCTGGCTGGCTGGGCTTATAACATACCTGGCGAAAATGAGCAGTATAGCGTTCATAACAGCCAGATTCAAGGCTTTTGCTGTTCATAACGCAATTCGTGGGTGTTTGTTCCCAAAGCTTAATAAATAGGCACCAGGGGTCGTGGATTATGCTGACACACATACTTAGGAATGAGACCCTTGAACGTCTCACTGTCAAGAAGCAGGCGATAGACTCCGCGCGTGACTTTGACAGAGCATTGCGTGAGAAGATTACCCGTTTGCTTGACGCAGAGGCTGACAACCATTCTGAAGAGATGGAGATGGATGATGACAACCGCCACAGCCATCCCGATATGACCAAGGACTGCCTTGCTTCGGCATGGCGCTGGGGCACCAAGCACATCAAATTGGATATGAATCCGAAATTCGTGGTCGAACTCGCGTATAGGATAGACTCGCACATCACCGGATACAGGAATTGCAGGGCAAAACCGAAAGACATTCCGATGATTTACACGGACCCATACGACATCCCGGGCGAGATGGATCGAATGTTAGATGATATCAACACGTCGAAGTGCCATCCTGTCGAGAACGCGGCTTACGCGCATTTACATCTTGCGAGGATACATCCTTTTTTCGACGGCAATGGTAGGACCTCGCGGTTGTTGCAGAATTTGATGCTTGAAAAAGCGGGCTATCCTCCCGTGATCATCCATGCCGATGAAAAGAGCGAATATGTCACGCTTCTCAACAAAGGCCAGACAACCTATCGTGGCCGCGAACGCGCCGATAAAATCACCGACGGAGAGTTCAAGTTCTTCAATTATATAGCGGGAAAAGTCGATGATTCTCTCGACACGTTGACCAGGCGTTTGGCGAGGAACATGCTGTATGAGGTCCACCTCGAACTCAGCGACAAGCGTATGGTGTATGCTGTCATGAACGCGATAGCTTCTCACATCAACCAGAACCACCTCGCCGCAGCAGTGCGGAAAAAGAAGGAATCTGTCCGAGTGATAGGTGAAATATCGTATGATGCGCTATATGATGTGGTGTCACGCGTCAAAGGCGTGAAATCATATGCGATCGTCAGGAAGCGTTAGACTATCTTCAGAACAGACGCTCTCGACCATTTTCCGCATTCCGGGCATTTCAATAGTTTCCAACCGCCCTTCATGCTTGGTCCATGCGGTGATATGCAGTTGACGAATGTCGATATCGCGAATTCGTGGCCGCACTTCACGCATTTGTAGCCGTAGTTCCTGGAGTGCCAGCGGATCAGGATGACGACTCCGACAAGCACTAGCGCGACCCAGGCGACTATGCCCCAAGGAGCGTATCTTGTCAGGATAATGGAGCCAGCAATCTCGAGAAGCAAGAACGCACCCAATGACAGGAACCCCTTGACATAATCCTCCTTGCCGATGGATCTGAAGCGCATGGATTCCCGTTGATCGCCACATATTTGAACATTATGGCCATCCTGACAATTGATTTAGTCACCATTCCAGAATAGTGAACCACCACAATCATTTTATACCCTCAGGACGATTATCACACCATCGAAACAGGCAGGGGTGTGTTGTAATGATCATCGGAGTCACTGGATTCTATGCGGCAGGTAAAGATACTGTAGCGGATTACTTGAAGACGCAGGGCTTCATCCATATCTCGCTTTCGGATTTCATAAGGCAGGAGATCCTCAAGCGCAAGCAGAAGATAACGCGCGAGCGGCTGATCGAGACAGGGAATGAGCTCAGACAGAAGTTCGGGAACGGCGCTTTGGCTCACAAGGCAGTCCTTGCATTCGAGCAGTTCAAGAACCATGTCGTGACTTCCATCCGTCATCCTGAGGAGGTCAACACCCTGCGCCAGCGCAAGGACTTCATACTGATATTCGTCGACGCCCCGATCGAGGTCAGGTTCAACAGGTACAGATCAAGATCCAAGGCAGATGACAAGGACTCGATGACGCTCGACGCTTTCCGCCAGAACGAGGAGCGCGAGATGCACAGCGATGGTTCCGGCCAGCAATTGCAGCGCTGCAAGGACATGGCCGACATCATCCTGCGCAATGACAAGGATTTGACCTCGCTCAACGCCAAGCTGGACAAGATATTGGCGGCTTATCTCGAGAAGTTCAAATACAAAAGACCTTCCTGGGATGAATATTTCGTCGAGATCTCGCGTACTGTCGCCAAGAGAGCGACCTGCGACCGTGGCATGTCGGGTGCTGTCATCGCCAAGGACAAGCAGATCCTCACGACAGGATATGTCGGCGCAGCCGCCGGATTACCGCAATGCGACGAGGTAGGTCACCTTTTCCAGGATGTCATCAACGACAAAGGCGTCAAGTCCAAGCATTGCGTGCGCACAAGCCATGCCGAGCAGAACGCGATAGTGCAAGCTGCGAAGATCGGCGTCGCCATCAAGGGCGCGACGATGTACTGCAAGATGGTGCCTTGTCCTGTCTGCGCGAGGATGATCATCAACGCAGGGATCGTCAGGGTCGTCGCAGAGAAGCACTACCACGGCGCGGGCCTTACGTACGACATGTTCAAGCTTGCGGGCGTCAAGCTGGATGTCCTGAAAGACGAGCTCGAGATCTACAAGGGAATGAAGTGATTCATTCCCCTTCGAACTCGACAAGAGCGTAGGCGTCGTAGCCTGCTTTCTCGAGCTTCTTCTTGCCGCCAAGGTCAGGCAGGTCGACGATGAATGAGCACTCGACGACTTTACCGCCGACTTTCTTGATGAGGTTGCACGCCGCAAGGCAGGTCCCCCCGGTCGCAACCAGATCGTCGACGATCAACACCCTATCGCCGTTCGCTATGGCATCTTTATGGATCTCGATTGTGTCGACGCCGTATTCTAACTCGTATGTCTCGGAGACTGTCTCTCCTGGCAATTTGCCTTTCTTGCGTATCGGGACGAATCCCTTGTTGAGCCGATCGGCCAAGATCGAACCGAGGATGAATCCGCGCGATTCGATCCCTGCGACCACATCGATGTCCTTGTTCATGTAGCGCTCGACGAGCAGATCCGTCGTCCTGCGCAATCCTTCAGGGTCCTTCAACAAGGTGGTTATGTCGCGGAACATTATCCCTTTCTTTGGCCAGTCCGCTATCGTCCTTATCTTGGATTTTATGAGCTCAGTCATCATCTCACCTTTGGGATCATGTTCACGAGCAGCTTTGTCACCTTCTCGACGTTCTGCCCGAATATCTTCACTATCGCTTCCCAGGTCACTGGTTCTTCGCCTTCTTTCCAGCAGTCATAGTCGGTGCTCATGGCGACAGCAGCGTATGGGATTCCCGCTTCGTTCGCAAGAATGGCTTCAGGAGCGATCGACATGTTGATAATGTCTGCTCCCCAGAGCCGGAACATCTTGCTTTCGGCTTTTGTGGAGAAGCGCGCGCCTTCGATCGTGACGACTGTGCCGTGCCTGTGGTGCCTGATCTTCAATTCCTCGCAGCTGTTTATCATGATCTCGCGCAATGGTTTCGAGAATGGCTCTGCCATGGGCGTATGTATCGGGTTGTGCGGTTCGAAAATCTCATAGAACGAGACATCGCGCCGTCTTGTGAAGTCGATGAATTGATCGACGATGACCAAGTCTCCGCGCCCGATCTCCTCGCGCAGGCTTCCTACTGCGGTTGTGGCGATTATGTGTGTGCATCCTGCTTCCTTTAACGCGGTTATGTTCGCACGGAAAGGGACGTGTGTCGGAGGGATTGTGTGTTGTCGTCCGTGACGCGCGAGCAGCACGACATCGACGCCTTTTATCCTGCCGATCTTCAATGGAGAGCTGGGCTTTCCGTACTTGGTGTTGACCTCGACATCCCGAGGGTTTTCGAGGATGTCCGGATTGTCCAATCCGCTGCCGCCGATGATGCCGATCTTGACCATGCGTCAGAATGCCATTTTGACGCTTATTTATCTTTTGCTAATCGAGCATAACAATCCTTAAAAGAGCGCATGAGGAAGTGTGTATTGGGGTGTCCATATGAAACTTGATAAGAGACGTCTTGGTGATAAGTCGGTCACGCCTTTGTGCAACGCGTCAGGCACTATCGCGACGCAGCCGTCTGGTCTGCGGCATCTTGCGGAGATTGTCAAGCAGATGGGTGTCGTCACAGGCAAGAGCGTCGGGCTCAAACCTCGTGACGGCTATCGCGAGCCCATCTTCCTCAGCTACATGCCCATGGGTTTCATGAACGCCGTCGGCTTGACGAATCCTGGCGCGCAGGCGTACAGAGATGAGATCAGGAGAGTTGGTTTTCCGCAGGACAAAGTGCTTATGGGGTCCGTATTCGGTGGTTCTCTGGATGAATTCGTCCAGGTAGTCGAGATAATGGACGATGTCGTCGACGCGCATGAGGGTAATTTCTCCTGTCCACACGTTGCAGGGCATGGCATGGCCATGGGTCAGGATCCTGATCTCGTATATGCGATAACACGGGCTGTTGTCGACAAGACGCGCAAGCCGTTCTTCGCCAAACTCACGCCCAACACTAACAACATCGCAGCCATAGCGAAAGCGGCCATGCGCGGCGGTGCCTATGGTATCACTGCGATCAACACCGTCGGTCCTGGTTATTTCTCACACGACGGGCATCCCGTGCTCACCAACAAAGTGGGCGGTATCTCTGGAAGGGGCATCCTTCCGATGGGTTTGAAGGTTGTCAGGGAGATCAGGGACGCTTGTCCGTACGCGCCGATAAAGGCAGAGGGCGGCATCGCGATCGCAAGGGACATCTTGCAGTATCTTGATGCAGGCGCCACCTTCTGCAGCCTTGGCAGTTGCGCGACAGGGATGACTGATGGGGATCTGATCGGGTATGTGGACACTTTGTTCATCGACATGGATAGTGGCGCCAATAATGCAGAGTATTGCCTCAAGGATGTCTCGACTAAGTACCAGAAGGTCAAGATCACCGGTGTCGAAAGGTATGATTGTGACTTCAAGAGCGTCACGACCGATGCCAATGTCAAGGCGGGTCCTGGCCAGTTCGTATTTGCCTGGATTCCGGGCGTCGGCGAGAAGCCGTTTTCGCTTGTCCATGCCTCTCCATTGACTCTTGGCGTTCTTGAGCGCGGTCCTTTCACCAAGGAGTTCAACCAACTCCAGCCAGGCGACTCGTTCTATGTCAGAGGTCCATATGGCCAAGCCGTCGAGCCTTCGGGTGATGTCGTGGTCGTCGGCGGCGGTTGCGGCATCGCAGGCATAGTCCTCGCCGCGCACCAGGGAAACGTCAAGGGCAAGGTGACTGCTTTGCTGGCTGCAAGGGACACGCATCACATCCCTTACCAACACGAGTTGGAGCGGGTGGCTGATGTGCATATCGCGACAGAGGACGGCAGTCTTGGCGAGAAAGGGCTCGTGACCGCGCTTTTCGACAAGGTCTCCCTGAGACAGGGCTGCACGTTCTACAATTGCGGTCCGAAGAAGATGCTGGACGCGATCCTGCCGCTCGAGCTCAAGGTGACGAGTGCCGACAAGATATACTCGTCACTTGATTACATGACCCGTTGCGGCTTGGGTATATGCGGCAGTTGCGCCGACGAGAAAGGTCGCAGGACCTGCGTGGAAGGGCCGTTCATGAGGGCGGATGGTTGAGACCCCTGAACTATGTGTTGAGGAATGGTATCGGCAGAACAGGCAGTCGCTTTCAGGAAGCCGTTCTTACAAGGTATTGGTCCACACGATGCTGAGGAATTTCGTGGCGTCGACACCAATCCGCACATTGGACGAACTCGCCGACCAATTCTGGAATTTCAGGCGAGACATCAAGGATTTCTATGAAGTGGACATACCTCTGCTTGAGGGGGCGTTCTTCGTGGCATATGCCGTTCCTGATGTCGTCCGTGCTGATCTTCCGGTTGTTATCGGGATTCAGTCAAGACTGAACTGAATGGTCATTGGCGTGGCTTCATCAGCACTTATCGCCAGTACTCCCGGTACGGTTCGACGGCATTGTGATGCGGACATAGTCGTTCCATGCCCATCCAGATGGTGAGATAGGTGTCTTTGACGTCAAGGTGCCTTTCCTCCGGGGTGTACTTGAGGAATTCCCTGCAGAAATGGTCCTTGCCTAGCTCCAGTCCGTCGCAAAGCGACGCGACCTTCCTTTCGAAAACCGGCCTGTCGAGCTTTTCCTCCAGGGTCGGGAACTTGTCTTGCTGCGCGTTGAACAGGATGCGCAAGTATAGCAACGCGTAGGAGTACAGATCAGAACGGTGGTCGATCGGTATCGGACTTTCTGCCCTGACTTTGGCATTGAGCGCCTGTTCTGGAGAGCAGTAGGTCTTCGAGCCGAGGGATTTACCCTCATATGTTCCATTCGCGTTGACAGGGACAGCAGCGGCCAGATCGATGATCTTAGCGGAAAAATCACCGACGCCTCCGTGCGTTTGTATGACATTATCCGGTTTTAGGTCCCTGTGGACGATGCCTGCTTCTTTCAGTTGCATGACGCCCATGAACGTGTCGAAGAGGAGCTTCATCTTGTCCGCGGTCGATTTGTTACGCGCATCATTGTCAGTTCCTCTATAGTCCCTGCCCTGTGCGAAGTCCAACAACGGGGTTGCATCCTCGTAATAAGGCATTACCATGAACGGCCTTCCAGGCATCATCATTCCATTACCATAGACCCTGCCTATCTTGCAGTCCTTGTTGACGGACTTGCCGAGGCGTGATCTGACTTCATTGGCTATTCTGACTTCGTGTTTGATCAGATCGCTGTGGTCATGGATCCATTCATTGGCAGACTCGTTGCTGACTTCGTTTGGCAACCGCATAATCTTCACAAGCACTGTCCCCGGCCGTATCTCGTCCTCTTCCCATTCCTTGATGTCGGTCACGCCGCGACCCTTGAAGATGTAACTTGTGCCACCCTTGTCGTAGAATTCCAGGTTTTCAACGAATGTGTGAAGCTCCGTGGGCAGTACATACTCGCAGGCCCCTTCATTTATGGGTGCAATGTACTGGCAATCGATCTTTTTGAGGAAGTCAATCACTCGTTTTTCCTGCTCGGTCAGAGGCGTTCTCACGCTCTAGAATTGCCTTCTTTGGCCTTTAAGCTTAATGGATAGTAGGTATATTACTAATAACCTGCTCAGAGATAAGAAAAAAACAAAGAAGGATTCTCAATACCTTTGCTGTTCAGGGAGCATGCCTTCACACTTCATCTCGGTGTGTTCGCATTCCGCGCACTTGAAGGTCACGAAGACGGAATTGCTGCTGTGCTGGATCCCTGCTTTCTGCATCTTGCCCTTGCACTTCGGGCAGACAGCGTCATCTTTGCCTGATTTGCTGGATATCATGGAATCCCGGCATCCTTGATTGTTTATAATTATATGCAATCAAAAAGAACTTATTAGGCACTAAAAACCCCAAATTTATATGCTTGTGATGATTATCTTAGACTCAGAAGGTGTTCTGGTGGGGTGCAACTATGGATCCCCAGATTAGTGATGATGACCCACGGGTGAAAGTCGGTCGTGATATTCTGTACGAGATGGTATCTGGTGGTCTGAAAAGACTTGCCGTTGATTTCAGCACAAAAGTTCAAGACATTGATGTACGAAAATGGGCTGATTCTGTGAATCCAAGATGCATTCCTTATATCATCAATCACGGCGCGCATTCTGAAAGACACAACAAGCACGCTGAAGTGGTCAGATTGATGAATTCAGAGACCCCTGGCGGTTATGTCCATGATTATCCATTCCCTTCCAGGCACGCGTATGAGTTCTTGAGGGATTTCCGTGAATGCAAAATCGAAATCTCACACTTGATGTCCGAGGGAGGGACTAGCTGGATTTACTTCGGATGGAAGGACATCCATGTAAGCAAGAATTTCGGCTATGCTGATCCGAAGATGGAGGAAAAACGCGGACCTTGTATGGAAGGCACGCGTATCGTGGTGAAGCTTGCGAAGCGACCTGACGAAATAACAAGTGAGCGTGCCCAAGTATTCCTTGGCGACCATCCTTGTACGCTTAAGCACGAGGCTGATGTGCTCGGCCGCATCAGTTCTCGATACGTCTATTCCGCATTAAACTATGGCACTTTCAGGGGTGATGAATTTCTGGTGCTAGAAACTGGCAGCGAAGACGAGAAAGATAAACCCGCGATAATGAACGACCTGGAGACCTACATAGGATATTGGAAGGATGAACTCACACGTGATCGCTCTTTGCACGAGAGATTCAGACGATCAGATAATAATCCTGAATACGAACGGAGCAGGGTGCACGATCTGTTGCTCGGACTGCGCGACATTCACCGTGCAGGGCTTCTGCACAGGGATTTCAAGCCAAGCAATGTGCTTGTCACTCAAGGCTACCGTTTCGTGACAGCTGATCTTCAGACAGCTGTCCCTTTCGGCTCCACAGGTACGTATGATGGTCTTTCTTGCGGCTCAGTGACATACTCATCACCCGAGACCATACAGAACGCTTTCGAGAGGAAGAATCCACGTCCGCTCACGCCAGCGTCAGATATATTCTCGGCGGGGTTGACGATATCTCGCGTTCTTAATCCCTTGCTGGACCCATCCACGTTCCCATCACTTGAAGACCGACTTGTGCGCTCGCGCTTTGAAGATAAGAAAGACGCTGTCGTTGAGAACGTCCCTGACGATTATAAGCGCATAATCTCCAAATGCCTTGACTGGGATCCTGAGAGAAGATACCGTTCCGTCGATCAGCTCATTGATGAATGCTCTCGAGTCAGGAGATTATGGCGTTTCGGCCAGAGAGTGATGCGTCCTTTCAAGGCGACAATCAGCGTTTTGGCTGAATTATTGCTTTACCAGAACTGAACCTACGTCGCCGCAACGAAACCAAAGGTTTCGTGCGCACGGAACTACGTTCCGTTGCGCCAGGCACGACGAACTGTTGTTCGTGGGCCTACCAGCTGCTCACTTCGTTCGCCGCCGCCAGGATTACCACCAGCTGACACGGCCACCTGGGACCCGAGTCGAAGTGACATCTACGATGTCACTGCAACGCCGCCGCCAGGATTTGAACCTGGAGTTCCTTTCGGAATCGGTTTGCTTCCGGAGTTTTGCTCCATTCAAGACCGACGCACTACCGAGTTATGCGACAGCGGCACTATATTGATTCATGCAAATTTGCCGATGTCGCGTAGACGAACCTCAGTTCGACGTGTGCGACAGCGGCAATTTGTTGACTTGTGTGCAACTATTGTGTCATCTTCTCAGAAGCCGGATTTAAAGCCTTCGGTGCCGGACGGTTCGATTTGATGTAATCACGCACGCAGTCCTTGCAATTCTTCACGAGGCATGCAACTTTCCTGGATTGGCTTTCATACTGGACGTGCCAATCGCTTTCCTTATGGGGTTCGAAATGTTTTTCGTGCAGATGTATGACTGAAGGTGTCACACCCAATGACATGAAGAGTTGGTCGTTGTCATAATTCGACTGCACTATATATTCGAGCATGCGCAGGTGGGCGTACAAGTGTTCGATCGAGACTTCTTTGTCTGGCAGCAATTCCATCTGTTTTATGTCGTGATCGTGTTGTTTTGCCGTGAATGAGTACGTCACTTCAGGCAGCTCGGCTTGGCTGTCGCTGGCTTTCACTATTGTCTTAACAGTGACTTGCACGCGCGGGTCTAGTGGGTGTCTGGTGTCGAAGGATGGAGCATACACGGTCAGTGACGGTGTCGGTTTGCCAACCAAGTGCACAAGAATCGGCAGCACGCAGCCTTCTTGCTGTCTTTTGTGCGCCCGATCAAGTATACCCTTGAACTCCTCGTACTTGGATTTTATGTTATTGATACCTTCGGCCAAACCCGTGCTGTTCTCATATGTGTTTTTCAGCTCGTCGATCAAGGCATTGACCTCTTCGAGATGCTTCTTTGTCTCAACTGATCTCAGTTTCTCCAGCATCTCTTCCGAAACTCCCTTCTCCTCGGCTATCTGGATGATCTCGATATCAGTGGCATATTTCTGCCTTTTCTGTATTTGTTTATGCCGTGTTGCATAACTCGTTCGAAGTTTTGACTGTGTGATGTGATTTATGTTTCTCCGTAGCGTTTGAGTCGTTGGTATGCCCAGACTTTGCAT
>JAGVQG010000014.1 GCA_020051845.1 archaeon | reverse complement strand
GCACAGTCGGTGCAGTCACAGGCGATACAGTCAAACACTACATCCAGGAAAGCCAAACAAAACATTGGAAAAATGACACGCAACAAGTCCTTCTCAAATACTAAAGGAACCCGCGGGCTTTAGCCCGCGGTAGTTCAGTGATTTTCGGGTTTTAAGGGTTATTTGGAAGTTTATGTTAAGTCATTTAACGTGGGTGTTTTTCGTGGAAGGCAACATGATGTTAAATCATTTAACACAACTAGAAAAAGCTTTCTATACAATAGAACAACAATCGCAATTGGCGTTCTATTTCCTATTTGAACGGGACTCTCTTTATAGTGCTGCAGACAAGGCAGGTGTAGATCTTCCTTCCCTTGGTTATGCGCACACGGACGGTCTTGCCCATACGCCAATAGCACTTGCATTTCCTGCAGAAACGGCGTTTTAGGCTCACAGGAAGGCGTATCCGGTTCTTGGTCGACAGGTTCCAGACCTTATGGATATAGGCATCGGCAGTGTCCTGCGTGAAGGGTTCCATCCTGTCTATCTGTTCGAAGATGGCCTCTATGCGGCGCAATGCAAGGCGCTTGTCCTTCTGCTTCTGTCCTTCCCCTGCCATAGCCAGATGATTCGCAACCAATATATAAGAACGTTTCGAGAAGAGCGTCATGTTTGAATTCATCAAGAAGCTGTTCAAGACAGAGACCGGGCGCACAGTACAACTAAAGCCCGAGCAGTTCGGATCCTGGGTAAAAGACGAACGCGCCAAAGGCGAGAAAGCCCTGGCAAAATCCCTTGAAAGCTGGACTTCTGAATGGAAAGCCGCCGTGCGTCAATGCGATGAACGGCTTGATGCGCTCGAGAAAGCAGAGCTCGTGAATCCAAATATCCCGGAGAAACACAAGAGCTTCATGGTCGGCAACAGGCGTGAATTCCTAAGACGCGTACAAGTGTTCCTTGAAAAGATCGAGATTCCCAAGGATGTCGATGAAATAACGACCTTCATACAGGAATGGTCTGCGACAATGCCTGAACTGGTCAAAGGCATCGGCCGTCCAAGCGCCATATTATCCGAGTTCTTCGCCACGCAAGTCAGGGATGTGACGGTCGCGATAGCGGGCATGGAGAACAACGTGAAACTCTTGGCGACAGAGCATGCAAAACAGCTACCGCCCGAATTGATCCAGCTCGAGGCCATCGATAAATCGATGCAGGCGGAGATTTCGCGCCTAGGGGACGTTGAGACGTCGCTCGCCGCATCAAGACGCCAGCTCGAAAAAGAGGATCAGAAGAGGAAAGACACAAACGCGCACATCATGGAAATCGAACAAAGCAAAGACCATGTGCAGGTCCAAAAACTGCGAGAAGAACTCATCAACATACAGGACGAGGCGCGGAAAGTCAAATCCGATCTTGTACATGCCCTGTCGGAGCTAAATGACGCGCTCGCCCGTTATGTGTACTTCAATCCAGACAAGAAGAAGTTCATACAGGACCTCAACGACTCACCATTGCAAGTGGTGGCGCTGAAGAAGAAAGCATTCCTCGACATCGTACGAGACATAGACGGGCGGTTGCGGAAAACAGGCATGGGACTCAAGGACAAGAAGCTTCAGAAAGCGATCGCGGCATCCGAGCTCGTGAACGAGCAATGGCTTGACCAAAGGCTCGGACTGCTTTCCCGGCTCAGGGCGAAGGAGACTGAGACGATCACTTCGATAAACAAGACAGGTGTTGTCGAGAAGCTCGCCCAGTCTCGCAAGGAAGAGATCAACATCGGCGAGAGCATAACGCGCATCAGGACAGATATCGAACTGCTGGAGAAGAGGATCTCAGTCTCGCAAACAAGCCGTCACGAACAGGAATTCCGTGACGTGGCAAAGAAAATCGGTGTCATCATAAATTGAATTGTTCCACGTTCGCTTCCAATGCAGCGATGCCTGGCAATTTCTTCCCTTCAAGGAACTCGAGAGACGCTCCACCGCCCGTAGATACGTGAGTCAGGCGCTTCTCGACCTTGGCTTTGCGCACTGCCTCGCCGGTCTCACCGCCACCAACGATGGTCGTGCCCTTGACCTTCGCCATCGCCTTGGCGATCGCCAACGTCCCTTTCGCGAACTGCGGCACCTCGGCGACACCCATGGGGCCGTTCCAGGCCACCATCTTCGCTTTGGAGATCACCTCTGAATAGATCTTGATGGTCTCCTCGCCTATGTCGACTCCCATGAGGTCGGCAGGCACTCCGTCCATGGGGACGTTCTTCGCGCCTTTGGCTTTGTCGATGGCGTGCGCGACAATGGTGTCGACAGGCAGCATTATCCTGCCCTTGCCTTGCTTCAAAAGGTCACGGGCGAGATCGAGCTTGTCGTTCTCGACCAAGCTCTTTCCTGTGTTCTTTCCAGTGGCTTTCGCGAAGGTGAACATCATGGCACCGCCGATAAGAATGGCATCGGCGCGCTTCAGCAGGTTGGAGATAACTCCTATCTTGTCAGACACCTTGGCGCCGCCGATAACAGCGACGAAAGGATGAGCAGGATTGTCCAGCACTGCGCTGAGCATCTTTATCTCTTTCTCGAGCAGGAATCCTGCCGCGGAAGGCAGCAGATGGGCGACTCCTTCTGTGGACGCGTGCGCGCGATGCGCTGTGCCGAAGGCATCGTTGACGTAAATGTCGGCCATGCGCGCCAGTTTCTTGGCGAACTCAGGATCGTTCTTCTCCTCCTCAGGATAGAAGCGCACGTTCTCGAGAAGTATCACTGAGCCAGGTTCAGCCGCCCGAACCGCGATCTCGATCGGTGGTCCAACGCAATCATCCATCTTCCTCACGTCTTTCTTGAGAAGCTCTGAAAGCCGGTCAGCGACAGCGTCAAGGCGCAAAGTCTCGTCAACGCCCTTGGGCCTGCCAAGATGAGTCACGAGAACGACAGTCGCGCCGTTCTTAAGAAGATGTCTTATCGTAGGCAATGCCGCCTGTATGCGGGCGTCGTCGGACACTTCACCATTCTTGTCAAGGGGCACGTTGAAGTCGACGCGCACAAGGACGCGCTTGTCCTTCACGTCTATGTCGTTTAGCGTCCTGAACACGGCCATCACTTCATCATGTGTTTGATAATGTCGACGACGCGCGATGAGTAGCCCCATTCGTTGTCGTACCAGCCCGCGACGGTCACGAATGTGCCGTCGATGACCTTGGTGGACGGCGCGTCGAAGATGCAGCTGTGGGGGTCGTGCACTATGTCGCGAAGCACCAACGGCTCCTCGCTGTAGCGGACGATGCCCTTCAGGTTGTATTCCGCGACCTCCTTGAAAAGCCAGTTTATCTTCTCCGCGGTCGCTGGCTTCCTAACCTCGCAAGTCAGGCTGACAATGCTTCCGTCAGGAACAGGCACCCGCCAGGCGACGCCATCAAGCTTGCCCTTGAGTTCAGGGATTACCTCGGCGACAGCCTTCGCAGCGCCAGTGGTGGTCGGGATTATGTTGACAGCGGCAGCCCTTGCCCTGCGCAAGTCCTTGTGAGGAGCGTCGACAAGACGCTGGTCAGCGGTGTAAGCATGTGCGGTGACCATGTAGCCGCGCACGACGCCGAAATTGTCGTTCAGCACTTTCACCATCGGCGCAAGGCCGTTGGTGGTGCATGATGCGTTGCTCACTATGTGGTGCTTGCTCTTGTCATACTTGTCTTCATTGACTCCCTTCACTATAGTTATATCAGGATTCGTCGCGGGCGCGCTGATCAGAACCTTCTTGGCGCCGGATTGAAGATGTATCGCCGCTTTCTCGCGATCGGTGAAGAGCCCTGTCGATTCGACCACCAGGTCGATCTTCAGCGCTTTCCATGGTAGTTTGGTCAGATCCTTCTCAGCCAGTACCTGGACTTCTTTCCCATTGACCACGATGCTCTTCTCCTTGGCTTCGATGGTGCCGGGGAAAGGACCGAAGGTGCTGTCATACTTCAGAAGATGGGCCAAAGTCTTGGTGTCTGTGAGATCATTGACCGCCACCCATTCTATATCACTGTCGTTGATGCCTGCCTGCAGGACCTGCCTGCCGATGCGGCCGAAGCCGTTGATTGCGACGCGTATCACCATAACCGGTCTTTGCGGAATACCGTATATAAACATTAGTGACCATCAATAGATAGTTACTTCTGCGGAGAGGCGACTTGAAACAGTGCATGTCTCGCGGTTGTTGTGCATAGCCACGTTAGGTTAATATATCGATAACAGCACTAAAAGTGAAAAAGAGGAGGATACATGCTGAACATCGCATTCTTCGAAGTGGAGCCCTGGGAAAAGGATTATCTTCAAGCTGCGATGAGCGTGCTCTCCCGCAAGTTCGTCAACCAGCTCACATTGTCATTCTACGCCGAGCACCTTGACAGCCAGAATGTCGTTAAATGCTCTGACGTCGATGTACTCTCGATCTTCATCTTCTCCAAGATTGACAAGAAGATGCTCGACAAGATGCCGAAACTCAAGCACGTGAACACTATGAGCACAGGCTTCGACCACATAGACCTAGAGGAGTGTGCGAAGCGCGGCATCACGGTGTCGAACGTCCCAAGCTACGGCGAGAACACGGTCGCTGAGCACGCCTTCGCGCTTCTACTCTGCATCTCCAGGAAGATACTTCCCAGCGTCAAGCAGACGCAACGCGGCAACTTCACCACAGGGCCGACCCTGCGCGGCTTCGACCTGCGTGGCAAGACACTCGGTGTCATCGGAACAGGCCGCATAGGCAAGCACGCAATAAGAATGGGCAAGGGATTCGAGATGGATGTGGTCGGCTTCGACGCATTCCCTGACCAGAAGGCCGCCCAGGAACTAGGCTTCACCTATGTCGACCTCGACACCCTGCTCGCGAAGTCAGATGTCATAACGATACACGCGCCGTTGCTGCCAAGCACGGTGCATACTATCAACAAGAAGAACGTCGACAAGATAAAGAAAGGATGCGTGCTCATCAACACCGCGCGCGGCAAACTAGTGGAGACAGAAGCCCTGCTATACGGCATCGAGCAAGGCATATTCGGCGCAGTAGGGCTTGACGTCCTTGAGGAAGAACCCGGGCTTCTTGAGGAGAAGCAGCTCCTCTCCCGCGGCTATGACAACGTCGACATGAAGACACTTTTGCAGGAACACACGTTGATTGAGTATGATAATGTCCTCATAACACCCCACAATGCGTTCAATTCCGCGGAGGCTCTCACGCGCATCCTCGACACATCGATCGAGAACATCTCGGCATACATGGGCCACACGCCATTGAACATCGTGAAGAAACAATGATCGCAGAGCAAGCCACGACGCAGGCGCCAGAATCGCAGATTGAGAAGGTGCGGCAGATGCTGATCTCTTCCATCATGCGTGGCGGGGTCACGAGTTTTGATATCGCGTTCATAGTCTCGGACAACGGCCATGCCGCAGACTTCAAAACGACGTGCGAGGCACTCGATTCTCTCGTCGCAGAGGGAAGCGTGAAAGTCCGTGGAGATATGCCGCAGAGATACTCCTTGACCTGGGGCTATTGGTTCAGGAATGTCTTTGACTACACTGTCTAGAGCTTCACGATCTTCGCCACAAAGAAACCTTCAGTGTCATTGTCCTGCGGCCAGATGCGCAAAGTCTTCGCGACACGCGGATCATATTCGGTCCCTTCCCAACTAGTTATGCCTGGCTTGCGTTTGATGTCGAGCTCTATGTCGTTTATGTCGGCATCAGGATGTCTTGAAAGGAAGTGCGACACCATGCCTTCGTCCTCCTCGGGTTCAAGGCTGCATGTGCTGTAGACCAGAGTCCCGCCCTTCTTCAACATCGGCCAGGCAAGCTCGAGGAGTTGGCGCTGGCTTGAGCAGACCATCTTGGTCGCGCTAAGACTCCATGTCATCAACGTACGCAGGCTCTTGCGTATTGTGCCAGTGCCTGAACAAGGCGCGTCGAGCAGGATCCTGTCGAACTCCTGGTTCTTCATACCGTTCATCTGCGTGACGACGACATTGGAGACACCGCAACGCTGCAGGTTGATGCCCAACGACGCCAGCCTGTCGTGCGTTATGTCATTGGCCACAAGCACGCCCGCGTTCTCCATGTACTGGGCGATCTGTGTCGTCTTGCTGCCAGGAGCGGCGCACAGGTCAAGGACGACCTCGCCCGGCTGCGGGTCGAGGACGACAGGAGGGATCATCGACGCTGCTTCTTGCACGTATATGTAGCCTAAAGCGTGTTCTATTGTGTTGCCGACATCCAATCGGCCCTGATGGTGTTCGAGCCAGAAACCCTCCTTGCACCAGGGAATGGGGGTGAGATCCCAATCCTTGGAAAGCGAGGCCTTTGCCTTCGCCACAGTGGTCTTCAGCGTGTTGACGCGCACCGACTTCCGAAGGAAGCTCAACGAGTAGCGCTTGAACTCATCGACATCGGTCAACCTGGCGTAGCGCTCCAGCATTATCGGCTTCCACGCCAGTTCCTCTGCCTTCGGTATCGGTTTAAGCACCATAGCATCACGCCACAATGGCCTGTTTATAACGTTATTTCTTCTTCCTGCTCTCGACAAGCAACTTCAGCCGCGAGTTCTCGTGCGCGATGTCAAGCATCTTATGGTTCAGGTCAGCGAACTTGTCGCTGAGCCCCACTATCTGATCAACCAGCTTGTCCTTCGCCCTATCATGCTGTTCTCGCAACCGTTCGATCTCCGCCTGCCTCTTGTCGTGCATGTCCCTAAGACGGTCCATCTGGCTCTCAAGGGTCGTGATCCTGCTCTTCTGCGTGAACAGGATACGCTCCTTCAGCGTGTCCGCCTCGGACCGGAAAATGCCGAAAAAATCCGACAATCCCATCATCTCACCTCCTATAATCTGTTGTGTCTATAGTCATATCGCTGACGGCGATGAATTTGCCGTCGATGCTGATCACGCCGCCAGCGTGCGCCTCTGTGGCGCGCTTGATGGCTGCTATGAATGTCTTTTGTTCGTGCTGCTTCGCCTTCATGTCGATAAGCAGCATGGTGTTGCCTTCCCTCAATATTGCCAGCGCTTCATGTAGGTCGTCAGCGTCCTTGACCGTGAAGGGTTTTATCTCGGATTTCGAGATTGTGGTCGCCCCTTTGATCTCGGGATAGTCCTCAACGACAGGTTGCTCGTCCTCCTTGACCTCGACAACCCTCTTGTGGCCGTCGGCCGAGATGACGATCGGGATTCCGGCTATCATCGCTGCGGCCATCATCCTGACCACGCGGCTGTAGGCCCTTGCGGTTATCCAATCAATGTGGCCCTCAAGGTTCAATATTGTCGGCATCTTGCCTGTCTCCAGGTTGGCTTTCGCTTCGTCAAGCGCGTGGCCGCACACGTGTACCACGAACGGCGTGTGGCTATGCAGCTCGTCCTTCTCAGCGCCGTCACGCATCGCCTCGAGAACGTCGTACGCCTCGACTACCAGTCCGTATGGCACGTAGCTTGTGGTGTCGTGCAACAACTCCGTTCCGAAGAATTCTTCTTCAGGCTCGCGGCGTCTGAGCATCAAGCCGACTCCGAGCAGCGCGCCAAGAATGACGAACAAGAGAAGCGGGAGCAGCACTGAAGTCAGTGCGATCCTGAATAATTGGTAGGTGATCGTGTGCTCATCGACAACATTTGTTGTGGCTGTCTTCACAGCAGGAACTATCGGGGCAGGGATCTCAATCTCCGGTCTCTGGGTGATCTGTTGTTCCACTGGTGGTTTCTCCTCGGGTTGCGGTGGCACCAGCTTGATCTCTTCACATAGGATCACTGTGGAAGGCTTGCCGAGCACGTCATTGCAGTCATTGTAGTCCACACAATCACGCTCTTGCAGTCCGTGTATGCAACCTCCGACGTCAACGCAGTGCCAGTTGGCTATGCACGACGTGGGTGGTGGTGTCGGGTGACTGCTGCCACCGCCCCCACTCGGGGGTGTGATGATTATGATGACTGTGAATGTCCGTGTAGTGCTGGTGTTGTAGTTGCCGCTCGGATCTGCGCAGCTAACGTTCCAGCTGTAGACTCCATCTGTGAGGCCGCTGACAGATGTCGTGGTCGGTGATGCTGAGGTCGACGCCACATTCGTCTGCGTTACGCTGCCATTCAAGGTCACGTTGCATTGCAGGCTTGTCGCGATGTCATCTGTCGTTGTCCAGCCCAATGTCACAGAACTGGTGGTCACTGTCGCGTTGTTGGCAGGAGTGTCAAGGACAATGGTTGGTGCTGTCACGTCTTGTATGTTCTGTAGCGTCGTAAAGGTGTTCGGTCCTGTCGTGTTGCAATTGCCTGCCAGGTCGCAGCTCGTGACGTTGAAGTAGTAGAGTGTGTTGTTCAGCAATCCTGCAAGGCTGATGTTGTGCGCTGTCTGGAATGCGGGATTGACCGTCTCTGATCCGAGCGCTGTTGTTGTGCCGTAGGTCACTGTGCTATTGCCTGATTCGTCCGTGTTCCAGTTCACAATGGCTGACTGGTTGGTTATGGCGGACACGTTCATGTTAGATATCGAGGGCGCCAGGATGTCGGGCGGTGCGCTGACATTGATGGTGAAGGTGACCGAGGACGAGCCTACGTTGCCTGAGGTGTCGTTCGCGTAGGCGACAAGAGTGATGGTCGTGTTGTCGTCGAATTGCACGTCTATTATGCTCGACCAGCTGATGTTCGCACTCTGGTTGCCGAGTGAGTCGTTGTAGCTGAACCAGAAGCTGCCGAGTGCGACATTGTCGCTCGCGTTAAGTGATACAGACACATTTGTGTAATTGTAAATTGTGGTCAATGGGCTTAGGATGGTGACTATCGGCGGCGTTATGTCGAGTATGGTGACGGTGGTGTCGTTCTTGCGGCTGTTGCCTGCTGCGTCTGTGCAGTTCGCTGCCAAGGTGTAGGTGCCTGGCTGGCTGAATGTGAATGTCTTGTTCGCGGTCGATCCAGATACCGTCATCGAACCGTTCTGGCTGCCGTCGATGAGGAGGACGCAGTTTACGATGCCGATGTTGTCAGTGACTGTGGCGCTGAATCCTATCGGTGTGTCTTCATTGCCGCTTGTCGGGCTGATCTTGCTCACTTGCGGAGGTGTAACGTCAGCTGCCGGCGTCTGGTTGATGGTGAACTGTCTTGTCGAGCTGGTGTTCGCGTTGCCCAATACGTCCGAGCAGCTCACATTCCAGAAGTACGTGCCGTTCGTTGGGAGCGTAATCGTCTTGTTGGTGAGTGTGTTGTTGGCGCTGGTGAACGGGCCTGTGGTGCTGCCATTAATTGTCAGGTTGCACTGCGTGCTTGATGCTTCATTGTCGATCGCGATCCAGCTGAAGTTGATGTTTGTGATGTTGAGCGACAATAGGTCGGTCGGGAAGACGAGCCCTATCGACGGCGGAGTCAGGTCAGGCAATGTCCCGTTGTTCTGCTGTGTGGTGAAGTTGTATATTCCGTTTGTCAGGCAGTTACCGCTTGTGTCGCAGGTGGTTATGTTGTAGTAGTATAGGGTGTTGTTCTGTAGTCCTGGTATTGTGTTGTTGTGGTTGAGCGTGAGGTTGCCGTCAGTCAGGATGCTTCCTAGTGCGGATGTTGTGCCGTAGGTTATGGTTGTGTTTGCTGGTTCGTCTGTGTTGAAGGTTATGGTTCCTGTGCTGTTCGTTGAAGTTGCATTGATGTTGGAAATCACTGGGGGTATTATGTCGTTGTTCTGCAGTGTTGTGAAGTTGTAGATTCCTGAGCTTGCGCAGTTACCGCTTGCGTCGCAGCTTGTGACGTTGTAATTGCCGTGTTGCATAACTCGTTCGAAGTTTTGACTGTGTGATGTGATTTATGTTTCTCCGTAGCGTTTGAGTCGTTGGTATGCCCAGACTTTGCATG
>JAGVQG010000025.1 GCA_020051845.1 archaeon | reverse complement strand
GACTCGAACCTCAACGGCGAGAGCCAGACGCTGCACGTCATGACAGCGGCCGACCTGTAAACCGGATCTTTTATTTTTTCTATTCCTTCTATTTTTTTTATCGTAATCCTCTCACATTCCCCAGGTCACACATCACGTTAGTCTTTTATAGTCTCAACGCTGCATAAGCCCTGAAAAAGAGATGGCCTACGAAATAATTCTTGGACGCGACAGCCACGAGCGCGAGAAGTTCGGACTACAGGGCACCATACTCATCGGAAAGCACTACGTCAAGATGGGACAGGTCACTGCCCTGTCGCAGCCGGTATATCTTGACTTGAACAGGGCGCACGTGGTGTTCGTAGCGGGTAAAAGAGGCAGCGGAAAGTGTTTGACTGGAGATACGCTCGTTCTGTTGGAGGATGGTTCGAGAGTTCCAATCAAGGATTTAAGAGACCAACACAAGAAGGTTGTTGCATTAGGAGATGATGGTTGTTTCCACATTGTTCAGTGGACCAATTTCTATGAACGAGTTGTGAGTCGTGTGTTGCATATAGTGTTATCGAGCGGCAAGGAGTTGACGCTTACTCCTGAACATCCTTTATTGACTAAAGATGGTTGGTGTGAGGCGCGATATCTCAACAGGGGCGGCATAGTTGCAGCATTCAGGGAGGAGCAAATTCCGTCTCAGGGTGGTTTGGTGCAAAACTCACTATGCTTGTGTTGGGAGGATGTCAGTTCAGTCGTTGAAATGGAAGGGGTTTTTCCTGTCTATGACATCACTGTTCCTGAATATCACAACTTTGTCGCCAACGACGTCATTGTCCACAATTCCTACGCTTTAGGCGTCATCGCAGAGGGAATCGCCACATTGCCTGATCTTGAGATCAGGGAAAGGCTGTCCGTCGTGCTGCTAGACACAATGGGAATCTATTGGACGATGAAGTACGCGAACCACAAGGAAGAGGCCATGTTCAAGGACTGGGGCCTTGAAGGTGCGGGAATCCCTGTGGAGATTTACACGCCCTACGCTTTCTTCGACGACTACAAGGCAAAGGGCATACCGACAGACCATCCATTCTCCATCAATCCCGGCGAACTGGGGCCGGAGGACTGGAACATCGCATTCGAGCTCCACCAGACAGACCCTGTCGCTGTCTTCATCGAACGCGCCGTGCTAGTAACCATCGAACATCATGGCAAATCATTCTCCATAGACGACATACTCGAATTCATACGCACAGACACCAAGGAACAGCCGAGCGTTCGTAACGCAGCAGAGAACAGGTTCCTCTCGGCCAAGGCGTGGGGTGTGTTCTCAGGAAACGCGACACGCGTGCGCGACCTCGCAAAGCCCGGTGTCGTAAGCATCATAGACCTCTCGCCATACGTCACGTTGCCGAACGGATGGCGCATCAAGACGCTCGTCCTAGGACTCGTCGCGCAGAAACTTTTCGTCGAGAGGATGATATCGAGGCGCTACGAGGAGTTCGCGCAGGTGCAGTCCGCGGTACACTACCTGCTGGAAGAGGAGCAACAGGTCGGCGAGAAGATGCCGATAGTCTGGCTCTGCATAGACGAGGCGCATGAGTTCCTTCCAAGAGACGAGAGAGTCGGAAGCTCGACAGCATTGATCACGCTACTAAGAGAAGGCCGTCAGCCAGGCATCGCGATGGTGATGGCGACACAACAACCCGGAAAGATACACACCGACGCGATGACCCAGAGCGACATCATACTCTCCCACAGACTGACGGCGAAGATAGACACCGACGCCCTCGGAGCGCTAGTGCAGAGCTACCTGCGGACCGGAATCGACAGGGAGCTGGACAACCTGCCGAAAGTCCCCGGGGCATGCCTTGCGATGGACGACGTCAATGAGCGAATCTATCCCATGCGCATCAGGCCACGCGTCTCATGGCACGGCGGAAGCGCGCCCAGCGCAGTGCAGATCAAGAAGAAGATATTCGAGTTCTGAAACAGAAAAAAGAATATTTCCGAATCAGCGAGACCGCTTCGGCCTTGGCAGCAACTGGTCGTCAGGCATCGCACGGCGCATGGATATGATCCCTGCGAAGAACATCGATGCGAAGACCACGGTGAACGCGGCCGCCCATGGCAGGCTGAACTTCGAGACGTAAACGATGCTGATGATCATGCCTAGAATGCTGCTTACGAACCAGAGCGAGTTGAGCGGAGCTATCTCAGGACGTACAACCGGCCTGAGCTTGGGCAATGCCTTCTTCTTTGCCATTGATACACCTCTTTCTATGGATGAATGAGCGTCTGAGGTTTAAATAGGTTTAGGCCTTATATTCGACAGCGTAGTCTAATCCTTGATGAAGAACTGGTCGACCACTTTCCTCGCAGCCTCGCGCTTCTTCTGGTGGTCCTTGAGGAAGGCGTTGAGCTTCTCGATGAGGATCATCTTAAGCTCGCCTGAGAGAAGCTTTCCTGAGACGTAGTCATCGTGGATTGTCTTGATCTTTTTGTCATCAGGTTCGAAAAGCATGTACAGCCATTGGTAGGCGACATCGACATTGGGGTCGCCGCCGAGCTTGCGGTGCTCTTCGATCGTGTCGCGGCCGCCGCTGAAGGCATACTTCTTGATCTTCTTCTCAACGGTCTTCTCATCGTCCGTCGTCCATATGGCGGTGTCGGCGTGGGAGGCGCTCATCTTGCCAGCCATGCCCTCAAGACCAGGGATGAACCTGGAATGGATCGCCGCGGGTTTGTAATATCCCAGCTTTGGCATGACATCGCGGGCGACGCGGAAATGCGGATCCTGGTCGACGCCCATGGGGATCAGGCAGGGGATGTTGCGGCCTGCCTGCACGCTTGGAAGGAAGGCAGGCACTGCCTGCATGCTCGTGAAGAAGAACTCACCGATGTTGTTGGTGTCGGTGAAACCGAAAGCACCCTTGATCGTGCTCGCAGTTATCCTCTTCGCCACCCTTATCGCCTGTGGATAGAGCGTCTTAGCATAATCAGTGTCAGTGAACAAGTACGTCTTCTTCTTGTCGAAACCAAGCGCTATCACGTCGAGTGCGTTCTCGTATGCCAAGGCATGAGTCTGCTCCAAGGTCATGTCCTTGAACAGGAACTTCTCATCGTCGGTGAACTGGAAGTACAACGGCACATCGAAGACGTCCTGGAGCCACTTGGTGAAGATCCAAGGGACAAGGTGGCCTATATGGCAAGGACCTGTCGGCCCACGGCCGGTGTAAAGATAGAACTTGTTGCCCTTGTCATACTCGTCAAGAAGCCAGGGAAGGTCGCGCTGGCTGAAGAACAGACCGCGGCGCAGCATCACATGCAGGTCGCCCTTCGCGTACTTCTTGATGCGCTCGAGCAGTTCAGGCGTGACGCGCTGCGTGCCGAATTCGACGATCAGCTTGTCATAGTCGATGTCGCCTTTCACATCCCAGGGCGTAACGCTGAACTCTTTCATGGATCTTCCTTCGCTCCCTGTCCATTAAAAATCTTTGCCACGGATCCCAGCATTACCTCACGGTTCTTCGGGAACGCCGCTATCTCGAATGAGAAGTGGAAACAGTCGCCGCTGTCGGTGAGCACTGCTTTGCCGTTGAGCCACGACTTCTTGTCGATGCGGACGTAGAAGAATCCGTCCTCGTCCAGACGCGATTCCTTCTGAGCGATAATGAATTGCCTGTCTTGTTGGGATAGCAACCCGACGAAACGTCCTAGGAACAGCCTGAGCAAACGAATCTTGTCCAGATGGACGCGGAATATATCGACAGGATCATCGAAACCCTGCACCCGTTCGACAACGAGCTTCACCTTCTCCTGTTCAAGCGAGAACGGGAAGAATTCGAGCAAGGCAGCTTTGATCGCGCCCAAATCCTCATCAGGCCTTACAAAAACCCTGCATTGCATATCATGAAGCAGTTGCTCCATGACGTGGTCAAACAAACAGCTTTATAAAAGCCTGATGGTTTGACCACATCAATGAAACACACGCTCAAGATAACATTGTTCTTGGTGATACTGTTCTTAGGCGCGCAATACATAGGTCTTGGTATCGTCAACAGCTACATAGATGTCGAGACCACAAAGCAGACAGGCAACTTCACGGTCTACCCATTGCCTGACATCGCAGGCATGCAGCTCGACAGGCCTGACCTGCAAGAGGACACATCATTCGTCTACATAATCATCGCCGTGCTCATCGGCACAGGAATCATCCTGCTCCTCGTCAAGTACGGCAAGATAAACATCTGGAAGCTCTGGTTCATGGCTGCCATGGCTGTATGTCTGACTGCGGCTTTCGGCGCTTTCTTCACATCCTGGTTCGCAAGCGTGCTAGGCATCGGTCTCGCGATATGGAAAGTCCTCAAGCCCAACATAATCATCCACAACTTCACCGAACTCTTCGTCTACGGCGGGTTGGCGGCGATCTTCTTCCCGGTCATCAGCATCTGGGCCGCGACAATGCTGCTCATACTGATATCGGTCTATGACATGTACGCTGTCTGGAAGAGCAAGCACATGGTCGCGCTCGCGAACTTCCAGAAAGACGCGGGCATGTTCGCCGGCCTCATGCTGCCATATGAACGCAAAGCAGCGGCGACAAGCACCGCGCACAAAGCAAGCAGAACAGCGCCTGGAAAAGCGGTCTCCGGCAAGACTTCTCCGACAGAAACGAAGAGCGCGATCCTCGGCGGAGGAGACGTCGGATTCCCATTGCTCTTCGCGGCCGCAGTCTTGAAGGGCAATGGAATGTTGCCTGCTCTCGTGATACCGATATTCGCGGCGATCGCGCTTTTCCTGCTGCTCTACATGGCGAAGAAAGACAGGTTCTATCCGGCGATGCCGTTCATCAGCGCAGGATGCTTCGTCGGATTATTGATATCTTTCCTGCTTTGATGAATGCCCTGTTTTTCACGAAAATCTTCTTTTGAAGAAATGTATTTCTTGGCAACGCAATCTTAATATAAGACCACGAAGAATCTTTGTTGTGTCCCGAACCAAATTCATCATCGTAACCGGCGGCGTTCTATCAGGATTAGGCAAAGGAACCGCGACAGCGGCGATATCCCGGCTTCTACGCAACGGAAAGCGCATCGTGACAGTCAAATGCGACGGCTACCTCAACGTCGACCCAGGCACCATGAACCCTGTCGAGCACGGAGAGGTCTTCGTGCTCGAGGACGGCGGCGAGGTCGACATGGACTTCGGCCACTATGAAAGATTCTTGGGGGTAGCTTGCAAGTTCGACTGGAACCTGACGAGCGGAAAGGTCTTCATGCGCCTCATCGAACGCGAGCGTCGCGGGGATTTCCTCGGAAAGACCATCCAGATATTCCCGCATGTCATCAACGAGATCCAACAATGGTGGTTCGAGCTTGCCGAGCGCGAGAAAGCCGACATAATGACCATCGAGATCGGCGGGACGATCGGCGACTGGGAGAACAGCTGGTTCACAGAAGCGGCAAGGCAGCTCAAGCGCCGAGTGGGTGATGACGTCACCTACATACATCTCACCTATGTCCCATTCCTCGACAGCGTCGGCGAGCCGAAGAGCAAGCCTGCACAGCGAGACATAGCGCAACTGCGCGAACTCGGAATCATCCCTGATGTCATAATCGCCCGCAGCAAGATGCCGCTCTCGCCAAAATTCAAGGAGAAGCTCGCCACATTCTGCGACGTCAACCCTGAACAGATAATCAGCGGCCATGACATCGACAGCATCTACGAGATACCATTGATATTCGATTCTGAAGGCATAATGAAGATAATCGGCCCACGTCTGGGAATCACGCAAAACCCTGATCTTGTCCAGTGGCGCAAGCTTGTCGAACGCATAAAGGCGCCAAAGCACACTGTCACCATAGCGATCGGTGGAAAATACACGGAGCTGCGCGACAGCTACGCAAGCATCATAGAGGCGTTGAACCACTCTGGCGCGAACGTCGACAGCCGCGTAATGCTTCGATGGGTCGAAAGCACTGATGTCGAGCAAGGAAGGCGTTCGGTCGAAGAGGCGCTGAAAGGGGTCGACGCCTTGCTTGTGCCAGGAGGATTCGGAAGCAGGGGCACAGAAGGAAAGATGGCCCTTATACAATACGCCCGTGAACGAGGGCTGCCCTACCTCGGGATTTGCTATGGGCTCCAGTTAGCAGTCATAGAATTCTGCCGCAACGTGTGCGGATTGGCCGATGCCAACAGCACAGAGATCGACCCTGACACGAAGAACCCTGTCGTCGACTACCTGCCTGACCAGCGCATCATCGACCGCAAGGGCGGCACCATGAGATTGGGAGCTTTTGAGGCGGTCTTGAAAGAGGGCAGCATGATAGCAGGCCTCTACGGCGGCACACGCGCAATCGAGCGGCACAGGCACCGCTATGAGGTGAATCCTGTCTATCACGAGATCTTACTCAAGAACGGTCTTGGGCTTGTGGGCATGTCGCCAAACGGCAAGCTCGTCGAGTTCATAGAACTTCCAGGACATCCATATTTCGTGGCCACACAGGCGCACAACGAGCTGACCTCGCGGCTTGAACATCCCAATCCATTGTTTCTAGGATTCGTGACAGCAGCGCTGAAGCGCCATTTAAACAACCCCGTGCAGCTATCTACCGTCGAGGCAAACATTTAAAAAAGCCCCCTTTCCCCCAGCAGGAAGGTGAATGTAGTGAGCATAAAAGAAACGATAATCAACGTCTACGACAAGCAGCACAAGAAGCTAGCGCTGATACCCAACGCGCTTCTACTTGTCGCGATAATCATCCTTGTCATCTCATACGCCACCACAGGAGAGTTCGTCAAGAAGGGAGTCTCGCTAAAGGGAGGCCTCACGCTAACGGCGGCCGCACCTGACGGCACGAACATCGACATCATCCAGGCCGCGCTTTCAAAGGATCTGCCTGCCGCTGACGTCAATGTAAGAGGCTTGACCGAGGGCACACGCGTGACCTTCATAGTCATAGAAGCAAGCGACGTGACAGAGGACGCGCTTGTGGCGGCTCTCGCCAAAGCAGGCGTGACCCTCAACAAAGCGGACTACAGCATAGAGGAGATGGGTTCCTCACTCGGACAGAACTTCTTCAGACAGATGGAAATCGCAGTTTTGCTCGCATTCATCTCGATGGCCGCTGTCGTTTTCATCACTTTCAGGACGATCCTTCCATCCTGCTATGTCATACTTGCGGCGGTCAGCACAATCATCATGACTCTCGCAACAGTCAACTTGTTGGGAATCAGGCTCGGCACAGGAGGTGTCGCAGCATTCCTCATGCTTATCGGTTACTCTGTGGACTCTGACATACTGCTGACAACCCGTGTCCTGAAACAGAAAGAAGGGACAGTGTTCAGTCGCGTACTCGGGGCAACATCAACCGGATTGACCATGACGTTGACATCACTTGTCGCGGTCATAGTCGGTCTCTTGGTCACGCAATCGGACGTCATCAAGCAGATAATGCTCATACTGACCATAGGCCTTGCTTTTGACATAATCAACACCTGGCTGCAGAACGCATCAATACTTCGTAGATATGCAGAGAAGAAAGAGGGACGCACATGAGCAAGTTCAAGGCGCTCATGCGCAGCCCGCGAGTCTGGATCCTCATCATATGCGTGCTACTATCACTTGTCGCGCTGCACCCGAATCCATTGGCTGACGGCGTCGTCATAAAGGCGGTCGCCAGGAACAGCAGCGCAGTCAACGCTGGCATAGAGAGCCCCAAGCCCAACACCATCCCGAGCGCGCTTGAACGGTTGACAGCGATAAACAACAAGCCAGTGCACACCATAGATGACTATCTGGCTCTCACCAAAGAACTACCCCTCAACAGGACAGTGCAGATCACGACCAACAGAGGCACATACAAACTGATGCCCATAACGATATACGAGACAGTCGACCTGGGCAATGAGACCCGTGTCGAAGAACGCAATGTGACTATCAACGGCACATCTCTTATGCAGAATGTCACGATCAGCGTGCCGAAGACAGCCATGAAGCCGGTGGGCATGGAGCCCCTCGGGCTTTCCGTCGTACCAACACCCACGACAAACCTCAGAAAAGGCCTTGACCTGCAAGGAGGCACGCGAGTGCTATTGCGCCCAGAGGAAGCCGTCGATGACGCGGTCATCGAGTCGATGGTCGACAGCATGAAGGAGAGGCTCAACGTATACGGCCTAAGCGACATCACAGTCACGCCTGTCAAGGACAGATTGCAGGGTGGAACATTCATCCTGGTAGAACTCGCAGGCGCCACAGAGGCCGAGGCACGCAACCTTCTCTCGAAACAAGGAAAGTTCGAAGCCAAGATTGGCGATGAGACAGTATTCAAGGGCGGCAATGACATAACCTACGTCTGCCGCACTGCCGAATGCTCAGGCATCGATCCCAACCGTGGATGCATGCCCAACCAGGGCGGTGGCTACTCCTGCTCGTATTTCTTCGCGATATCATTGAGCGCAGAAGCAGCCGCAAGACACGCATCCATAACACGCGACCTTGCAGTCATAGGTACGCCACCAGAAGACTACCTATCACAGAACCTCACCTTATTCCTCGACGACGCTCTTGTGCGCGAACTGCGAATCGGCGCAAGCCTCAAGGGCAGCGAGACGACACAGGTGCAGATAAGCGGATTCGGAACAGGCGTATCGCAGCAGGAAGCGATGACAAACACGCTCGATGACATGAAGCAGCTGCAGACAGTACTCGTGACAGGTTCTCTGCCTGCGAAGATAGTCATCGAGAAGATCGACACAGTATCTCCAAAGCTAGGATCGCTATTCATCAAGAACGCACTGATAATGGGACTACTTGCAATAGTCGCAGTAACAGCCGTGTTGTTGGCAAGATACAGGAAGGTCTGGTTGGCGTTACCAATCGTCTCGACTGTTGTCGCCGAGATCGTGATCATAATCGGCTGGTATGCATTGTCAGGATCAAGCCTTGACCTCGCCGCTATCGCAGGTATAATCGTCACGATCGGAACAGGAGTCGACCATCAGGTGATAATAACCGATGAGACCATACGACGTTCAGGATCCGCAATAATCAGCTGGGCCGACAAGCTCAAGCAGGCGTTCTTCATCATATTCTCGTCAGTGGCCACTGTCGCTGTCGCGATGTTCTTCCTCTATGTGGCCGGCGCAGGCCTGCTACGCGGATTCGCGGTCACGACAATGGTCGGCCTGTTCTTCGGACTCTTCGTGACACGACCAGCGTACGCGAAGATAGTCGAGATATTCCTCAAGGAGTAGTTTTTTATACGCATTCCAGCACGAAGCATCAATGCGAGAACTATCAAGCATAGATATACGATTCCTAGTCGCCGAGCTGCGGCAGTCAATAGGCGGCAGGATAGACAGGCTTTACGCACCCACGCCTGAAGAACTCCTATTCCAGATAAGGAAGGCAGGGGAATCCAAGCTCTTCATACGCGCAGCAGTGCCGCAGGTCATCTACATCGCTTCAGGCAAGGACGGCATGCCTGAGAGGCCATCTGGCTGGTGCAATGGGCTGCGTAACCTCATAGAAGGCGCGAAGATAGTGGATGTGCTGCAACCGCACAGCGAACGTGTCGTGCAATTCGTCCTCGAAAAACGCGAGACCCAACATAATCTTTACCTTGAGCTGTTCGGAAAAGGCAACATCATCATAACCGACATCGACGGAATGATCGTGATGCTGCAACACGAACTCGTCCTCAAATCACACGCGGTCGAAAGAGGAAAGAAATACGCGTTGCCGCCAGGAACAGACACATTCAATCTCGGAAAAGAGGAGTTCATCAAGCTGATAACGGAGTCGGGCAAGAATGTGTCATCTGCCCTGTCGACGGTCATAGGCGTCGGCTCGTTCTATGCCAAAGAATTGTGCGAACGGACGGGCGTCGACCCCAAATCAGAATCCGGCAACGCGCACCTCGACGAGCTGTATGATCGGTTCATCGAGATGCTGCAAGCACCCGCTGACCCGCAGATCGCCAGCGGCATATCATTGCCATTCACCTGCGAGACGGTATCTGGACAGTTCGAGACAACGCCCTCATTCTCAGTCGCGATAGAGAAGATGTATGCATCCAGCCAGGTCGGCGATTTTGAAGCAAGCGCGACAAAAGCGGTGGACCAACAACGTGAACGATTGATGCACAACATAGCTGCGCAAGAAACCGCCATCGCCAAACTAGAGAAAGAACAGGTTGTCTGTCAGCGAATAGGCGAGACACTCTACGAACGCTACCAGGAATTCGAATCGATGCTCAACGAGTTCTCGGCAGCACGGAAGAAAGGCACCATCGACGCGGCCATGAAGAAACACCTTCAGGTCAAGGAATACAAGCAGGCCAGCGGCGATGTCGTCGTGGAAATCATAGAGCCAAAATCATAATCTTCTTAAAGCACACAGCCAGCGCCCATCCATGCAAAAGCCAAAGGTATTGGTCACAGGTAGCAGCGGAACCATAGGCACTCGGCTATGCGAACTGCTGATCTCGAAAGGCATTGGCGTTGTCGGCGTGGACCGCAAGCCCAATAAATGGTCGCCTGCGGTGCAGCAAAGCACCATTGTCGGCGACCTGCTCATCTCAGAGACTTTCACGATGATACCACGCGACATTGATTTTATCGTGCACTTGGCGGCAAATGCCCGCGTATATGACTCTGTCGTCGATCCGACATTGGCGATAGAGAACATCAACCTCACCTACAACGTCCTTGAGTTCTGTCGCAAGATAGGGGTCAAACGCTTCATTTTCGCAAGCTCGCGCGAGGTATACGGCGACCAAGGCACGGAAGCCATATCCGAGGACAAGGCGACTTTGTGCGGTTCTGAAAGCCCATACACTGCAAGCAAGGTATCGGGCGAGGCGCTTGTCCATGCCTACGCCACATGCTATGACATCAAGCAGGTAATAGTCAGATTCTCGAACGTCTACGGACGCTATGACGACAGCAACAGGTTGGTGCCGTTATTCGTGCGCAAGACGCTGGCAGGCGAAGAGCTGACTGTCTTCGGTGCAGACAAGACATATGATTTCACCTACATCGACGATGCCGCTTCTGCGGTTGTCTCTATGATAGAATCTTTCGAAAAAGTCGGCGGTGAGACATTCAACGTCGCGACAGGAACGGGAGTGTCATTGCTGACAGTCGCCAACAAGATACAGGACATACTCGGCATGCAGAAGCCGATCACAGTCAAGCCCAACAGGACAGGGGAGCTGATGCATTACGTCGCAGACATCAGCAAGGCCCGCAATCTGCTTGGCTACAAGCCGACAATCGGGATTGATGAAGGATTGCGGCGAGCGATTGATTGGCAGAAAGAAGTCAAGTGTTAGAGTTCTAAATCTGAGTGGTTGAGAAAAATAAAGGTGGCCAATAACCTTTTTCTCGTTCGCACTCGAAAAAGCTTAACCCAAAAGTCTTGCCTGAACGAAGAAAGTGATCATGAATAATAAAAAAGGTGGACAACTTACCCACATTCCCGCGCAATGCAGTACAAGTGGGTACGGAAGCGAGCTTGACTGCCGAGTTCGAATGGGATCGGGTAGAACCTCGCTCCTATGGCCGTCCAAAGACGACAAACAAGGCGTCCCTTTATAAAGGTTTCGAGGTTTGGGCGTTCTGGTCAGATGCGGTCTCTTTGTAGCGTCCCAGCAAGTCGTTCTTCCGAATCCTGAGCAAGTCCATGAACATCCTTGTGGCGTCACGCAGGAACCGCACTTTGGTATTCGTGTCGTTGAACCAGCGTACAGGCACTTCAACTATCTTGTAGCCATACTTTTGAGCTATGAATAGGATTTCGACATCGAAGCCAAAACCCTCTATGGTCTGTTTGCTGAAAATCCTATGAGCAGCGTCACGCCTGAACATCTTCATGCCGCATTGCGTGTCCTTGACCCCTCGGACAGTGAGAAGCCTTACAAGGCGGTTGAATATCTTTCCGCTGAATTCACGATAGAACGGCTGATGGACGATGACCTTGGACTGGTCGACGCCACGCGACCCGATAACGACTTGCGCATCATCATTCTCCAGGAGCAGCTCCAAGTCGTCTATAGGCGTCGACAAATCAGCGTCGGCGAACAGAATCCATTCTTTCGAAGCGTTGAGCATGCCGTTGCGAACGGTGTATCCCTTTCCATGGTTACGGTCGTTCCGTATCACGCGCGTCCTCGCGTCGCCGAACTCCTTTGCGACATCGACTGTGTGGTCCTTCGATCCGTCGTCGACTATTATCAATTCATAGTCGTGATTTTTCTCCTTGAGATAGTCCAGCACGGTCTTCATCGTTCTGCCAAGACGCTTCTCCTCGTTGTATGCGGGTATGACAACGGATATGCTCACCATGACGACAATCCCGCATATTGTCGTATATATTCTTGTCGGGCAATCATTAAATACCCGTGCTCTTGCTTCGAAGGCATGGAATTCAAGGCGGAGTATGTCGTGCTGCCTATAATAATCGTGGCGGCCTTCTTGTACATGGGTCTCGATGGGTTGCCGTTGACGCATCCTGGTAACATCAAGGCAGCAGACCCGTTCTATCACGCTCTCGCGGTCGAGAACATCATAGACACGCACCAGTGGAAATACTATCCTGCATGGGTGGCATTCGGCGACACCAAGGCGATGAACGTGCAACCGCCGCTGTTGTATACGCAAGCGGCGATATTGACGACATTCACAGGGCTGCCGTCGTGGACGACGATATATTTCATTGTCTGCTTGTTCGCGGCTTTTGGGATTGGAATAGTGTTCTTCATCATCGAACGCGGCTTCAAGAGCGAACTAGTGGCGACGCTGGCGGTAATCACGTTGGTGCTTCCTCTTGGTTTGCAGGCGTGGTTCTATTCGATATATATAGGGCTGTGGATACAAGTGGTGGCATATTTCTTCGTAGTGGCGTTCGTATGGATGTGCGTCTCTTTCCTCCGGGACGGGCACAGGTGGCAGTTGTGGGTGGCCAATGCTTGTGTCGTGGCCATAATAATAACGCACCCGCAGGATCTGATCCCGATATTCCCTCTTTGGGCGGTGATGGCTTGGAAGGTATGGAAGAAAACCAGTACCCTGAAAGAAAGAATCGCGTCCTTCACAGCCCTTGCTTCGTTCTCAGCGATACTGTTCGTGCTTCTGCTTCCGCATTTCATCTGGGTGTGGGGTGATGCAAGTCAGTCTATGGTGCCTGGCATCTATTCCCCGAATCCCACGTATTATGACACGAGCTACACTGGAGGTTTGACACTTCCAGCATTATACTTCTTCCCATGGTGGGTGCTCATCCCTTCGGCGATAAGCATAATCGCAATGGGAATACAATGGCGCAAGTTCAAAGGCGCGCTAGGAGTAATCAGTCTTTACATGTTCGTGATCTATGCCACGCCATTCATATTCAAGGATCCCTACTATCTCCTGCGCATGCGGGCGCTCCAGCCGTATGTGATGATGCCATTGGTCGCGCTTGTCGTGGTGTCTTTGCTGAGCATGGTGCGGCTCCAACAATCATTGAAGTATGTCTCGGTCATCATAGTCGGCGTATTGCTGTTGTGGGCAGGATACGCGCCGTATTCCCAACTGCAATCAGGACTTGCAGGAGAGCACATAACCCTGCAGAAGTGGGAAGCGTACCAGTGGATACAGAAATCAATCCCTGTGGACAGCAAGATCTTGATGTTGGAAGGCACGGGCCAGGCAAATCCGATGTTCACCAAACGCATCGCGGGATTAGTCGAACCGGATGAATTGATCCGCCATGTACAATACATAGTCAAGAACGAGACGATGCCGCTGGATTGGACTGTCGAATGGAACGCCTTGACAGTAAGACACACCCACGTGCGCGAGTCAGGATTCATGTCATATGTGAACTACCCTGAATGGAATCGAACGGCTAGGATATCAGATTTTGATTATGTTTACATGGAGAACCAAAACGAACAGGTCGCGAACATAAACGCGTGGTTCGTCCAGACTCTCAAGTCGGAAGGATATGATATCGTATACAACAGGAACGGCATAGTGGTAGTCGGGAGGAAACATGCTGCGTGAACTGAAGATGGCAGGAACCTGGTTCGCGATATCTTTGGGATTCATGTTGCTCTTGAGCATCGCGTACAAGAGCCCGTATGCAATAGTTGCGATCACGCTAGGCTATGCTGCGTTCATCCTTCTTCCAGGATATGTCTGGGCTTATCCACTGAAGCAGACATTTGTCCAGACATTCCTGTTGGCCAATATCATCGGTTTTGCATGGGGTGCGGCCTATGTCCCACTCGACATATTCCTGCGCGTACCGCTCAACCCAGTGACGTTTATCGTCGTGACAATGGCGTCGGTATGTCTTGGTCTTTACATCAATAGAGGTACATATTTCGGACGCCAGCACCATCCGACACTGCAGCAATCCACGCCAGAAAAGGAGACTCCTGTCAATCCTTCCTGAAAACCATCAGGCAATTGAGGGTGATTGGGAATGGTAATCCGAACGGAAGGTTCACGCGTTCCACGAAAACCAATGGAACCGCTTTCTTCATCCGACGAGGCGTGAAAGAATTAACGTGGTCCGGCACCTTCACAGGACGACGCATGAGTAGGAACCTGCTCATGGTCCAGAGTGGCTCATTCGGGAAAGTTATGAAGAGCAATCCGCCTTTCTTGAGGATTCTGGAGAATTCAGCCAGCATCAGATTGTATTGAGTCACGTGCTCGACCACTTCTGTACACGCGATGACATCGAACGACCCATCATCAAAGGGTAACGCGAGCAGATTCGCTTTTCGCAACGTTGCGAACGGGACGCGCTGCGCCGATTTCTCGAGCGCGACATCAGTTATGTCGACGCCAACATAGTCATTGTCAGGCAGGCGGGCGTGCATCCTTTCAAGCAGGTGGCCCTCGCCACATCCTGCGTCTAGCACACTGATCCTTCTGGTAGGCAGGCGTGCCACTATGGCATCCAAGCGCTTGGTGTGAGGAACCCTCACGAGAGGATTGCGCGAAGTATAGAGATGATCCATGTGGTTTTTTGGCATGAATATTCTATCATTACCCATTTGTAGCCATCTGATATCTCCAGCTAATAAAGTTTCCCAGAGTTATTACAAAGACCCATCACGCGTCCATTAATCTTTTATAACGCCATTCTCGCGGAATGCATATGGGAAGCCTGACCAAGACCGTTCTGAGGATAATAGCTATGATGGGCAGGCCGTTTGAGCGACATCGGAATATCGTATTCGACAAGCGCGCGGTCAAGTCGATAGGAGTGTTCGCTTTGTCTGGAATCGGTAATCTCCTGCTCGCGACTCCATGTCTGGAGGCATTGAAGAAGAGCATGCCATGGGCGCGCCTGGAAGTCATAGTCGTCTCCCGAGGGTCGAAGGCGGCGCTCGAGAACAATCCGTACATCGACAAAGTCATTGTCTATGACGGGCACCCGTTCAGATCCATATTCGCGTTGCGCCGAAGACGCTATGACCTTGTATTCAACACATTGCCTTCAGGAATAATCAATGCGTTCCTAGGCTTTGTGTGTGGCGCAAGATACCGTGTAGGCCATGTATATGACGCGGGTGGATCTCAGACCACCCTTTTCCACAACATCACGGTCATGCACAGGCCTGTGCACGAGGTGGAGAGGAACATCGACTTGTTGAGCGTTCTCGGAATCAAGGTTCAAACAAAAGAGCCGAGAGTATACCTCAAAAAAGACGAGATCAAGGCAGCGGAAAACACTGTGAATAAGTTCAATGAGCGACTGTTGATAGGTATGCATCCTGGAAGCAACTCGAACCAGACATGGAAGAGATGGGGCATAGCAAATTTCGTCGCGCTTGCCCAGATGCTCCGTGACAAGTACAAGGCGCGTGTCCTGTTCTTCCTGGGGCCTGATGAGATGGAACTGGCGCCGCGAATAAAGGAGAAGATGTCTGATGCGGACATATTCACGGGCAGTTTCCGAGAGAATGCTGCGCTGATAGGACAATGCTCAGCTATGGTCGCAAACGATTCGGGCCTGGGTCATCTCGCAGTGGCTGTCGGCACTCCTGTCATCTCGATAATGGGTCCTGTTGATCCTGACAGGATAGGACCATACGGCCCAAAAGGCCACCACATCCGCCACCATATTCCCTGTTCTCCATGTTATGACGTGACAAGGCCATTCAAGTGCACGAACGCCAACCAGATGGAATGCCTTAAACGTATCGCGCCCAATCATGTGCTGAAAGCGCTAATCGACCAAAAAATGCTGAATTGCGGTCGCGGGAAGTGGCTTTAAAACAATACGGGATAGAATTTTTCAAAGTCCGAAAGACTTATAATTCGTGTCTGTTGACCACGAATCATGTCTTTGTCAAGAGCAGTCTTACGTGTCTTGAGCGTCTCCGTATTTTTCTGCACAAATTTCATCAATGGTCCATTCTTACTTGCCAAGTTCCTTTATGGCCACATTTTATGGCGTTTGTCAGGAAAAGACGCGTTCTTGAGGTTCTCATCCAAACATCAGTCCAGACTGATATTCTGGAACGGCGACTCGCTCATGATTGAACAATTGCCAATGGCGGTCTCCCTCATGCATGACAGGGAATATTTCTTGTTCAATGATTTCATACCTAAGAAGGGCGATATTGTACTAGATTTGGGCGCGAATGTGGGTTGCTATACCTTCCAAACTTCAAAACGCGTCGGCCAGGAAGGTCGTGTCATAAGCGTCGAGCCGTACCCGATCAACCACTCAATCCTTGAGCAGAACATAAAGCGTAACAAGCTAAATAACGTGACGCCTTTCAAAGTAGCAGTATCAAGCAAAAACAGCAATGTCAATCTTTTTATCTCGCTCGCGTCAGGATCGCATTCATTACATTCAGGAATAGGGCGAAGCGTACCAGTCGAGTCTCTTACATTCTCCACATTCCTCAAGAGATGCGGGGCAGACCACATAGATATAATGAAGATGGATATCGAGGGATCGGAGATAGATGTGCTACGCACCAAAAATGCGTTCTCGAAAATATACAGAATAGTCATGGAGACGCATGAGAACGCCGAAGAGGCGAGGATGCTCTTGTCACGACAAGGATACTTTGTCACAGGAATAGATTCTGACAGGATCCTTTACGCACGAAAGAAATCGATGATGAATGATTCGAAGGCAGTTCATTAGGCATTTGGAGGATCAGCGCGTTAGTTGGATCCGAAACCCATTACTTATTTATATCGGACTCTGTCGCGACAGCATATGCGTGTAATAGTAGTTGATTCTTCATTTGCCAGGCAGAATGGCACGGGCCATCAGATAGTCAACGCGTTAAACTCATTGGGCCATGAAGTCAGGCCTTTCTCATATCGCAAATGGCACCTTAACCTCATGTCTTTGACGAACTCGTTCTTGAACATACAGCTAGTACGCGCAGCCACTAACTGGCCGGCTGATCTCATAATCGTCATTAAAGGCGAGACCATCAACCTTGGCACCATATCCAAGATAACAAAATCAGGCATCAAGGCAGTGAACTGGAACATCGACGAGCCTTTCGGAGTACTTGATAAGTGCAACAAGATATCGAACATGGACGAATATGACTCCTTGTTCATCTATGACCTCCAATATGTGGAGCCCATGAAGCAGATCAATCCGAAGACGTATTACCTGCCCGCAGGTGCCGAGCCAGATGACGCTCACAAAGAAGTCATCCCATTGGAGCAAAGACAGTTCCCCGCGGACTTGTGTCTCGTGGGAACAGCGTATGACAACAGGAAACGGCTCATCGAGCCATATGCAGGAAGATCCCTGCGACTGGCAGGCGCCAAGTGGGACACAGCCTCGCACGAGCTTGCGAAAATAGCGCTGCCTTTGGTGACTCCGAAAGAGATGATCCGTCTGTTCAATGAATCAAAGGTGGTCATAAATCCGTATGGCCAAAGAAAAGAGTTCATAGTTCCGAATCCAAGGACATTTGAGATACCGGCAAGCAGATCTTTCCAGTTAACAGACATGCCACGGGATGTCGATCGATTCTTCAAGGAAGGAAAGGAAATCTTGGTCTATAAAGACGAGAAAGAATTCAAGGAGCTCGCTGACTACTATATCGAAAACGACGAAGAACGTAACAAAATTGCGCAGGCAGGATATGATCGTGTCGTCAAAGAGCACACCATGACGCACAGGGTGCGGGAGCTTCTTCGTCACATCTGATGCCGAGACAGAATAGATGAATTGATAATATCACGTCAGGTAAGTCTAGTCTCAAATGAATATTCACTTGACAAGGCCCTTTGATTTAAGTTCATCGGTCGCTTTGCCGACCATGTCTGCTACCTTCTGTGTCTTGGCCCATTCCATCAGTTCACGCATGCCGTCATCAAAACCCGTTTCAGGCTCGAACTCAAGTTTGCCGCGAGCTTTTGAAATGTCCGCGAAGCAGTGACGTATGTCGCCAGCACGGTATTTGCCCGTGATTCTAGGACGAATGTGCTCTTTTCCGTATAGCTGCGCAAGGATCTTTGCGACCTCGGTGATTGTAAGCTGTCTGCCCGACCCGATGTTGAACGCCTCGAAGTTGGCACTTGCGTTCCGCATAGCCTTTAGATTCGCTTGCGCTATGTCATGGACCGATACGAGGTCGCGGCTCTGCATGCCATCCTCGAATATCTCCGGTTGCTTGTCGTTCTTGATGTGGTTCATGAAAACTGCGGCAACGCCCGTGTATGGATTAGAGAGCGATTGCCTTGGTCCGAAAACATTGAAGTATCTCAGGGCGACGCTAGGAATTCCGTATGTCCTTCCAATCGTGAGCGTCATCTCCTCTTGGTCCTTCTTGCTGATCGCATAGATGCTGGTGCTCTGCAGCGGCTTCGTTTCCTTGGTAGGGATCGGGATCAGAGGTTTTCCTGTAGGGCCCAGATGCTCAAATTGCCCTTCTTTGAGGTGTTGTTCCTGTCGGAGCATCGGATACGCGATTGCACCGGTATCCTCATCCATGTACTCTCCCTCACCATATATGCTCATGCTGCTAGCGACGATGATCTTCTTTATCGGATAGTTGCCGTTGACAACAGTGTCAAGAAGCCTTGCGGTGCCGAGCGTGTTGACATCCATATATTTGTGGATCTGGTACATGCTCTGGCCGACACCGACAGCGGCAGCCTTGTGGAATATGATCTCGACGTCCTCGAGTGCGTGTTTGAGAGCCTCGGCGTCGCGGACATCTCCCTTAATATATTCGGCTTTCAGGTTGATGTATGATGGCCATTTGCCTTCAGGATGGACCTGTGGCTCGAGTGAATCGAGAACGCGGACATCATGCCCCTCGTTGACAAGCTTGTCCACGATGAACGAACCGATGAATCCTGCGCCGCCGGTAACGAGAACTTTCTTTTGCATGAAACACCTGCATCTTTTATTTGTATCCGCTCAAAATCCCTCTTATAAACGTTGTGGATTTGTCATCTGGATTGAGAAACAACAATGCTTATTAACGAAGTCCAGAGAGGCGAAACCATGGCAAAGAGAGTGTGCGTGATTGGAACAGGCTATGTAGGATCAGTGACTGGCGCGGTGCTTGCCGAGCTAGGCCACCAGGTCACATGCGTCGACAGCAACAACGAAAAGATACAGCAGTTCGCAAACGGACCTCCGTTCCCGTTGTCGGAACCAGGTTTGCCTGAACTCATAATGAAGCATCGAGGGAAGAACCTTTTCTTCACGACAGACCTTCCTGGCATAATATCCAAGTCTGAGGTGGTCTTTGTCTGTGTCAGCACACCGACCAAGATGGAAGGCATAGCGACCGGCAGTTTTGACATGACATATGTAGATTCAGTCGCAAGGTCGATAGCAGCCCACTCCCGCGGCGACATGGTTGTTGTCGAGAAAAGCACAGTGCCGTTGCGCACCGCAGAACGCATCGAGGAGATATTCAACAGCGTCAGTTCACCATCACAACGCGGCAAGTTTCATGTAGTATCGAATCCCGAGTTCCTGGCTGAAGGCACCGCGGTCAAAGACGCTTTGCAGCCGGACAGGATACTGGTAGGCACGCGACCGAACGATGAGTATGCCCGTAAATTCATGAATGAGCTATACTCATCTTTCCCTTCCGAAGTCATACTTCACACGATGATCTGGAGCAGCGAGCTGGCGAAGCTCGCGAACAACGCTTTCTTGTCGACTAAGATTACACAAATCAACGCCATAGCGTCGCTTTGTGATTGCAGTGGCGCAGACGTGACCGAAGTGTCAAAGGCAGTGGGCATGGATAACAGGATCGGCAACAAGTTCCTGGCGGCGGGCATAGGTTGGGGCGGATCGTGCTTCGGAAAGGACGTGCGCGCGTTGATCTACCTGCTGCGTCACTTCAACCTCGAGGCAGAAGCAAGATTCTATCAGGCCGCGCACGACCTGAACTACCTGCTTCGCGAGCGTTTCGTCCGAAGGATCCACGAAAGCCTCTACTCGTTGCCGAACAAAACGGTGGCCGTTCTAGGATTCGCGTTCAAGCCTAATACCGACGACATAAGGGACTCTCCTGCGATAGATATTATCTCGATGCTTGCGGCCGAAGGCGCCAATGTGCGAGTCGTCGATCCAGAAGCAGGTCATAAAGTAAAACAGGTCTATGGCGACAAGCCATTTGCATACAATATCCTGGTCGTTGAATCGGTCGCGGAAGCGGTCGATGGCGCGGACGCCATGGTGCTAGTCACTGATTGGGATGAGTTCAAGAACCTTGATTTCAAAGCCATCGCCGCGAAGATGAAGAAACCGGGATGGGTGTTCGACGGAAGGAACATATGCACTCCTTCAAAGGTCGTCGTATCAGGACTGAACTATTATGGCGTAGGCCGTGGCGTAATCAGGACCCAATCATAATCTTTTAGATGCAAGGTCTGATCTTGATCGTATACTAATGATCAATAGGATTACTGCGACTGTTATAAGAGCCACAACCGAAAGCGCCGATCCTATGATAGCAGCGGACGCGTCGAAAACGAATTCCACCGAATGGTGTCCTTTAGCGACAGGGACTGCCCTGATCCCGCAGTAAGCGCGGATTATCGGGACCTCTTGGCCATCCACATATGCTTTCCACGCCGAATAATACGTGTCTGAGAGCACCAGGAGCCCGTCTTCACTTGCATCGCAATCAATCCTAACTTTGCTTCCTTCATATGAAATGATGTCCGCAGCGTCGATGCCGTCTTTACCGTCCTTCCATCCTGAAGGAAGCTCGTCGACCAATGCACGGTCAACCGGCCTGAAGTCGGGCGACGCTATCACTGCCAAGGTATCGGTCTTGGAGAGTGCGCTTGCCCTGTAAATGACAAAAGACCGTGGAAGAACATCGTCATTCGTGTAGACATATCCTGATGAATTGAACACTTGTGTCCATCCTTTCTCTGAGAAAGGATTTTTCGAAGTCCTGTAACGCACATCGAGAAGATCGAGCAAACCCGAAGAGTTACCGCTCACCAGTGCGAGCATGTCTTTTTGTGACTGGATTTGAAGTGGATTGTAACCTGATATCGACGCCACATTGAAGAGCATGGCCTGATTGTTTTTGTACGAACCGTCATTGTTCCATATCCTGTCAATCCCTGCGTTCTGCCGCAGGAACCCGAGTTGTCCGGCACCGACAACCACTTGTTCGGGTGGGAGCATAACCAGCATCGGATAGAAATATATCACAGAATTTACGACCGCGAATGCGATTATGGCGAATGCCCACGCGTCATTCGAGAATGGGATCCTCGCACGCCACAACAATAACACTCCAATGATCAAGGCGAGCGCGCCGCAAATCAGCATATCATTGATCGCAGAAGAGATCATGCCATCTAGCTTCGAAGAATACTGGGCGATTGGAACTTTGGCGTTCTCCAATTGGGCGAAACGTTGCTCCAAAGCAGAGTTCGCGATACCATGGACAGCGTCGTGGTTGAACTGCATTATGAGCGCTACGGCAAAAGTCATGATGGCGCATGCGACGATTGCCACTCCAACGATTCTCACTATCTTGCGTTCGGAGTCAGTGAGTGCGGAGTCAAGCCATGTCAAAACGATTCCGGCGATAAGCGAAGCCGAAAGCGCCCAAATCATGGAGAATCGTGGCGGGATGTGGAACAGGTTGAACAGGGGAAGGTATTTCCAAACCAACAAGTTAGGTGGGAACGTCTTGCCGAACGCGAGGATCAAGCTTCCGATCCCCAGCAATAAGAGGAACCAAACATCCTTGGTCCGCCAGCGCCACAAGGCAAGCAAGGCGAACGCGAGCGGAAGCAATCCCACGTATATGACCACTTCTGAATACGCACCATGGTTGACATAAGTCCCATCGACAGGATTGCCAAGAGCATTTGGCATCACAAAAGAAAGCAAGTCCTGTTTCTCAAGTGACATGGCGAGAGATTCTTTTATGGCGAATCCAGAAATCCTCGCAGATTGTCCTGCCAGTTCCAAGGTCGGTAACACCTGTGCCGCGCCGATGAGCAGTCCGAAGGCCAAGACAAAGGCGAGCATCAATGAAGCCCTGAGAAAGTTCTTCACGTCGAACGGAATGACGCCCCGATAGAGAGTCCAAGCGACCATTATGATTCCTATGTGGAATATTGATTGTACATGCCCTGCTAGCACCATCATCCCAAACGACAAACTTGATAGCACTGCCGCTCCCCACTTCCTGTCAGCGATTGCGATATCAAGAAGGAACAATGTCAATGGAATCCACGCGGCGCTGGGCAGGACCATGTGGTGGCCAGCGTAAATGCGCATCATGATGTAACTGCTTCCCATCAACGACGCGGCTGCAAGCAATGCGCCTTTGTCAGAACATTTCAATCGTCTTGCCAAAAGGAACGTGCCAATACCCAATATCATCAAATCAACCAGATAGCAATATGTGAATGCATAAGGCAAAGGAAGGACCGCGAAGATCAAACGGTTCACAGGATAGAAAACCTCGGTAGAAGGATTAGCGACGAAAGGCTCTCCCATAAGATTGAGAGGATTCCACAAGGGGATCTTGCCTTGCCCCAAAGAACGCTGCAGGAAATCCTCCCAAGGATAGACCTGCCGCTCCATATCGAAGCCGCCGACAAGTCTGTCGTAGTTGACGAGCGCGGGAAGCATCAATGAAACCGCAATCAATGACAGTAAGAGAAGTGCGTTAAGACGTCTCATTTCGACTTCCTGAATATCATCAGGTTCCTGTGAAGCCACCACACGACTTCTTTCTCGCGCCATTCAGATCTGATTGATTCGGTGAGGCCTTTATCTAGGTGGAAGTTCTGTCTGGCAAAAAGATCAGTCCAGAACTCCATCGGCTGTTCGTTTATATGGTCGGTGCCGCCTTGTCCTGGAGGTGCTGCGGTGAAGAAAACAACGTCTCCGAGCGAAACCAGGTTCGAAACCAGTACCTGTGATGATTGTTTTGGTATGTGTTCTGCGACTTCGAAACAGATGACGACATCAAATCTACGGTCAATGTTCAGAGGTTTTGTGACATTTTTGAGGATGATTAGCGAAGGATCAAGGACGGATTGTTGCCTGGATTGGGCGCTGCCGTCGATCCCGAGCACCTCGACATCGAGTTTTTGCATCTCGTGCAGGTAAACTCCAGGGCCGCAACCCACATCGATGGTGGATTTGACATCCACAGATTCTACGATTGAGCGTGCGACAATCGCCGCGCTTGGCGCCGTGGCTTTTGTGACGTCCTTGAAAAACCCTTTAGTGTAAACCGCGTCCAGCGGGTTCATACCCATCAAAGACGCGATCCATTTCAAGAAACGGAAGAATGTGGAATAGACTGAGTTGATGACCCTCATCATGCCTGTCTTTCGGAGGACCTCGATGAATTTACGAGGCACATGTGATGCCATGAAATGCGGTTTCTGACAGTCGATATATAATCTTTTGCACAGGAGAAGTCACAATCCAAATCGGAGGAACTTGATATGCGTCGTTGATAATGTGATGCTTATATCCAAAACATTAATAAAGCGTATGAGTCGGAATGAAATCATGAAGCTCGACGGATTATCCTCGGGCTCTGTGGAGCGGGGCCATGGCACAGGACACTAAAGTCGTTATATTTGCTGGAGGCATGGGAATGCGGCTGCGTGAAGAGACAGAATTCAAGCCTAAGCCCATGGTTCTTGTAGGCAACATCCCGATCATAGTGCATATCATGAAGATGTATGCCCATCACGGATTCAACAATTTCATAATTGCATTGGGATACAGAGGGGATGTAATAAAGAATTATTTCCTAAATTACGTCGCGCTCAACCAGAACGTACATGTCGATCTAAAGAGAAACAAGGTTGATTTCTTCGGAGAGGAAACAGACGATTTCAAGGTGACACTTGTGGACACCGGGCTTGAGTGCATGACCGGCGCCCGTCTTCGAAAATTGAGACCATATATAGGCCAAGAGACATTCATGGCTACATATGGTGACGGAGTGGCTGATGTCGACATAGGCAAACTTTTCGATTTCCACAAAAAACATGGCAAGACCGCGACAGTGACGGGTGTTAGGCCATCATCCCGTTGGGGTGAGCTGAACATAAGGGAAAACACAGTTATAGATTTCAAGGAGAAACCCCAGGTCACTGGCAGCTACATCAATGGCGGGTTTTTCGTCTTCGAACCGGAGTTCTTCGATTATCTAGAAGGTGACGATACATTGCAGCTCGAACGTGAACCGCTCGAGAAAGTCTCGGCCGAAGGCAATCTGATGATTTACAAGCACGACGGCATGTGGTCATGCATAGATACATACAAGGATCTGCTTGAGATGAACCGCATGTGGAGCAATGGTGCTCCATGGGCGGTCTGGAGGAAATAGTTTGGACTATGCTGATTTCTACCGGGGCAAGACCGTCCTCGTCACGGGTCATACGGGATTCAAGGGTTCCTGGTTGTCGTTGTGGCTTGAATCGCTAGGTGCCAAAGTCGTTGGCTATGCGCTGGATCCGATATACCAGGATGGAGTCTTCGGCGTGACCAATCTAGGTAAGCGAATCGTCGATGTCAGGGGAGACGTTCGTAATCTTGAGGAGCTACGAAACGCGTTCAGTGAGCATGATCCTGACGTCGTTTTCCATCTCGCGGCCCAGCCACTGGTGCTCGAATCATATGATGATCCTGTCACGACATTCACGACCAATGTGATAGGCACAACCAATGTGCTGGAGTGCGTCCGAAAATCAAACACGCCAATAACGGTCGCAATAACATCGGATAAATGCTACGCGAACAAGGAGCACATTTGGGGATACAAGGAGAATGATGAATTGGGCGGTGTGGATCCGTACAGCGCCAGCAAAAGCTGTGCAGAGCACGTCGTGAACTCTTACACGAAATCTTTCTTCTCTGGAAAAGACATACGTTGCGCATCCGCTCGAGCAGGCAATGTCATCGGCGGCGGAGATTGGTCGCGCAACCGAATCGTCCCCGACGTGATGCGTGCGCTACTCGCGAAAACACCTGTGCAGGTGCGCAACCCAAGTTCCACCCGTCCTTGGCAACACGTACTCGATCCACTTAATGGTTATCTTCTTTTGGGCGCACGCCTTTCAGAGAATGATAGATTCGAAGGCCCGTGGAATTTCGGGCCGACGCATGATTCCATAATCACGGTCCGTGAGGTCGTCGAGAGGATAATCAGAATGATGGGAGAGGGTAGTTGGAATGACATATCTGGAGGAAATGCCCCGCACGAGACAAGGTTCCTGAGCCTGGATTCTAGCAAATCTTACTTCCATCTCGGTTGGAAACCCGTTCTTGATATCGACACCGCGCTACGCTTTGTGGTAGAATGGTATGGATCATACAACTCTTCGGATGCATATGTATTATGCAAATCACAGATAGAAGAATTCATGGCACTATCGAAGAAATCAAGCCCGCACATTAACTAATTTTGATGTGGTCAATTAATCAGCGGTGTTCTTTATACCAATCGATCGTCATCTTGAGGCCGTCTTCTATGGAAACCTTAGGGCTCCATCCCAGCAGATCACGCGCTTTTGAATTGTCGGCCCGCATATGCCATACCTCATCATCTCTGTACGGCATTGTTGCGTCAATAAGAGACTGATCCTTTCCACACATCTCGACTATGCGCCTGACTATACTCAAGACAGGAAGCTCTATTCCACAACCAAGATTGATTATTTGGCCTATAGCTTTTGGCGTGACAGCAGCCCGCACAAGTCCATCGACGATGTCATCAACATAATTTATCTCCCTGCACTGGGCGCCGGCGGTGGTCTTGATGGATGAATCCATAAGTGCGTTGGTGATCACATGCGTGACAAGCATGAATGGCTTCTGGCCAGGGCCATATGTTGTGAAAGGTCGCACTATCGTAACAGGCTGTCCATTGGTGTGATTGGCCATCAAGCAAAGGAGTTCAGATGAAGCTTTAGTGAATGCGTAGGGATTACGAGGGTCAAGGGGTGCGTCTTCCTTGAATGGAGTGGCGGCAGGTCCGTAAACGTCACTAGTGCTGACAAAGACGAAGGATGAGCACCCTACAGCTCGCGAGGCCTCAAGAGTATTCAGCGTGCCTCCGATATTCACCTCGATCGCTCGGTGCAGCATCCTTTCAGGCCTGGCTGCGTTGACGATCGCTGCAAGATGGATGATATGGGTCGGCTTTATATCTTTGACAATCCGCATGACATCTTCCTTGTTCGTGATATCGATGTCATGCAATAATATCTTCGTACGTAAGTCATCAAGGGGTGACGGAATCCCATCGCACCGGTCAAGGATTTGCACATCCGCTCCCTCATTGAGAAGTCGCCTTACCAGATGGCAGCCCATGAAACCTGCTCCACCCGTCACAACAAAACGCATTCCCGATAGCATCATCTTCTGAACCTGTGCATTATGGCATTCTTGATGAATTGTAGGATAGTGCCGATCTTAATATTCGATCTACCATTCTTTCGTTTGCTGAACACTATATCTATGGTGCGCACGTCCAGTCCCATTCTCTTCGCAGAAAGCATGATCTCGGTGTCAAGAAACCAATCATCCGAGCGCACGCTCATCTCACGCAGATGTTCGCGAAGGAACATCTTGGGTTTCGCGTTAATATCAGGATATGAAAGCCCGAACATGACAAACAGCATAGATGAGAAGACACGGGAAGCAACTTTGCGCATAAGACCGTCGTTCCTGCTGACCCGACGTGTTTTTATCATATCGCATCCTGTTTTTTCAAGCATATTGTAAGCATCCAACACAGCGCCAGCAGGCACCTGTCCATCACCGTCAGTCCATCCGACAACCCTGCCCGAAGCATTTTCAAGACCGGTGCGAACCCCCAGACCGTAGCCTTTGTTAACCGGAACAGTCACTACCTTGACAATGTCGGATTCGAGCGAACGCAGGACAGCTGCGGTGTCATCACGTGAGCCGTTGTCCACAGCGATAATTTCATAGGAAAGACTTGATGGCAACAGCTTCCTCAGATCATTGATGACAGAAGCTGCGTTCTCCTGTTCGTTATAAAACGGGACAACGACTGACAGCTCAACTTTGCCGTTCATGGCTGCGAGCTGTGGTTGATTCTATATAAGGATTTATGCGTCAGCAACCGCAGCAGTGTCATAAGCGTGACCATCATAATGTTTTTATAGAGAGGTCTATGCAGTAAGACCAATGAAAGCAATCATCCTCGCAGCGGGTTATGCGACACGTCTCTATCCTTTGACTTTGAACCAGCCAAAGCCATTGCTAACCGTTGCGGGCAAACCGATGATCAACCACATCATCGAGAAAATCGACAAGGTGGCCGTCGACACAATCTATGTCGTGACAAACGACAAGTTTTACCCTCATTTCATGGAATGGTCAGTGTCCGCCAAGTCCAAGGCGCAGATAATCATCATAAATGACCACACGAAGACCAATGAAGACAGACTCGGCGCGGTCGGCGACATCAATTATGTGCTGACACAGGCACGCATAGATGATGATGTCCTCGTGATCGCGGGTGACAATCTGTTTGATTTCGATCTGCGCAACATGATACGTGAGTACTTCATGAAGAAAAAATCGATTGTCGCGGTTTTCGATATCCAGGACAAATCAAAGGCAGCGGGCAAATATGGGATAGTCGAGACCAACGCCGAAGGCCGAGTGATAGGGTTCGAGGAGAAGCCGCAGAACCCCAAGACCAGCCTTGTTTCGACGGCATGCTACCTTTTCATGCGCGATGACCTGGCATTCATGCGTGAGAAACTAAAGGGAGGCCAGCGCCTCGATAACTCAGGAGACCTCATCAAGATGCTTGTCGAGCAACGCTCAGTATTCGCGTTCAGGTTCACGGATGCATGGTATGACATAGGCAGCCATGACCAACTCAAGGAAGTCAACGAGAGGTTCGGTAAGTGAGCGTATTTCTAGTCACTGGCGGAGCAGGATTCATCGGAAGCAACACGGTCCACGAGCTAGTTCAGAGGGGACACACGGTCAGGGTACTCGACAATCTCAGCACAGGACACAAAAAGAACCTTGCTGAGGTCTGGGACAGCATACAGTTCATCGAAGGCGACATAGTCTCACTTTCTACAATGAAGAAGGTCTGCGAAGGCGTCGATTATGTGATACATTGCGCCGCAGACGTCGGTGTGCCGATGTCGGTGAAAGACCCGATAAAAACAAATGAAACCAACACGACAGGCACACTTGTAGTGCTAGTCGCCGCACGGGATGCGGGTTGTAAGCGCTTAGTGCTGTCAGCAAGCGCGGCAGCATATGGCGACCAGGACTTCCCTGTGATGAACGAAAGCGTGCCACCCAAACCATTATCTCCGTACGCGGTCCAGAAGATATGCTGTGAGCACTACGCGACGGTATTCAACGACTTGTACGGAATGCAGACAGTGAACCTTCGCTATTTCAATGTCTTCGGTCCACGACAGGATCCTCATTCGCCCTACGCGGCAGCAATCCCACTATTCATCAACACCATGCTTGATGGATTGTCGCCGACGATATATGGTGATGGTGAACAGAGCAGGGACTTCACATTCGTGCAAAACAACGTCGAGGCGAACATCCTGGCTTGCACGGCGCCCAAGGTTGCGGGTCATACGATAAACATCGCAACAGGTACAAGCATCACGATAAATCAATTAGTGCGCATGATAAACGACAATCTTGGTACTCAGATCAAACCCGAATACACCGCGGCGCGCTTGGGCGATGTGAAGCATTCGCGCGCGGATATAACAAAGGCCAAGTCCCTACTTGGATTCGAGCCACGCGTGAGCGTAAAGGAAGGGGTCGCCAAGACGATAGAGTGGCTCAAGCAGCGCAGGTCGTAGTAGTTCTTCACTTCCTCAAGATTTTTATAGCCATTCAATGGGTGCCGTCATATGTCAATCCAACATCTCATCGACAGATACGTCGGGGCGGTGCTCGTCGTGATGCTCTGGCCGTTCTCGCGCCGAAGAAAGATGCCTCCGTCGCCAAAACGCATATGCATCATCAAGCTATGGGCCGTCGGGGAGTCGATAGTCACATTGCCGATGATTAAATCTATCCATGAACGATTTCCTGAAGCAACGATTGATGTGATTGTGCGCGAGCGTAACAGGGTGGCTTACACGGGCCAGCCGTTCATCAACGAAGTTCTTTCATTACCACAAACGATCACCCGACCGAACCACTACGATATTTGCATCGACTGCGAACCGTATCTCAACATGTCCGCGATACTCTCGTATCATGTTTCGAAGTTCAGGATAGGATTTGACCACGGCATCCGAAGACTGCTGTATGATACGCGGATTTTCTATCGTGACGACCAGAACTTTGTACTGACTTACATGGACCTTGCGAGACCACTTGGAATCACATCGACGCCGACATCGCTCGTGAAGATGCAGTATTCTGACGATGATAAGAAATCAGCTCTTGATTTCATTCGGGCGAATGGGGTGGGGGACAAGGATAGAGTGATCGGTATTGGTGCGGGGACGGCAGAATCAGGACATTCGCGTCGTTGGCCAGCGGAGAAATACGCGCAACTCTGCGACAGACTTGTCAGTGATGGATTCAAGATCGTGTTTGTCGGAGCGCCTTTCGACAAGACTGTCAATGAACAAGTAATATCGATGATGAAAGAGAAACGCAATGTCATCGACGCGGCAGGCAGACTCTCACTACGAGCATTCTTCGCGCTCGTCGAGCGTTTCGACGCCATGGTATCGAACGACACAGGAAGCATGCACATAGCCGCTGCCCAGGGTGTGCGCACATTAGGTATATTCTGTCCGACCGATCCTGCGGTGCTCGCTCCTTTCGGAAAAGGCAACGCTTTCGTCTACAAGCCAGTGATTCCAACGCCATGCATAAACGTGCATAAGGGACAGACTGGCACGAATTGCGCGAAACACAATCATATGTCCTTGATATCCGTCGACGACGTCTATTCAGCCGCGAAAGAGCTTGTGCGCTGAATGCCTTGTGCAGAACGTTTAAAAGGGGTATTCTGGGATTCCAAGCCATGAATCGAACGGTCTTGATCATATCAGAATATTGGGTGCCCGACGAGAAAGGCGGAGGCGAGCGTTCTGCGCAGCAGCTTGCCAAGGGTCTTGTCAAGGAGGGATGGCAGGTCACCGTGCTGACAAGTAGGTCGAATGCTCCGTTCATGCAGACTCTAGATGGAGTGGAAATAAGGAGATGCATGACAACAGGCCGGCCAGACACAATCTCCGGCAACCTGAAACGGGACTTGATATTCAAGAACTCGGCTTTGAGGCAATGTAGGGCGTATCTGCGAAAGCACCAGCCGGATATCATACATCTCATGAATACGTCCAGTCTTGTCTTGGCATCGAGTCTCTCTCGCGAGACAAAAATCCCGATAACTAGTCATGTGAACAGCGCGGTGATTTTCTGCCCCAAAGGTGACAGAATAAGATACGGCAAGGAGTGCGGCATACGCTGTTCGTTCAGTGAGTTCGTCCCATGCTACCGCGCGTCAAGAGGGCTTGGGAAGATGCAGAACGGCTGGTTTTTGCGCAACAATCCCTTTGCGTGGATGCTGCTCTATCGACGCCACAGGAATTTCCAGTCAGGCATTCCACGAATCAAGGCATGGCTTCCAATCGGCAGTGGCCTGGTCTCGCTGCTCACGTTACATGGGGTGCCGTCTGAGCGTATCACCCTGTTGTCGAATCCAGTCGACACGACAAAACTGCTCAAGCTCCCTTTACCCAAACCCGAGAAAAGATTGCGCGTAGGTTATGTGGGCGCGATTACTGAGGCGAAAGGAGCACGTATACTTGCTGAGGCATTGCAGGGCCTGGACGTGGAATTGCATGTCGCGGGCAGTGGGCCATTGGCAGGATTGCTTCTGGAAAAGCTCGGCCAGCGGGTTATACTCCATGGCCAGGTTCCTGAGTCATCGATGGATGTGTTCTATTCTGGTGTCGATGTCGTCGCTATGCCTTCGTTGTGCGCAGAGGCTTTCGGAAGAGTGGCTGTCGAGGCGATGGCCGCAGGAAGGCCGATCATCGCTTCTGATATAGGGGGGTTCAGGGATATAGTGGGCAAGTGTGCCGGAGCCACTTTGGTTCCGACAGGATCATCGAGAGGATTGCGGGATGAGATATCACGTTATTCAGAGCAGCACAATCTTGTCAAAAAGAACGGCATGATATGCAGAACCCATATCGGCGAAAAATATTCTAAACAAGAGATATCCCGAATTTTTTCGGGATTCTTGGATGTGATCCGGTGAAAATATCACTTTATTGTCGATGCGAAGGAATAAATAGTGACTGTTTGTCGTGGTTGTGTTGGGAATGAAACTCGGAAGTTTAATCGGTAGCAATGCTTTGTTGATTATCATACTGCTTACAGCATCGGCCCTTTGTTCGACAGGAATGACATGGGGCTTACCGGCCGCATGGGAGCCGGACTCTTACGTACCTGCCGTGATGAGCATGGCGAGGAGCGGAACGCTCCATCCCAATTTTTTCGACAAGATACCTCGCCCAACGATGCATGCGTACACTATCATAGCAGCACTTGCACCATACTATTTGTATCTCAAATTGACTGGTGTGCCTTTGACCGTGGAATATCTGAGGACCGATGAATCTTTCATCTATACCGTCTATATCATAGCCAGGTCTATAAGTGTGTTGATGGCGATTGCCATAGTATTCTTGGCGTATTTGATAGGAAAGAACGTGGCTGGAAAGACTGCAGGGCTTATCGCCGCTGCGCTATTGGCGGTCACGCCAGGCATAATCATACACGCAAAATTCACCAACAGCGACCTGGCCGCGACAATGTGGTTGATGGTGGGACTGTTGTTTTTGACAATGGCGATGAAAGAACAAGATTCACGTAAATTATATTGGGCAGGATTGTTCGCAGGAATATCTTTTTCTACGAAATTCATAACCCTTAACTTCATAGCGTTCTGCCTGTTCGCCATTATACTGACTCAAAAGCGAAGGATAGTATCGTCGATAAAGTTCATGTCGATGGCGCTTTTGGGATTCGCAATCGGCACGCCTTTCATAGTGATGCATCCAGTGAAATCTCTCATATCGATTTATCAGAATTTCATTGTGTATGTCTTCCAAACACAGAATGTCGATTCAGGAATAGTGGGTGGAGTGGGTTATCTGCAGCACCTGTACAACATCATCTCAATGCTAGGGGCGCCGTTAGCGATAGTCGCATTGATCGCGATCATCTGGCTTCTATTCACTCAAAAGAACAAGAACATCCTGGTGCTGCCATTGTTCGCGCTGTTCTATTTCTTTGGCGTCGGCTGGTGGACTTTCGCGCCAGCAAGATACATGATCTGCATAATTCCTGTCCTTGTCATCTCAGCGGGGATACTTATCAGCGCGCCAGTATTTTCCAGACGCTCGCGCGTGATAGTGTTGATCTTGATTTTGGGCTTGTCCCTTGTCTACTCGGTCGAGTTAGACCAACAATTCATGCATGATTCGAGATATGCGGCCAGAGACTGGATTGTGACCAACATACCGTCAGGAACGCTTATTGGATCATTCGCAGGACGCTATGAACCTGTGCTGCCCGTGAAAAACATCAGCGCGCCTAATGAGTTGTTCACCGGCCAGAAAGTCAGCGCTACACTCCCTCAATATACTGTCTTGAGGCTTTCTTCAGGAACGCGATCCGAGAACGCAGAGAACATAAATAAGCTAATCACCGAAAAATCCCCGCAGTACATCATACTCTCGGACGATTATTATGGAAGATATTTCGACGATTATCGTTTTGTCGAAGGAGATCATAGTTCACAGTCATTCTTTGAATCCACCCAACTATTTTCTGAATTACTGGATGGTGAGGCAGGGTATCGTGTGGTGGCTGAATTCAAAGAAGTGACCCTGACTGATATTCCTGTGTCTTTCGTGAACCCAAAGATAACGATACTTAAAAGAATCGATTAATACAAGATCTAGCTTGATAAGGGCCAATCTGATCCCGTGGTTATTTCTCAGAATTCGACCGCAGATTAAGTGCTCCAGAAACCTCTTTAACGACTTTAATAACCATATCTCACTGTTCCAGAAAGCTTTATAATCAGTCTGTTCTCGACATCACAGTTATTGTCATGAAAATCTTGATATTATGCGGCGGCAAAGGCCTGCGTTTAAGGCCCATAACTGAAGACATACCAAAGCCAATGGTCTATGTCGGTGAAAAACCATTGCTTGAGCATGTCATGGGATATTTCGCTCAGAAGAAATACACTGACTTTGTGCTCGCAATCGGTTATAAAGGCGATGTAATCAAGGACTACATAAAGAAAAACGACCATGGGTGGAAGGTCGAATTTTCTGACGCCGGCGATGTGGATATAATCGGCCGAATCAAAGCAGCGAAAAATCTCCTATCTGACCGTTTCATCGTAGTCTATGGCGACACGATAGCCAATGTCGACATAAATGATCTTGTAAGCTTCCACAAAAACACGGGCGGAATGGTGACCATAACCACGTTCCCTTTGCGCATCTCCTTTGGTCTTGTTTATTCAGACAGCCAATTCAAGGTCACATCATTCAGAGAAAAGCCCGTCCTGAACCAATGGATGAACATAGGTTTCATGGTATTCGAGAATAAAGCGTTAGACCTGATCACTCCAGGGGATAATATGGTCACATTCCTTGAGAAGGTCGTGAACGCAGGACAGCTTTATGAGTACAAACATACTGGTAAGCACATCACGATAAACGACACGGTCGAGAAGGAAGCGGCAGAGAATCAACTCAAGGAGTTCTACACATTGGGAGGGGTTTGAAATGAAGGGAAAGAGAGTTCTAGTCACGGGTGGTTCAGGCTTCATAGCATCACATCTTGTAGAAAGGCTCGTTAAAGAGGGTGCAGATGTCACGATAATGACGAGATATGATAGCGTAGTCAAGAACATTCGTCTCAAGCATATCTGGGACTCGATACATGTCATGGAAGCGGACATACGGAACGTCGACTCCCTGCAGCAGGTCAAAAAGCTCAAGCCAGAGATTGTCTTCCATCTCGCGGCGTACAACCATGTCGGTTCCAGCTTCACCCATGTCGATGAGGTTTATGACGTCAACGCAAAGGGAACTGCAAACCTGCTCGAGTCGTACAACGACTATGAATGCTTTGTCTACACGTCGACTTCAGAAGTGTATGGATTACAGGACAAGGTGCCCTTTCGCGAGGACGCCTGTCCAAGACCTATCTCACCTTACGCGATTACGAAGTACGCAGGAGAGCTACACGCTAGACTGCACGCGCACATGGGAAGGCCGGTCGTCGTCCTCCGTCCGTTCAATGCTTTCGGTCCGTCGCAGACGACAAAAGCGATTATCCCAGAATTGATAACCAACTGCCTTGCAGGAAAACCGATACGCTCGACAAAGGGAGAACAGACCCGCGAGTTCAATTTCGTCAAGGACCTTGTTGATGGATTCATTCTTGCCGCCGAGAAGAAGCCAGTCGGCGAGATCATTAACATCGGAGGCACGACTGAGATCAGCATACACGATCTGATATTGAAGATTGCCGAACTCACGCATACATCCTCGAAGATAGAGATAGGCGCCCTGCCCTACAGGCCGACTGAGATTTGGCGGATGTACGCGGATGTGAGCAAGGCCAAGAGAATCCTAGGATGGGAACCCAAGACCAAGTTTGATGACTCCATAAATCAAACGATTGACTGGTACAGAGCACAACAATGAGCTTGTCAAGGGATATAGTAGTCATCCCGGTATATAACGAGTCCGCGCACATAGGTGCGGTGCTCCCTGAAGTCCTCAAACACACAACGCATGTGGTCGTCGTTGACAACGCGTCGAAAGACGACACCGTGGCGATAGTGAAGCGTTTTCCAGTGGCGTTCATAGCCCACGATAAGAACCAGGGAAAAGCGCAGTCGATAAAGGATGGATTCAAGTACGCAATCGACAACGGCTTCGATAACGCGATAATGATGGATGGGGACGGAGAACACGACCCTGTACAGATCCCGCAATTCTTAGATGCGCTAAAACACAATGATTTCGTGCTTGGTGAGCGGGACGTGTTCCGCTCAAAAAGGCGAAGTATAGTCAATGCGTGGAGCAAAGTATGGTTCGGATTGATAATGCCAGGCATATCCGATCCTCAATGCGGGTATAAGGGCATACGCATATCCCTGCTCCGCACCATGGACATCCAATCAGAAGGTTTTGGCATCGAACTTGAATTGATTCTTGAGGCGTTCAAAAGAGGCGCCAAGATACAAACAATACCGATAAAGACAGATCCTCTTGCCAAGACTCATGTACGGTTGATTGACTATGTTAGGATAAACAACTTTTTCGACCGTTGGGTCATCAAAAACCGTCGTGAGTTGCGAGTTCGCAAACTTTATAAGTTGTTACTGGTCCCAGGTGCAGGTATTGGATTGGCCATTGGCACACTCCTGCAATGGTGTTTGTCTTTGGTAAGCCGTTAAAATGACCGAATCAGAGCTGGTATGGACTCATATCCCTTATTTTGTGCTGTCACTCATCGGGCTTGTATGGTTGATTGTCATGAGAAGGGATATTAAAAGGATAAAAATGATGCTTGAGAACTGATATGGACACGCAGACATCAATACTAGTCACCCAGATCCCGATTGCGGTAGCCATCCTCATCGGAGCCCACCAGATGTACTTGCTAAGAAAAGACCTGGTTGAGATACTCCGGATCCTCGCCAAGAGGTGAGAAGATGAACGTTCTTTTCCTCAATCCACCATTCAAGGTGGAAATAGGCAAGTTCTCGCGCAATTCACGTAGTCCTGCAATAACGAAGAGCGGAACAGTGTATTATCCATTCTGGCTCGCATATGCGACAGGCGTGCTCGAAAAGGAACAAGGATTCGACGTCAAGTTCATCGACGCGTGCGCGGACAGGATAACCCTGCCGCAAGTGTACGAACGGCTTGGAGGATTCATCCCGGATCTCGTGGTTATGGAGACAAGCACACCCAGCATATACAACGATGTACGAGTCGCAGACCAGATAAAATCACGTTTCCCGAAAACGTTCATCTGCCTGGTTGGAACACATGTCTCAAGCCTGCCCAAAGAGACCCTTCAGCTCAGCCCAAACATCGACGCGATTGTCAAGGGTGAATATGATTACACGGTGCGGGAACTCGCGCAGACCCTTTCCATGGGAGGTGGTCTGCAGAAGGTCAAAGGCCTTTGCCTGCGAAAGGGCAAGGACCTGGTCTTCACAGGAGAAAGGCAACATATAGAGAACCTCGACGACCTTCCATTCGTAACTAGCGTCTACAAAAAACACCTCAATATCCGGAATTATTACTTCGGCGCCGCTCAATACCCTATGGTGATGATAATCACAGGAAGGGGCTGCATCGGACGATGCAAGTTCTGTGTCTATCCACAGACCATACACGGCAGGGCATATCGGCCAAGAAGCCCGGAAAGCGTCGTCGATGAATTAGAGTACATCAAGAAAGAGCTTCCGTTCGTGCGTGAGGTCGGCATCGAGGATGACACGTTCACAATAGACAAACAACGAGTGCGCATGATATCGGAACTGATAATCGAGCGCGGCTTGAAAGTCCGCTGGTACGCGAACACGCGCGCAGACCTAGATTATGAGACTATGGTCAAAATGAAGGCCGCAGGATGTCGCCTAGTTACGTGTGGCTTCGAGAGCGGCAGCCAGCAGATACTCAACAACATAGCGAAGGGAATCGCGATCATTCAGATAAGGGAGTTTGTCAAGGATAGCAAGAAGGCCGGACTGATGGTCCACGCCGCTTACATGGTCGGTAACATAGGCGAGACGCGTGAGACGATGGAACAGACACTCGCCTTCGCGAAGGAGATGGATACAGACATGGTCCAGTTCTTTCCGATAATGCTATACCCAGGAACCGAGTCTTACGACTGGGCCAAGGAGAAAGGCTACATAATGACGACGGACTTCTCGAAATGGCTCACTGAAGACGGACAGTATGATTGCGTATTGTCGACTCCTGAACTCACGAACCAGGACCTTTTCAACTTCTGCGACAGGGCGCTTCGAGAATATTACTTCAGGCCGAAGTTCATGGTACGCAAGACCCTCCAGAACATATTGCATCCGGGAGAGGCATACCGCAACGTGAGGTCATCATTGCAGCTCCTGAAGCGAGTCAGATGGACGCCGAGGGAAGTTGAGACTAGATGATTGATTACTCTATAACGTAATCATTAATTTTTAATGGGCAATACTGCCGATTCTTAGTCACAGCAACATTTATATATTGTCTAAAATCGCAATTTCGTCTATGGTTGACGGCGGTGGATTCTCGAAACAGACGTTAATGCGTCGACTTGAACGCTTTGGTATGATGTGGAAGTATGGTACTAATTTCCGCAAGCCGTTGTATATGGCCCGACTTACCAAAGAGGTCATACATGCTCAAGTAGGTTCGAAGGCTGGTGCGAGGCTACGCGGCATAGATTTCGCAATAAATTACGGATGTAATTTTAAGTGCAAATTCTGTTTCAATGATCGGCTTTTGAGAAACGCACCATTGATGCAACCCGCAGACTATGAGCGCGTTGTGAAAGACGCCATGGATTTGGGTGCGACCCTGTTCTCTTTCCAAGGTGGCGAGACAATAATGTTCAAGAAGAAACTTTTTGACATACTTGATGTAATCCCACGAAACAGGAATCGTATACCTATAACAACAAATGCCTGGTTTCTAGATGAGGCATCTTTGAAGGAATTGCGGGACCATGGCGTTGACAGTATCAACATCAGTTTAGGAAGCTTCGATTCAAAAACCCATGATTCTTTCCGTCTGAAGGAGGGATCCTATGAACGATGTATCAAAGGCATAGAGCTTTGCTTAAGGAAGGGCATAAATGTGAGTATAAATACGGTAGTTTCACATGATAACATACATGATGAGCATTTTCTGAACCTGATAAAGTATGCCGATACGAACAACATACTCATCAATGTGATGTTTGCGGCGCCAACCGGTGGTTGGGAGGGCAACAAAGACGTGTTGATGACCGCAGAAGACTTGGCGCATCTGAGAACACTACGCGAGAAATACCATTGCATGGTGCATGATAGCGACGCCAACTACATCATAAAGAAAGGATGTCCTGGAGGCAAAGAATCACTCCACATATCGCCTTATGGAGACGTACTCGGCTGCCCGTTCGTACAAATATCACTGGGTAATGTGATGCACGAGTCTTTGAAAGACATCTATGCCAGGATAATGAAGAATCCATACTTTGGAAAATACAACCAGTATTGCCTTATCGGAGAGGACCATGACTTCATGAAACGCTATATTAAAGTTATCGACACCGCGAAAAAACAACTGCCACTTTCTGAAGATCACTATGGTAAGATGTTCCAACTCAAGGAATCAGAAATAGAGAAGTAGAATCCTTTTCTAAGGCCTTTTCAGGATTTTTGTGACGTCGGTCTTTCCATGTTGACTATGAGCGTTCCGAGAAGACCCGCGAATAGCAACAGGCCCGTCAGATACAGCGTTGCGAAGAGCGAAGTGATCCCGCTCATTTCGGGGTTGTAGTCCAGATGCACGAGCAATGTAGAGATGACCGTTGCAGTGCTTCCTAAACCGGCAGGGATGAAACTCAATATACCTGCGAGAACAGCAATCGGAAGTACTATGTAGATGGTGAACCATGAAACATCCATGAACGCATTCACGACAAAGAAATAGGATGTTATTTCGAGTAGCCAGACGCTTAATGTTATGATCCCGATGACTGAAAGGGTCCTCAGACGGATTGCGCGGAATGACGCCATAAGCAGATTAATCTTTCCGCTCAGACCTTTAGTCTTTCCATGTGGTTCCTGTGAAGGATGACGTACATACAAAAAAGTTATGAAAGAAATGAACACGAGTAAGATTACCACGCTCCCATATATGAATGGCAATAATGAGTCAGCACCGGAAGAGTGAATTATCAACAGGCCGCTTGTCAATGCCAACATAGAAAGAACCGCGAGTTCGATCAATCGGTCCATAAGGACGATGCCGAAGCCATCGCTCAGAGTAATCGGCGCTTGTTTCTTGAACAGGAAAGGTGCGCTCAATTCGCCCATCTTTCCAGGAGTTATCGTGCTAAGTAATGTTATCATCAGGTATCCGGGGAAGAAGCTCTTGAAACTAACAGTCCATTTGAATTCCTGCATTAGTATGTGCCATTTACGCGCCCTCAAAAGAAGTATGGCAGCATAAATGAAGAAAGCGACAGCCAAGTGACCATATTTGACGCCTGCCAAAGCCGATTTTATTGCCTCGGGGTCGTTTACGAACAACAATCGGAGAAGAAGGGACACGCCCACCGACAATAATATAATCTTCAATATAGTTAACGGTTTCATAATATTTCTTCTCGTTCAAAAACCAAGAATTTGAAGCCGTTGAAAAACACACCTTCCGTCAATTTAATATTGAATCCATGATTGGCGAATGCGGTGATGTAATCTTTCATCCTGAAGTTATATTCATACATGTTCATCCCGGGTCGTATGAGCGATTCTAACAACAAAAGGAGGCGGGTGATTGGAACCTCATGGTCGGTTTGTGCGATAATGATATATTTCTTGCTTATTCGTCCAAGATGAGTCACATAATCCGAGAAGTTCAGGAAATGCTCCAGAAGTCCGTCGCTGAAAACGAGGTCGTATCTCTTCTTCTCATCCTCGAGGAGCTTCCTCGTGACGCGCATCCCTCGTTTTCTGCAGTACTCGACAGCGGTGTTGGAAGCGTCGATTCCGACGGCATCAATTCGTATTTTGGATAATACCTCCAACGAGTATCCAAGACCGCATCCGACATCGATTGCGTTGGAAACTTTCAATCGTTTCACTATCCGAGCTAGGGTCTGTTGTTTCCTACGGAGCAGATATCTTCCCAAAACAGTGATATTATGGTTTGAACTATTGCTCCACGTCTTTTCCCAATTGTCATGGAGTTCGTGATTCTTCATTTCTGACCTGTATTGTGGTGTCTTTCAAATCCGTGTGGTCACTATAAAAGGATTGCGTACCAGAAGATTTTGTTGAAAGTCTCTCGACGCGGGTCATTAATCACACAAATGAATCTCTGATTCTTTCTTCTTTTATATTGCTGTGTTGCATAACTATTCCAAGGCTTTAGCGGCGTGATGAGAGTTACGCTTCGCCATAGCGTTTGAGTCTTTGGTACGCCCAGACTTTGCATG
>JAGVQG010000017.1 GCA_020051845.1 archaeon | reverse complement strand
CATGCAAAGTCTGGGCGTACCAAAGACTCAAACGCTATGGCGAAGCGTAACTCTCATCACGCCGCTAAAGCCTTGGAATAGTTATGCAACACAGCACATGTTTTTAGTGTCATGATGTCAAAGCGTGTGCCGTTTTCACCAGAAACGATGTACGCGAATATTCAGGCCCAAGGCCATGAATTTGCGAACATCGGCATTAGTGCCATTGTGGACACCGAAATCGACGGTCACTCATACTCGCTTGTTGTCCGACAAGATAGGCGTGCCAACAAAGATTTCAACGATGTCGTCCTCAAATTGCTTTCGGGCTATCTCGACGTAAAACACCTTGTTGATCCGCAGCAGGCGATTATGGAAGAGCTGGGTGAAGAGTGCATAGTCCAGCAAGGGGAATTGGTTCTGCCATTGGCCGTGGATGGTGTTCCATGCAGCAAACCCTTTGAAGGTAAGGTCGCTTATTCCCGGCAGACATGTGATTTGACATCGGACACTTGTGACTTCTCAGTTCCTGATCTTTCAGCCAAGCGTGTTGTGGTCATGGATGGATGTGCGCTCGGCAATAATGTTAGGATATACTTCCACGCGCCGACGAACAGCGCGCAGTTGGTGTATCATTACAATCTTGCATTGCCACAAGGAGTGTCGCTTCATCACACTGAAGATAGGTTCAATCCCGAAGCGAAATCGCTCGACACTCACATGCATGAGAATGGTATGTTGTTGTTGGAGACGAAGAGCGGTGAATTGACAGGCCGCGTCTTTGCGTTGAAAAATGGTGTGTGTGAGGAGCAGGATCCCAAGGGCATAGTCCTTTCAGAGGCCTTTGACAAGAAGGTTTACGGCGTCACATCCAGGTTCAATGTTTCTTTGGAAGAGGCTGTCCGAAGACCTTACCACTGATTTCTTGACTTCCCAGTAACCTTTTTATACTCGCCGCCTTATTAACATCTCAGTAATAAGAGGTGAATGTTATGGCTGACGAAGCCCTGATGAGGATTACGCTTGCGGTGATTATCGGCACTTTGGCCGCTATTGTATATAGTCTTCGCGTGCTTGTCTTGATGGAGCGCCGTGTCGCCCGCATCGAGCAGCACATCGACACCCTGGTTCACAAGACTTTGGGTGAAGAGAAGAAGATAGAACGCGCGCTCAAGAAGCGACGCTGATCTCTTTCAGTTCTTTCTTTATTTGTTCTATTTCATCCGATATCTGCTTTATTCGGTCGCTGTTGTCTTCCAGCTCTAGCAGTTGGCCTGTCTCAGGGCATTTGAACTCGAAATTCATGGCCTGGTCGAAATCAAGGCGCATGCTGACCGGTCCCTGTTTTTTTGTCCCGTCGGGGGCCTGTTCCTGCGCGTAGCAGACGTAGAACTGGGTTGTCTTCTCCCGCTCAAGCCGTTCGTATAGCTTTTCGAGCTTCTTCTTGCGAAGGTTGACATATATTTCCTTGACGCGGTTAGGGTTGAAGGTCCAGTAATAGATGTACCACCCTTTCTTCTTGTCCTTCTTCCTGATGAACGTGACGAGGTTGTTCTCATACAAACGGTAGAGCATGTTTCGCGTGGCGTTGATCTCTCGCTTGACGGCTTCTGCGAGTGTGAATTCTGAGACGTTCTTCTTGTTGCGCAGCGCGCGGACAAGAGCCATTACATCCTTTCCTGCCACCTCTGATATGACCTCTTCGAGCATCTTTGCGCTCTTGGATTCAACAGGCGCTTTCTTCTGGACAGGTTTCTTTGCCTTCCTAGGGGCCTTTGGCTTCTTCTTCTGGATTGGTTTCTTTCCTTTCTTAGAATGTGCCACGGTGTTTTTCTCGACAGGGTATATTATAAATCTTTCGTCAGTGCAATTGGCGTGTTCAGGGCATTTGCCTTGTCACGTCCTCGAAAGTCATGCCTATTGCCTTGGCTTTGTCATAATCAAGGACGAAAGCGGCAGTCGTTTCCCTGAGTTCCTCAAGGCTCACGAAGTACCAGCCGCGGTTGTCGAACCTGACAGCTATCCACGCTTCTGCCCCGAAGCGTTGGCAGAATTCCTGCATCTGGCCGATCTGGTCTTTGGTGATGTATTGTGCATCCCCTTTTGTGGCCTTTACTTCTATGGCTATCTTGCGAAGGTTGTTCGACGCTATGATGTCTGGCGTAGGATACTTTATGGATCCGCTGCCTGCCACCCGGATGGCCGCCCACCCGCATTTCCAGAACTTGTGGATCAGCTCTCGTTCGGCTCCAGAGCCCTTTGCTTTGCGGTTTACCATGCCTGAAGTTATTACCCTACTCTTTAAATATCAATTGTGCCTTTGTCCGGATATGGTCCGACGTTCAGAAAGGGGTTTGCCGCTTGCGGCGATGGAGAAGATTCTGCGTAAGGCCGGCGCTGCTCGCGTGAGCGATAGCGCGAAGGTCGCCCTGAAGCAGGCATTGGAGGATTTGGGCAAGGATCTCGCATCGAAGGCCGTGACGTTCTCGAAGCACGCGGGCAGGCGGACTGTCATGCGTGATGATGTGAAGCTTTCTTTGAAGAAGGAATGAAGGATATATGTTCAGACTTTGTCCAGCGCGATCTTCATCAAATCATGCGCAGCCACTGTTTCTTGGAACGCCGTACGGGCATCTTCGAGCAGCTCGTTAGTCGTTATGTAGCGCGCTGAGAAGTGGGTGATGCAGAGTTTCTTCACACCGGCCTGTGACGCGAGCTGTCCTGCCTGTCGCGCGGTCATATGGGTGTATTCTTCCGCTTTTTCCTCTAGTGTCGAGGTGTAGCTCGCTTCACAGATGAGCAGGTCCGCGTTTTCGGCAAGTATATGCGCATTCTTGCACGGCGAGGTGTCTGTCACCAATGCGACTATCTTTCCTTTGATGAGTTCTGTGGTGTCTTTTGGATGCACGGGTTTCCCTTTCCAGATTATCTCTTCACCACGCTGCAGTTTGCCGAGCAACGGCCCTTCCGGGATTCCCATTTTCTTGGTCTTCGCGAGGTTTATCCTGCGCCGGTCTTTCTCCTCGATCCTGAAACCGATGCAGGGTATGCCGTGTTCCAGTGGCAATGACGTGACGATAAGTTCCTCTGTCTCGAACAAGGTGTCCTTTCCTACCTCGTGGACTTCTATGCGCATGCGCATGTCGAATTCAAAGGCCTCGAACATGCTTTTGAGATGCTGCTTCGTTCCTTTTGGTCCGTATATCTGGAGTGTTTCGGAGTAACCGCTCTGTGACATGGTCATCAAGAGCCCTGGCAGGCCTAGGGTGTGGTCTCCGTGCCAGTGTGAGAGCATTATGCGCGTGATCTTGGATGGTGGTATGCCTGCTAGCTTGAGTTGGCGTTGCGTGCCTTCGCCACAGTCCATGATCAGTCCTTCTGTCTTGTGTGTCAGAAGGTATGCTGAGTGGTTCCTGTCCTTTGTCGGGACCATCGCGCTGGTCCCCAATACCGTCAGTTGCATACGCTCGCTGACCGTCATATCCTTTAAATAGATAGTGATTTAAAGGTGGGTTATTGGGTGTGTCATCATGCAACAGCTAGTCACCGCGGTCCTTGTCGGCTCCAGATGTGTCACAGAGCATTCTGGCGAGGCGCAAGCGCTGTTCAAGAAGAGCAGGTTTGGTTCATTGCGCTCTGACAACAGGGTCGAGCTCAGCGGTTTTGAGGCGCTTTTCCTTGCCGAGTCTGGCAGGATCGCCATCCAGAATTCCAAGGGAAAGCAGATAGCGTCGGATGTTTTGCACAAGAAAATCATCGGTTCCTCGAAGCAGCGCTATGTGCAGTATGCTGTTTTCGCAGACATGCGCAAGCGTGGCTATGTTGTCAAGACCGCGCTGAAGTTCGGCGCGGATTTCAGGGTTTACGATCGCGGTTCTTTGCCTGGCGATGACCACGCGCGCTGGGTCTTGTTCGCGGTGCATGAGCATGACAAACTGACTTGGCATTCTTTTGCTGCCAAGAGCCGTGTGGCGCACAGCACCAAGAAGGGTCTTCTCATAGGTGTGGTCGACGACGAGGGTGACATCACCTACTGGGATGTCGGCTGGCTCCGTCCTTGAATCAATAGGGGTTTGGTCTGCGTCCCCACCCTCGAAAACCTTTTATGCCGTGATTCTCAGTTCAGGAGCATGGGTGCGGACTATCGCGAGACAGTGGTCGCTTTCATCAATTCTCATGGCCCTGCTGTGCCGATGCAGATCGGCAAGCACATGGGTATGAATTCGATGCTTGCCGGCGCGATGCTGTCTGAGTTGAGTGGCAAGGGTATCCTCAAGATAAGCAAGTTGAAGGTCGGCGGCTCTCCTGTTTATTATGTGCCGGGCCAGGAATCGTTGCTTGTCAAGTTCATAGAATACCTGCCTGACAAGGATAGGCAGACAGTGCAATTGCTCGAACGTGAGAATGTTCTGCGTGAGAACCAGTTGACTCCGTTGCTCAGGGCTTCATTGCATAATATCCCTGACTTCGCGATACCTCTTGATGTCTCTTTCAACCAGCAGAAGGAGACGTTCTGGAAATGGCATTTGGTGTCGGATGAGGAGACGTCGGAGAGGATCAAGATTATTTTGCAGCCGCCAAGACCGGAGCCCAAGCCCGAGCCGTTGAAGGCAAGGCCTGAGCCGAGGCCGCGGCCAGTCCAGAGGCAGGAACCGGTCGAACACCCGGTGCCAATCGCCGAGCAGACCCATTTGGTGGAATCAGATGAACCCATCAGCGTCATCTTGCCCGGTCAAGCGCCGCACAACCCGGGTGATCCTGCTACGGATGACTTCCTTGCGTCGTTGCTGGTGTTCTTTTCCAAGAATAACATTAAAATAGTCGAACAGCAGTGTTTGAAGAAGAAGGCTGAGTACGATTTCGTGCTGAGACTGCCTAGCAGTGTGGGTGAATTGACCTATTATTGCAAGGCGAAGGCAAAGAAGAAACTGGCTGACACGGATGTCAGCGGTGCTTTTGTGCAAGGTCAGCTAAGGAAGCTGCCCGTTCTTCTGATAGGCACTGGCGAGCTTGCCAAGAAGGCCCAGGAGCTGGTCCAGCGCGACTTGCACGGTCTCACCTTCAAACAATTGGGAGGGGAACAATGAAAAGGTTGATTATACTCTGTGTTTGTCTGTTGATGCTTGCCGCGTGTGCGAAGGAGCAGCCCGTGCAACCGGTGAAACCCGCGGCGCCTGTGGCAGCCGCTGATTCAGATGTGCCGCCTGTGTCTGAGCAACCTCCTGTCACGGAGACCAAGCCAACACAGTTACCTTCTGCTGTTCCGCAGACCGCGCCTCCTTCGAATGAGATGGATGCAGCCACCCAGGCAGCGCTTGACAAGAACTTCAAGCCGGGCGTTAAGATGGCGCTCTCGGGTTCGTTCTTCAAGATGAAGATCGGTGAACGCAAGGTCATCGGTGTTGCATTGCGCGCTTTGCGTCCTGAACCCGATACCTATCAGATCAGGTTTGATCTCAGGCAAGCATACGACAAGAGCCGCAGCATCATAACGTCCGACTTCGCCCAGGTCAAGCCTTTTTTCCAGGCGAACATCGAGGATGATGTGAATAATGGTTTCGCTACCGTGGCACTGAGTCCAAATGGTGAGAAGAAGTATCCGTTGATCATAGATATCAAGCCCGAGTTCGCGGATGGCGCTAAAACGCAGCCAGGAACCTATGAGCTCAATATCAAGGTGTTCAACAAGGACAAGAATGTGAAGCTCCTCGATGAATACTCGGTGATCCTGCTAACCATCCTGGTCGAACCCTAGATGGGAGTCAAGCTGTACGATCTGTGTCCTGGCACGGAGCTCGCGATAGCGGACCTGAAGGGAAAGAGGGTGGCGATAGACGCTTCTATTTTTCTTTATCAATTTCTTGCCACCATCCGTTCACGTGACGGCGCTTTGTTGACCGACAACAAAGGCCGCGTCACATCCCATCTTGTGGGTTTGCTTTCTCGCACGACGAATTTCATGCAGCAGGGGATCCTGCCGTGCTATGTGTTCGATGGAAAGCCGCCCGAGCTCAAGCGTGCGGTTCTCGAGAAGCGCGCGGCGATAAAGAAAGAGGCGCAACGTCAGTATGAGGAGGCCGCGAAGGCAGAGGATGTGGAGTCCATGAAGAAGTTCGCCAGCCGCACGACACGGCTGACTCCTGAGATGGTCGATGAGGCCAAGCAGGTCATTGCAGCGCTCGGGCTTCCTGTGGTTCAATCTCCTAGCGAGGGTGAGGCCCAGGCAGCCTATCTCGCGAAGAAGGGCGATGTGTGGGCGTGCGTCAGCCAGGATGCTGACTCGTTGTTGTTCGGCGCTCCGCGTCTTGTGCGCAATCTCGCGATAACCGGTAAAAAGAAGAAAGTTGGTGTCCTAGCCTATGAGGATGTGAAGCCTCAGTTGATCGAGCTTGACAAGGCGCTCGCGCATCTCGGCATTTCGCAGGATCAGCTTCTCGTCCTTTCATTGCTTGTCGGCACGGACTACAATCCGGGTGGAGTGAAGGGCATAGGGCCGCAGAAGGCCCTTAAGCTCGTGAAGGAGCACGGCGATGATTTCGACGCTGTTTTCAAGCACGCGAAGTGGGATGATCACTGGGATTTGGGCTGGCAGGATCTGATCAAGGTGTTCAAGACAATGCCCGTTTCTGACGAATACACTCTCAAATGGCGCGCTCCTGATGTCGAGCAACTCAACAAACTGCTTGTGGATGAGCATGGTTTCTCTGCCGAGCGCATAAGCAGAGCGGTCTCAGGATTGACAAAGGAGCACAAGGCGCGCTCGCAGCAAGGATTGGGGTCGTTTTTCTGATGGGAAATTCCTGGCGTGAGCTCGTGGCGTCGATGCTGTCGGTTTCCGAGCGCAAGAAGATGCGCGCTTCTTTCGACACGGTGGGTGATATCGCCATTGTGGAGATCGCCCGCGGTCTGTCCAAGAAGGAACGCAAGCTTGCGAAGCTGCTTCTTGACTCTCAGCCGAGCATCAAGGTCGTCGCCAAGAAGATGGGTGGTCACGTCGGCAAGTTCCGCCATCAGCCGCTGAAGGTCATCGCGGGCGAGAAGCGCCTGGAGACCATCCATAAAGAAAGTGGTTGCCAGTTCAAACTCAATGTTCAGACCTGCTACTTTAGTCCGCGTCTTGGCACCGAGCGCATGCGTGTCGCGAAGCTAGTACGGCCGAATGAGGATGTGCTTGTCCTCTTCGCAGGCGTGGCTCCTTTCTCGATTGTGCTGGCCAGACTCGCGAAGCCAGCTCACATCGACAGCGTCGAGCTGAATCCGGACGCCCACAAGTTCGCGCTGGAGAATGTCAAGCTGAACAAAGTGGATTCCATAGTCGCCCCGATAAAAGCCGACGCAGCCAAGTTCCTCAAGTCCTGCAAAAAGAGGTATGCTAGGATACTTCTCGCCTGGCCTGGCCACGCGGATAAATTCATTCCAGCCGCGATAAAAGCGGTCAAGAAAGGCGGCACTCTCCACTTCTATGATTTTGCGGAGGAAGGCGAGTTCGGTCTTTCAGCGGACAAGGTCACCGCTGCGTGCAAAACCGCCAAGAGAAATTGTAAAGTCAGCGGCATCCATGTCTGTGGTCAGAAAAAGCCGAGGGTGCACCGTGTCTGCGTAGATGTGTTGTTGGATTAGCCGAACATCTGCAGGTAGTCGTCGCCTTCGAGCTGTTTCTCTGACATGACTTTCTCTATTGCTTCGTTCAAGTCCTGTGCGGTGATCTTGGTGCGGTTTGTGCGTATCGCGAAATATCCCGCTTCTGTGCACACCGCGCGTATCTCCGCTCCGCTGAAGTGTTCCATGCGCTTGACTGCGTCGTCGATATCGATGTTTTTGTCAAGCGTCATCCTTGCGCTGTGGATCTTGAATATCTCGCGTCTGCCGTCTACATCTGGCAAAGGGACGTAGATTAGGCGGTCTAGACGTCCTGGTCGCGTCACCGCGGTGTCGAGTATGTCTTTCCTGTTCGTGCATCCGATGACCTTGACGTTGTCCAGTGGTTCGAATCCGTCTACCTCGGCGAGCAGTTGCATGAATGTGCGTTGCACCTCGCGCTCACCAGAGGTTCCTATGTCGACGCGTGTCGCCGCGATGGCATCGAGTTCGTCTATGAAGATGATGCTCGGCGCCCGTTCACGCGCTAGCTGGAATATCTCCTTGACTAGCTTCGCTCCTTCTCCTATGAACTTCTGCACGAGCTCGCTGCCGACGACTTCTATGAATGTGCTGTTGGTGCTTGCCGCCACCGCCTTTGCGAGGATTGTCTTGCCCGTTCCAGGAGGACCATAGAGCAGCACGCCTTTCGGCGGTGTTATGCCTACTTTCTTGAAAAGATGCGGCTTCTTGAGTGGAAGCTCTATGACCTCGACTATCTCGCGCTGCTGGTGTTGCAGGCCGCCGATGTCGTTCCAGGTGATGGTCGGCTTCTCGATGACCACGAATTTCTCGACGTCGAACTTCTTGCTGTTGGGTATCTTTCGTATGAGTGTGAGGTTCTTCTGCTCGGCAAGCACGCCATCTCCGGCCGCTATGCCTTTGCATTGCTCGCTTATCTCGACCAGGAACTCGTTGCCGTTGGGCAGCCGTATGAGTGCTTTGTCATCCAATATGTCGCGCACTTCGCAGACTATGAGCGGTGTGCGCTTGAACTTCTCGACCTCCTTTTCCAGGGTGTCGATGCTCTCCTTGAGCACGCGGTTCTCTTCCTCTAGTCCTGAGACGCTCGACACGTAAGAGAACATGGCTTTCTCGAACTTCTCGTCGTCTTTGACTGCTTCCTTTGCCCCCATGGTGTTCACAGAAATTATAGTTGTTTATAAAGGTAGCGAATCACGTTCAGAAGCCTATCTCGTGATTTGGAAACTTCGCACCTGTTCGAGCAGTTCCGCCGGCTTCCCCTTTGAGAAGTGTTTGCGGACAGGTTCGAGCAGTTCATTTATCGCCGCCGCTGTCCCGCTTTTCAGATCCATCGGGTGTAGTTTTCCTGCGGCGAACAGTTCCTCGAGTTCGGCATAGCTCGCTATGTCGAGCGGCCCCCCGAATTTGGCGGGCCTTTCGATGTGCAGTGCCTTGAGCTTGTTGAATACGATGTACTTGTTGTATTCGAGGATAGGGTTCTCTGTCGTCTGCTTCTCAGGACAGTATGCGTTCTTGATCTTCCGCACGACATCTTCTGGGGTGTCCTGCATGAATATCGCGCTGTTCGGGTTGCTCTTGCTCATCTTCATTGCGATGGCTCGCTCGACGCCGTCTCCTTCACCCACCGGCGCTGGCGGTGCTTGAAGTCCCATGAGCATGTGGTGGTGGACAGCGACCGGTTTCCATCCGAATAGTTTGGGTCCTACTTCGCGCGCGAGTATGTTCACCTTGCGTTGGTCCATTCCGAGCTGGCAGATGTCTGCCTTGAGATGGAATATGTCGGCCGCTTGCATGCAGGGGTAGAATATCTGGGCTGCGCTGAGCGTGTCTTTTTCGCTGCGTCCCATGATCTGGGTAGTGCGCAGCACGCGTTGCAACGTGGAGTTCCTGCCTATCTGTATGACTTTGGTCCAGTATTCCTTGTTGCCGATCTCTTCGCTGGTCCAGACGAATTCGACCTTGCTGGTGTCCAGGCCGCAGGCCTTCCAGGTTTCGATGAAGTATTCGCCTGCTTTGTGTATCTTTTCCAGGTCGCCATCGTACTTGTTGTTCATCCAGGCGAACCAGTCAGCGACCCACATCTTGAAGTGGCATCCTGCATCGACCATCCTGCCTATGTTTATGGCCCTTAGCAGTCCTTGGGCTATGTGCAGCTGTCCGCTCGGCTCGAATCCGTCGTAGGCGACGGGTTTTTTCTTGGTTTCAAGCAGCGTCTTGAGCTCTTCGTGGGTCAGTATCTCCTCTCCCACCTGTTGTATGAGCCCTAGCCGTTCGTTTATATCCATGGTCGAAGACGCGGTTTGCACGGTATAAAAGACTATCGTCGGAGCCCTAGGACCCAACGTCAATTCCCGTTCACAGAAAAACTTAAAAAGGGCGACCCATATTCATTGCTCAATAACAAAATAGGTTTGAGGGTGACGCTCATGGCAGATGAAGAACGCAAATTCTCCAAGCAATTGATAGGTAAGACGGTAGTTAGCAAGTCAGGCAAGAAGTTCGGCGAGGTCGGTGACGTCATTTTTGAGGTCAAGTCAGGTGAATTGATCCATGTCATCCTCAAGAACCCGACGCCCTACGCAGACAAGCTCGAGCTCGAGAAGGACAAGGAAGGCCTTATGCTGATACCGTATAGCGCGGTCATCGCGGCAGGCGACTACCTTGTCGTTTCCGAAGAAGACATTGTTTGATTATTGTGTAAGTTTTTTATACATTCCATGTTCGCTTCTTCACTATGACGGATGTCTCTGCGATTATCTGGACTGAGAAGTACCGGCCGAAGTCATTCGACGAGGTGCACGGCCAGCATGACATCGTCAGCAAGGTGCGCGCTTTCGTCGAGCAGCGCAATCTCCCGCATCTTATGTTCACGGGTCCTGCCGGCACTGGCAAGACCAGCCTCTCTCTTGTCGTCGCCAAGACCCTTTTCGGCGATGCCTGGCGCGAGAACTTCCTTGAACTCAATGCTTCCGATGAGCGTGGGATAGACGTCGTCCGCGTCAAGGTCAAGGATTTCGCGAGGACCCGGGCCATTGGCGATGTTCCTTTCAAGATAATATATCTGGACGAATGTGATGCCTTGACGAAGGAGGCGCAGCAGGCGCTTAGAAGGACCATGGAGAACTTCACGCAGACTTGCAGGTTCATATTGAGCGCGAACTTCTCGAGCAAGATAATCGATCCTATCCAGAGCAGGTGTGCGATTTTCAGGTTCAAGCCATTGCCAGATGCCGACCTCAAGTCGATGGCAGCGTCCATCTCTAAGAAGGAGGGTATTTCCATAACCGACGAGGCGCTTGATGCCCTTGTCGAGGTCGCTGGCGGCGATTGCAGGCGCCTGGCGAACCTTTTGCAGAGCGCTAGTGCGTTGGGTGACAAGGTCACGCCAGAGGTCGTCTTCACGCTCTCAAGCCATGCTCGGCCTCAGGACATTCAGAAGATCCTCGAGCTCGCCATCGCAGGCAAGTTCCACGAGTCGCGTTCTTTGCTTTTGGATGTCATGCTCAAGTACGGCATGTCAGGGCTTGATGTCATCAAACAGCTCCAGCCTGCGGTGTGGAAGCTCGCCATCCCCGACCGCGCAAAGGTCCTTCTTATCGACAAGTGCGGCGAGATAGAGTTCAGGATGGTCGAGGGCGCTGACGAGTACGTTCAGCTTGAGGCCCTGTTGGCCTATGTGACGATGGCGAAGCAAAGTTAGGATTTCTTGAACAATTTGATTCGTAATCGGTCAATTATGCATGCCAGGAACCACTGCCACACTAAGATAAACATCACAGCAATTCCGATAGTAAGAAATACGTTGCCAAATATGGTTGGCAGGGCATTAAGTATAGCAGCAGGCAATATCAGAAAAAAGAACGGGATTTGAATTAATGAATGTGTTAGTTCACAGTATCTTTTACTTGGTGGCAGGGGTTCAAAAGATACGGGACAGCTACCAAGTCGTCCCTCGAATGTTCCAAGAATGAAAGAAATGATTAAGAGAGATGAAAATAAAACAAACTTCCACTTTTTCGGCCTGAGTAACTCAGATACACTCATGTCGTCGTGGTTTCGTCGCCCGAGTGCTTGACCGTGACAGTGGTTTCTACGTAGTCGCGGTAGTCGTAGGACAACACTATCGTTATCGGCATCTCATAGTCGGATGGCGACGCGACGCGCTGCGTGCACGTCACTGTGCGGTCCTGGGCGAAGGTAGATATTGTCCCTTCGACGGTGCCTTCTCCTGTGGCATCCAGGCCCTGGCACGTGAGACCGGGTATGTCGGTCTTTACCGAGGCGAAGATTCTGTCTTCGACGCTTCTTCCGCCTTCGCAACGGCTGTTGCGTGCGAATACCTTGCCGTTCGCGGTGTTGCCGTTCTTCACAGTGAAGCTGAATCCTATGCTGTCCTTGCCGCGTTGGAATTCCTTGACATCCGTGATCTGGACAGGCGCGCCGCTGATCGACAATGGTCTGCTGCCGTCTATGGTGCAGATGCCGTTCTCTTCAGGGTTGGCCAGGTTCTTGCGGATGCACAGCGAACTTGTCGCGGTGGTGCCGTAGAGGTAGCATATCTCCGCGCGTATCGGATATTCGAGCGCGTTACCGGTGATGAATCCGACGTGGTTGAACTTGTTGAACTCGACGAATACATCGCCGGGTTCAGTGGTCTTGCCTGTGCTGTCCTGCTTGCGCTGTATCAGGTCTTCAGGCGGTGATTTGACGAGGTCTGCTTCCTGCAGGTTGAATTCCTGGGGCCTTATGCCTGTTATGCTGACTTTGGCGTTTGCCGCGGGTACCGCATACTCGCCTTTGTTCTGGATCTTGAGAGCTATGTCGAAGGGGAAGTCTCCGCCGTCGAACACTTCTTTCGGTGGTGCATTCTTGTCAAAGGCTATTGACACGCCTTGCGTGCCGCCGATGAATGTCTTTAGGGTCACCGTCTTTCCTCCGGATGTGCAGCCGACAACAAGCAAAAACGTTATGAGAACCGCGAATGTGGCGAGTCGTTTCATAAGACGACCAAGAGCAAAGTCTCTTTTAAATGTTTCGCTATGGAATTCGTCATTACAAAGAAATCGTGCGGGTTCAAAGCCCTGCACTTGTTACCTTGTTGATTGTATGACCGTCAGATCTCTTTGCATGGTTTCTCTGTAGCCGTAGCGCAGAGTCACTGTCAGTGGGCTTGTGTATGCTGACGAGCCGGGTATGTTGTCGAACTGGCAGAACAGGTGCGTCGGTCCTGATGTGCTCAGCCGTATGTGGCCCTGGTCCATTGGTCTGCAGCTGTTCTTTATGCTGCGGCCCGCGATCGCGACGTCCACGAGTTCGACGTATCCCAGTTCGTTGTACGCCAGTGATGTGGGGTCGTTGGGGCTGCACTTTTGTAGGTACATCAGGCCGCTGCGGAATGGCTGTCCTTTTCCGACGTTCTGTATGAGTATCTCGAAGCGTGTCGTGCCTGGTGTGGCGTCCACTTGGACTGTGCTGACTGCAACGGGCGCTCCTTGGCTTCCGAGGCTGACGTCGGCGGGCTTGCATACCTTGTCCCGTGCCGTGAACGATGTGGGGTCAGGGTCTATGCATATGTTCGCCGTGGCGAGTGTTTCGTACAAGTAGCATGCGGTCAGCTGGAGGCGTGGTGTGTACTTGTCTATGTTCAAGGAGAACAAAGACACAGGCACGCCCGAGAACGACACGTATGACTTGTCGCCCGGTCCGTAAACATCCTTGCCGTTCATGAATGGTATTTGCTGTCCGATGAATGGTATTCCTGTGATTATGCTTGGGTCGAAGCCGGTGAGGTATATCCTGTCTCCCGCGCCTCCTATGTTTGTGGCGCCGCGGTTCTCGACTTCCACCAGTATGTCCAGTTTCTGGTCATCGTAGATGCGTGCCGGCGGCAGGTTGGACGCGAAATTGAAGTATAATCCTTCGGATCCTGTCCTGAAGTTCGCTCCGAGCGTGTCTCGGTTTGTTGAACTTGAGGCGCAGGCTGTCACAAATAGCAGTGCCGCGCACAGAATGACCAACCTCTTCATGTCCATCGTCATTATCGCCTTTTTATATAAACATTTCCTATGTCAGGCGTGCTATCTGCACGCTCCTGCTTATGGTCGAGCTGTATCCATAGTCGACTTCCACCCTCAGCACGCTGTTGAAGGGCGCCAGGGTCTTGTCTATGCCTTCAGGAAGTGTGCAGCGCACGACGTTGCGGCCTTTCTCGAAGCTCACCTGTGCCTTGCCTTCCTTTGCGCAGCTGAGTTCCTTGTCGACCAGGTATGCTTTTACCTCTCCGTGGTTTATGTTTTCGACCGCCCTGCCTGAGCATGCCTCGGAGACCTTGTCAGGCGCCACGATCTGGCCGCCACCAGGGTTGTCGAATGTCAATGTGAATGTCGGTATCAGTTTGTTCCTGTCGGTGTGTGATGTCATCGAGACGTCTATGCTGGATATCGAGACAGGCGCTCCTTGGCCGTTGCCAAGGCTGACTTTTCCCATGGTGCAGGGTTTGTTCTTTATTCTCTTCTCGATGTCGGTGTCAAGGCAGACAGTCGCGCTTCCAACCGTTTTATAGGGGTAGCACATCGTGAGCAGAACGGTGCTTGTCACGGTCTCTGTGACGCTTGGCAATTGTCGTGCTTGTAGGTTCAGGTGCAATGTGCCTGTCTCCCCTTCAGGTTGCAGTGCGCTGCGGCCGACGAGCCGCAATGGTTGCGTACGCGGCCCCTCCATTGTCACGAAGTCGTCCTCTAGCCCGATCGTCAGTATTCCGTTGTCGACGTCAGTGGCGCCGGCGTTCGCGATCGTGCCTATGATCGTGAACGGGTCGTTCGGGAAGATCTTGGTCTGTACCGGTTCGAGCGTCATGACAAGGCCTTTCACTCCGACGTGCACGTTCTCTTCCGGAGTCCTGCCCCCTCCTGTGCCGAGTAGACCACATCCCGCAAGCAGTGTCAGTAGTGTCAATGCCGCGGCAATGCCCTTTATCATGATGCGCCTGTCGTGAAGGTGTAGTTCTCTTCCTGGTTGACTGCCTTGATGTTGTTCCTGTTCAAAGAGGTGATCTTGTAATTGTATTTGGTGTTCGGCACCAGTCCGCTGATGTGCACTGTGTGCTCGGCCGTCTCGTTCTTGCCTGCGTAGCCGTCTTCGAATACGTCGACGAACGCGGTCCCGAGTGTAGGTGAGTAGTGGGTGATTTTGTCCTTTGTGAGTTGGTTGGTGGTGTAGCTCACTATCGCTTCAGTGCCTGTAGTCGTCGTTGTCGGATTGCCGACGACAAGCGCCGCCACGTTGTCGAGTGTGCCGCCGGATACCGTTGCCTGTTGTGTTGGCATTATGGGTACGTTCAATACGCGGTTTATGACGTATGTGTATGCCGCCGTCGTCTTGAAGTAGCGCGCGGTTATCGGCGCTTTCGAGAGTATCTTCTCGTAGTCGGCAGGTCCTGCCTTTATGTTGAAGATCAGCGTAAGGAACTTCGAAGCGTCGACTCTCTTTGGTTCGAGGTAGTAGATGTTGTTGAGCGTGTCATCGCATGCTTCGACCTGTCCTGTCTTTGCTATGGCGTCGTCGTTGCAGGCGATCTGCTTGGGTGGTTGTTCCTGGCCCACTGTGCTGACGATGCGCATTCCCTTCGGCACGAAGACGACGAGGCTGCGCAGTTGTGCTATCTTTCCGTTCCAGGCGTTGTCCATCGTCACACCCAGCGTGAAATCACTCTCAATGGTCTTGTCCAATCCCTGGACCGATTGCGACGACAGCCGCATTCCTGTCTTGAGCGGTCCGCTCGTGTAGATGGTTACGGGATTCTTGTCGGCTATGTCGTAGATCGCCAACGGATCCTGCTTTGCGGTCTTGAGTTCCTGCAATCGCGCCTTGTCCATCCAGTAGGTCTTCAGGTATGCCTGGGTCGAGAAGTCGAATTGCACTGAGATGTTGATTATGGCTTGTTTTGTCGGCGGGTCCTTGAATGTGCCTTCCTTGAAGCTGCAGGTTATGTCCCATGCGTCGAAGGGGCGCAGTTCGACCTGTTCGGGTTTAGGTGTTGCGCTGTAGCTCTTCACTATGCCCTTTGCTCCGTCGTTGGCCGCATTGCAGGTTATGGTCGCCGTGGGCGGAGGTGTCATGTCGATCATTTGGGTGCTTAGGGTCGCGTATACCGAGACAGGTTCGTAGTCCTTGAATTCAGCCTGTGTCGCCGTCAGCTCCTTGAGTTCGACCTTGTTGGGTATCACCGCTTTTTTGTCGACCTGGCCCGTGTAATAATCGCCGGTGGCGTAGGATAACGTCTCGTTGAGTTTCTGTTCCCCTTTCTGTGTCGCGATTTTCCCCGTGAGTATTATCGACGCGATGCCTTCGTACGTTCTTGTGTAGACGTCCTTGTACATCTGCTGCTGTGCGATGCCTTTTCCGTTGGCGATGTCTATCTTGCTCAGCGATGCCGCGAGGCCTGTTCCATAAATCACCGCGATTATCAGCGAGAATATGTATATCAGGAAGATCCAGTAGAGCAGCTTTCCCATCTGCTCTCCGTAGTTCATGAAGACGTACCAGAGCCATATCTGGCTGATGAACGCGACAGCGAGCCCGAATAGCAGTTGTGTCGCTATGCCAGGGAATATCTTGTAGAGTTGGTTCACTATGTTGGGCGCGAACGTGGCTATGAATGCCATCAGTAGGTATTTACCGAAGTTCTTCAGGCGCTCATGCTGGTCATCCACCTTGAATATTCCGAATGCGGCCCAGACCGCGAGGAAGATGTAGCCTATGAACAGGATGGTGGTTATTCCCGTCGCCGCATCCTGTCCGAATCCGAGTCCTACTCGGAAGACGAAGTCGACCGCATAAAGACACAGGGCGATTAGGAAGAAGCCTTTTACGGCTACTCCTGTGCGTTCCTCTGCCATTCACCGCTCCAGCAGAACTCCGAGCCTGACGACGTTGAGGACGGTCTCAGGCCGCAGTTCGACATAGTTGTTGCCTTCCTGCACGACGTCGCTGACGTCCTTGCGGTAGGTCGCATTGGTTTGGTCGAATGTGCTTAGCCGGCCGTTTATGTTGACCGTGCCTATCTTGTCCTGATTGTCATCGACGAAGTCCATCTGGAGCTTCACATGGCGGTCGCCGTTCTGGACGCGCTCGTATTCGGTCTGGTTGAGGAAGAAGTAATCGACGTAGCTTTTCGTGCTTTCGAGTTCTGTCTTGATGCGGATCTGTTCGATGCGCATCGTGCCCTGTGTCGTGCGCATCTGGAGCGTGTTGGCGCCGGTGTGCAGCTTATTGGTGTCGAGTTCGATCTTGTTTATGCTGTCGCAGTCAGGCCGCTCGCTGAGCACGCGGTTGTCGTTGACGAAGGCCTCGACAAGGCCCACCTGGTTGCGGTCGCAGACAGGGTAGAACCATAGCGTCGCTTTCTTCATGTTGCGAGCCTCCTCTTCGATGAGGGTGAAGACCGTGGTGCTGCGTTGGTATTGTTCATCGCTCACGTCGCCGATGACTTGTACGTTGCGGAACTGCATCTCGTTCGTACGCCAGAATGCCATGCCGACGCCGTTGAGCTCGAAGGACAGTGTGTTGATGTTGCTTAGTTGCGCACGGCGTAGAGGTATTGGCGCTGGATTCTGCGAGTCGATGGTGGATTCGAATATGACTTGGTTGTTCAGTTTTACCGTGAGTACTCCTGTGCGTACAGGCGCCTCGAACACCAGTAGCACGTTCTCGGTCTTGTCTGGTTCGAGTATGTTGAAAGTGACTTCCTTGTTCTTGTTGGTGAATGTGCTGTGCTCTATCACGAATGGGCTGAACGCGGATATGACTTGGGCGTTCTTCGACATGGTGAGGTAGGCGTTCGGCATCGTGTGGTCATAGGCGCTTTCGGCTATGTAGTCGAGCCTTCCGATGTTTGCGAGCAGGAGTGTCCTGTTGTAGGTGTCGCTGGTGTATGTGTGACTGCCGTCTTCTCCGTCATCCAGGAGGAGTTTGACCCTCTCTTCTGGGGGTATGAACAATATGTAGAACACGAAGAGGAGAGTGATGATGCCGATTACTGTGGCCGCTGAGCCTCCTTGGGCGCGTTTGTTGTTCCGCACTCTCTGCACCTTGCTTTTTTTGTTAGTCATTGGCTTCTACGAAACTATATAAATGTTTGTCTGCATATCCTCGGTGATGAAATCAGAGACCCAGAACCTTAAGACCGGCCACTGGCGTGTCACGCCCGAGAACGCTGATGATGTATGGCTTCTTAGCACGATCATCGAGGCAGGTGACCGCTGCACGGCGCTCACCACCCGCAAGATCCAGGTCGGTGAGTCGTCAAGCGAGCGCAAGACCATGGTATTGAGCCTTGATGTGGAGAAGGTCGCCTTCGAGGGTGAGTCGTTGCGTGTTTTGGGTGTGGTGCGCGAGGGTACTCAGGATGTGCCGAGCGGTGAGCACCATAGTTTCCTCGTTTCGCCAGGCACCAGCATAACCATGGTCAAGCCGCACTGGGGTCATGACCAGGTGCAGCGTCTTCGTCAGGCCTGTGACACCCAACCACCACCCGTGCTTATCGTGGTGTTCGATCGCGAGGAGGCCGCCATCGCGATGATGCGTCGCAGCGGATACCAACTCCTGATGCGGCTGTCAGGTCAGGTGGAACGCAAGAGGCTTCAGCAACACATCGGCAAGCAGTTCTTCGACGAGCTCGCGTCTGTCATCAAGGATTATGACGAGCGTTTGCATCCCGCGTCCATAGTCCTCGCGAGTCCTGCATTCTGGAAGGAGGAATTCCTTCCTTTCGTGCCCGACAGCATCCGCAAGAAGGTGGTGTTGGCCACGAGCGCGGGCGGCCATGAGCAGGCCATCAACGAGGTGCTTCGTCGTGATGAGGTGAGGACCGCGCTTGCGCAGGATCGCACGACGCACGAGTCCCGTCTTGTCGAGCAGTTGCTGGCCGGAATCGCGAAGGGCAGCGCCGTCGCCTATGGATTGGCTGACGTGCGGACAGCCGCCGAGAACGGCGCCGTCTCGACGCTGCTGATCAGCGACGGCAGGATCGCGGCCGCGCGCAGGGACGATTCATTCGGCCCGATAGACGCCCTGATGCGGCAGGTCGATTCAGGCAAGGGTGAGGTCGTGATCGTCGCGAGCACCAACGATGGCGGAAAGAAGCTCGACGGTCTTGGCGGCATCGCCGCGATTCTCAGGTTCAGGCTTTCTTGACCACTGCGTGTCTATATATAACAAGTGCCACTAATTGGTATCAACACGTTTTTGTCATCCTGTTTCAGAAGGGGGGAAACGTAACATATTAATAGTGGTAAACTTTCACCCCCACAAGATAGAAATTCCATTGTACGGTAAAAAAGGGGGGGTGTGGTAGTATGATCGTCAAAGAGGAGTTTTTGAGCCAGTTACGTAGATATTTTGCTTTGAACCTATATGAGGTTAAGATTTGGGCAGCGTTGCTATCGCGTGGCGTCTCGACAGCAGGTGAGTTGTCGGACATCGCCAATGTGCCGAGGTCCAGGAGCTATGATGTCCTCGAATCTCTCGAGAAGAAGGGCTTCGTCATCATGAAGTTAGGCAAGCCCATCAAGTACATCACCGTTCCTCCGGAAGAGGTCGTCGAGCGTGTCAAGAAGAACATGCACTCCGAGGCACAGGAGAAGATCAAGCGCCTCGAGGACCTCAAGAACACGGACATCCTCGGCGAGCTCAACCTTCTGCACACGCAGGGCATCGAGCTCATCGAGCCGTCCGACGTCTCGGGCAGTCTCCGTGGCAGGCACAACCTGTACAATCATCTTGAGCACACGATCCGCAACGCCAACACCAGCATAACGCTGATGACGACGTCGCAGGGTCTGATCCGCAAGGCCGAGGGTATGATGCCTGTGCTGGAGAAGCTCAAGAAGCGCGGCGTCAAGATACGGATCGCGGCGCCTCTCACGAAGGAGAACAAGAACACGTTCAAGGAATTGGGCAAGGTCGCCGAGGTCCGCCAGACGGATTCCAAGGCGCGCTTCTGCATCGTCGACGGAAAGGAGCTTGTCTTCATGGTCATGAATGACGAGGAAGTCCATCCGACCTATGACATCGGCATCTGGGCGAACACGCCGTTCTTCGCGAACGCGTTGGAAGGTCTCTTCGATACCGCGTGGAAGGGAATGAAGAATCCAGTGATCAAGTGATGGGATAGTGTTCACATGGACATACAGAAGCTAGTCGACACGCTCCACCCGCTCGAGCGGACCGTGCTGCCTTTCATCAAGGCGCACGCCTCCGTAGATGACCTGATGAAGGCCTCGAAACTCAAGGAGGTCGAGGTCATGCGGGCTCTGCAGTGGTTGCAGAACAAGGGTGTCGTCACGCTTGATGTCCACGAGTCGGACATAGTCCGGCTCGACGTGAACGGCCAGAGATATCTCAAGCAGGGTCTTCCCGAACGCAGGTTCCTGGCCGCGCTGGCGGATAAGCCGCTGCCGCTGCCAAGGCTGATTTCCAAGGCTGACCTGAGCAAGGAGGAGGCGAACATCTGCATCGGCCTGCTGCGCCAGAAAGGCGCCATCATTCTGTCCAAGGAGAAGGATCTTGTGGTGTCGCTGACGCCCCAGGGAGCGAAGCTTCGCGATGCCGCCCTTCCTGAGGAGGATTTCCTCAAGACCGAGTTCCCGAGGCAGGTGGATGCGTTGCCCGAGCCTGAGAAGAGGCTTTTGCAGCAGATGCGTTCCCGCAAGCAGCTGGTCGTCGTCGAGAAGATCAAGAGCCGCAGCGTTCGGTTGACCCCTCTTGGCCAGACCCTGGTAGAGCGAGGTGTCGGCGATGGTAAGGTGATCGACGCATTGACGCCTGATATGTTGCGCTCGGGTGATTGGAAGCAGAAGCGCTTCCGCCGCTATGACCTGACCGCTCACGTGCCTCGCATCAACGGCGGCCGCCGTCATTTCGTCGAGGAAGGGATTTCATACATCAGGCGTATTTGGATGGACATGGGTTTCACGGAGATGACCGGCACGCTTGTGCAGCCCGCGTTCTGGAATCTGGATGTGCTTTTCGTCCCCCAGGACCACCCTGCGCGCGACATGCAGGACACGTTCTTCGTCGAAGGCAAGGCCACGATCCCCGCGGATGTCGCGAAGCGCGTCAAGGCGGCGCACGAGAAAGGCGTCGGTGGCGGCAGCGGCTGGGGCGGTGAGTGGACCGATGACATCGCGAAGCAGCTGGTGCTGCGCACGCACAACACCGTGCTCAGCGCGAGGACGATCGCGGCGCTCAAGGACGCACCGTTGCCCGCGAAATTCTTCGCCGTCGGCAGGGTTTTCCGCAACGAGGCGCTCGACTGGAAGCATCTTTTCGAGTTCCACCAGTTCGAGGGCATCGTGGTGGATCCGGACGCGAATCTTCGTCATCTGATGTTCTACCTGAAGGAGTTCTACAGCAAGATGGGATACTCGGAAGTCCGTCTTGCTCCGTCGTTCTTCCCCTATACGGAGCCCAGTTTCGAGGTCTCTGTCTTCCATCCTGTCCGCAAGGAGTGGGTCGAGCTCGGAGGCGCGGGTATCCTGCGTCCAGAGGTCGTCGTTCCTTTGCTTGGCAAGGACGTGCCCGTGCTTGCCTGGGGCCAGGGGCTTGAGCGCGTGATAACCGATTATTACAAGATGAATCTGCCTGACATGTACTCGAACGATATCGAACAGCTCAGGACGATAAAAGCGTGGTTGAGATAAATGTCGACTATAACACTTTCAAGGGCGGCGTTGGAACGGCTTGTGGGGAAGAGACTGACCGATGAGGTGCTCGAGGATGTCCTCGTGCGTCTCGGCATCAGCCCCGAGGGATTTGACGATGACAAAGTCACTGTCGAGACCTTGGCCAACAGGCCGGACTATCTTTCAGAGACAGGCATCGCCCGGTCGATCGCGTGCATGCTCGGCGTGCGCAAGGGGTTGCGGAGCTACGAGGCGAGGAAGCCGCAGTTCAAGGTCGTCGTGCAGAAGAGCGTCGGCAAGGTGCGGCCTAAGACTGCGTGCGCCGTCGTCACAGGTATAACATTCACCGACGAGAAGATCAAGGAGGTAGTGCAGATGCAGGAGAAGCTGCATCAGACCTATTGCCGCAACCGCAGGAAAGCCGCTATCGGCGTCTATCCGTTGGAGAAAATCGCTTGGCCCGTGAGCTATGAGGCGCGTGTGCCTTCCGAGATCCGTTTCACGCCGCTCGAGTCCAGCCGTGAGATGACGGCCACCCAGATCCTGAGCACGCATCCGGCAGGCCAGGATTACGGCAATCTGCTGCAGGGTCTTGACAAGTTCCCTATTTTCATCGACGCCAACAACAACGTGCTGTCGATGCCCCCGATAATTAATTCCGAGATGACCGGCCGCGTCACCCCTGGCACGACCGACGTGTTCATCGAGTGTTCCGGCTTTGATCAGGGCGTGCTCGACAAGCTGCTCAACATCATTGTGTGTTCTTTGGCGGACGAGGGCGGAACGATACACTCCGTCGATGTGGAATACGGCGCTTCGAAGCGCATCACTCCCGATCTCAAGAATGCGTCGGTGCCTTTCAGCATAGATGATGTCAACAGGCGTCTTGGTCTGTCGCTCAAGGAGACCGAGGTCAAGCAGGCGCTTGCCAAGGTAGGTATCGGCTATTCTGCCCGGAAAGCGATAGTTCCTCCGTACAGGGTCGATATCCTGCACGCGGTCGACATCGCCGAGGAGATCATGCTCGCCGTCGGCATGGACAACATCCAGCCATTACCCTCTCCCGTCTCGCTCGTCGCTGTCGCCGACCGTTGCCAGGAATTCAAGTCGCGCGTTGCGTCGCTGCTCGTGGGTTTGGGTTTGTTGGAGATCAGCACCTATCATCTCGACAGTCTCGAGAACCAGACTTCGCGCACAAACCTGAAAAAACCGGTGATCCAGCTCATCAACAAGACCAACAAGGAGTACAGCGTCCTGCGTGCGTCGATGGTGCCGTCATTGCTCAATGTGCTTCGCGCCAACAAGCATCGCGACTATCCGCAGAAGATTTTCTGCGTCGGCACTGTCTTCGGCAAGGATCCGAAGGCCGACACCGGGATTTCCGAGACCTCGTCGTTGGGGATCGCGATCAGCCACATGCGCGCGGATTACACCGATGCACGTCAGCATGTGGAATATCTGCTGCGTCTCCTGGGTATTGGGTTCACGCTCTCAGAAGCGGAAGACGCCTGGGCCATCGAAGGTCGTGTCGCGGTTTTGTCCGTCGGAAAGCGTCCGATCGCGACCCTTGGCGAGGTGCACCCTCAGGTCATGCAGAATTGGGGTCTTGACATGCCGACGGTCGTCGTAGAGCTGGATCTGGACGCATTGTTCGACGCTGTCAACGAGCGATAATCTCGTTTTACGCGGTTTTTTCTGCGGCTTTAGGTGCCGCTTTCTTGGCAGGCGCTTTCGGCGCTGCGTTTGCGGCAGACTTCGCAGCAGGCGCGGGTTTGGCGACCGTCTTTCTCTGCTTCTTCGGTCGAGCAGCGGCTTTCTTCGGCTTGCCCTTGTTGACCTCGATGTCGAGCGCTTTGCAGACTTCGTCGTGCGATGCCTTTGAAGAGATCCCGACAGTGTTCTTTGTCGGTTCGAGGTGCAGTATGTTGCACTTGCGTCGGCGGGTTTCGCCGTCGACGAGCACGTAGCCGTTCTCTAGAATTTCAACGATGACGCACTTCTTTCCGGCGTCTCTTCCTGCGAGTTTTACGCAGACCCTTCCTATGTCGAATACCATTGTTTTTTCCTCCGCTCTCCTGAGTGCGTCGCCGCTGACTCGGGAGGATTGATTTTTATGAACGTGATTATGCGCGTGCCTTTGACTTGATCAGCGCGCGGCTGCACTTGCTGCACAGCATTCCGCCGTATGGTCTTTCTGGCCTGCGTTCGGTCTTGGCGTAGTTAGCCAGTAGTCGAGGTCTTGCAGTCATGACCGCTTGAAGGTCCTTCTTGCAGTTACCGCATTGGGCTTTGCTGTGGGGCCTTGGGCGGTAGTGTATGACCGTCCTTCCGCCGGGCGTCGTTATATGGACGCGTCGCAGAGATCTCGATTTTGTCTGTGCTGGTGTTACCATATGTTCGTGGACAAAGGGGGGGTTTATAAAGCTTGTTGGTTTCCGCGTGATTTTGCATGGAGAAGGGACGTTCTATAGTCCTGCTGCTTTCTTCAGTCTCGCAAGTTCTGCGGGTGTCAAAGGCCTTGATTTGCCCGTGTCCAGATTGCCTATGTCTAGCGTTCCTAGTTTGACGCGCACCAGTCTTTTGACATTGTGGTTCAAAGCGGCGAATAGGTTGCGCACGATGTGTTTCATTCCTTCGTGTATCGTCAATTGTATGAAGGTCGGCGCGTGTTTTTCGATGGCATTGACCTGCACTTTCTTCCCTTCGAGCATTATTCCTTGTCTGAGTTTCATTATCTCTTCGTCGCTCACAGCCCTTTCCGTGTTGACGACGTATGTTTTCGTGACGCCATGGCTCGGGTGCGTGATGTGTTGCATCAGCTCGCCGTCGTTTGTGAGGAGGAGCAGCCCTTCTGTCTCCTTGTCCAGTCTTCCGACGGGGAATATTCTCTGCGGTACCTTCACAAGGTCCAAGACGGTCATGCGCGCGTGCGGATCAGAGACAGTGCTTGTGACTCCCACGGGTTTGTTGAGCATTATGTAGACTTTTTCTTCGAAAGCGACTTTCTTTCCGTCTACTCGTATGTCGTCTGTTGTCGTGGCGCTGGTTCCTATTCCCACGATCGTTCCATTCACGCTTACGCGTCCTTCCTTGATCATCTCCTCGCATTTGCGTCGTGAAGCGATGCCTGCTTGGGCCAACAATTTCTGTACGCGCTGGGCTTCTGCCATTGTGTTCTGCCCGTCCCCAACCTTTTTAAATGCTTTCACGCTCGGTAGCCTATGTTCACCGATATAGTGTTTCCGCATGGCAATGAGAAGGAGATTGTCGAGATGGCAAGGGTCCTTGGAATCGGTCGCCTGTTGATGCTCTATGAGGGCAAGCCAAAGATTTTGCCTGACCTGGGCATGGCTGTCGTCACAGGGTCCGTCAGGACTGCTGACGGGAAAAGCGGCATCGCGGTCTTCAGTTCCGAGAAGGACAGGCTGGTTTTCGAGCGTTCTGATGCCCCGAAGGTCCTTTTGGGTCTTGGCGAGAGCGGGCGCCATGACAAGATGCACCAGCGCGAGTCAGGCCTCAACCAGCCGTTGTTGCGCGATCTCGCGCATCGGGAGGCTGTCGTCGTCCTTTCTTTGGCCTCATTGCTCCGTCGTGAAGGCGCGGAAAGGTCCGAGCTTATGGGTCGCTGGATGCAGAACATCTCTTTGTGCAGGAAGATGAAGGTGCCGATTGTCATCGCTTCATGCGCCGCTTCTCCCTATGATATGAGGTCGCCGCACGACATGCAGTCCGTCGGAATCGTGCTTGGCATGCATCCTTCTGAAGCCGCAGCAGCTCTTGTCCGAGAATTCTAGACAGTGTCCTCACCGCATAATTCAGCGGCGTCGGCGTCTACCGCTTTATAGTCGCCTTTGATCGTGACCGCGCACGAGTATTCATAGTCTGTTCCGACCAGGCCGTCGCAGAGCGCAGGGTTCCTTGTCACGAACGCTTTGCAGTAGTTCGCCGCGCTTCCTGTGCCTTCGCACTTCGCAGGGTCCTTTGTGGCCATGGCATTGCACCAGGAAGTGTCTGTCGGCGCGAGGCCGATGCAGTAGTCGGTGTTGCCGCTCACCCAGGCCTTGCATTTCGTCAAGGCTTCCTTCCACAGGTTGGCGTCATTGCATTGCTGCATCGTCGTCATGTGGTATACTTTGTCGTCGAATGAGGACGCGCATTCTCGTCTTAGCTCGGCTTTTTTCTCGGCAGGCGCTTTCCAGGTATAGAAAACCATTATTCCTATCAGGACCAAGGCCAGCACCCCGAAGGTCAAAAGAAGAACGTTTAATCTATTGACACCTCTTTTTGAATGCGACATATTATAGATGGACGCAGAAAGATATAAAAAGCTTTCTTCACTTGTCTTGCTTAATATACGGTTGTTGAGGAAAAAGGGGTATGAAGATTGGCTTCCGCGTGCTGTTCTGTGTTCTTGCCCTGATAGTGCTGTCTTTTGGTGTTATTGCTAAGGATGCGCAAAAGGTTGGTAGTGGGATTGAGAACCTGAAAGCCGGTTGCACAGGGTCTGATTTGGCTGATGGTAAAGGCACGCATTTCGTTTGCGGCTATTGGGGTCCTGTCGAATGGAAGAATCCTGAATCTTACGCGAGCCAGCTTGCCGATCAAGGCAGGTCATTGACTGCATGCAAGAAGAAGTTGGCCTGTGGTTGCATATCCGGTGGTGATTTCAGCATTCCTCTCCCTGCTTATGAGGTCCCGACAGATGAGAAGAAAAAGGGCGAGCCCCAGAATGTCGATGCCAAGATAGACTTGGTCGTATCTGGTTCTGGCAAACTCACTTTATTGTGGGGTACTATTCCATTGGGTTCTGTGACAGGCGCGTCTAAAGAGCCAGCAGCTGTCAACTTCCCTCTTGTCGATCCAGTGACCAAAAAGCCGTTGATAACCCAATCCGGTCCTAACACGATATCATTCTTCAACGACAAGACGACCATTTCTACACAGTCTTGTTTCCACGTCTCATACGAGTATGATTTCATGAATGATTCCGACAGTGTCCCGAACGTCTGCACGAACAATAATGGCGCTTGGATAAACACCACTGATGAAGATCTCGAATTCAGGTGCTGCGGCAACGATCCTCAGGCAGGCGGCGACTTCATGAATGTCGTCACTGCAGTTGATTCTGATCATCCGGATGACCGCACGAAGGACTTCGAGGCGATGTGCATTGTGGATGCGAGTGGCAAGTGGCAATGGCTGACAAAGAAAGAGATGGGCAACGTGGCAAATGTGAAATTCATCGACGGCGAGAAGAAATGGGAAGGCACTGCGGTCTACACCGATGCCGGTCCCCGCTATTGCGGTCCTTCACTGGTTGACTTCGAGGGCGCGACAGGCGATCCTCAGAAGCTTGAGATAGAGATGGCGGCAAACGCCAAATCTGAGGATTTCTCCGCTTACCAGGCGACCGGTGCCAAGCCCGTGATGCATGGTTTCGCTTGCGCGATGGCCAACCCACTGGCGAACCCGCCCGCTGTTGCGGCCGTGGAATGCTATGGTGGGGATCCCAAGAAGGCTTGGACGACTATTGCCACCATCGGCGGTGATGCTGGTTTCAAGAAGACATACAAAACAGGCGAGACAGTCAACTCTTCAGAAGACGGCGAGACCGAATACTTCTGCACAGAGAGCGGCGCGTGGATGTCTGATATCGATGATCAGGAGACGTGCGAAGCCGCGTCTAATTCCGACCCGAAGATACAATGGACAGGAACGCATTGTTGCGGTTTCAGGCCAGGCCAGTATTACAACGAGCCTGCGTTGACCTTCCTAAATCCAGACAGTCAAAAGATTGAATGGAAGGCTTTGGTGCCTCCTGCAGGTTGCTGGAACAGCACGCCCATACAGGGTGTCGGCACCCAGAACCCGGCGTCATCGACAGCGGCTGCCATCTGGCGCTTCGTCGGCGAGCGCATTCCCTATGACAAGCTCTTCATTAACGCCGGTGGCACGCTCACAAACCGTTCGATCATGAACTACAACGGCACTTTCTACGGCTGCAACATGGCAGGTAATACTGTTCTGAGCAGGACCTGGTGCATACCGGGCAAGGCGACGTGCAACGCCGATAAGACAGGATTTGTAGAATATGATGGGAAGTGCAATCCAATCGCGACAGCCTGTCCCACAGGCAGGTCCTGCGTCGAGTCAGAGAAAGTCGAGGCGCATTGCGCGCGTGTGCTGCCCAAGTATAAGTGTGGTACTGCGCCAGCTACTGATCCTAATACTCGTTATGAGCTCATCAATACTGAATTGAAGAATGGCAAGAAATGCGCCGACATTAACCCACTCACCCCGAATTGTTCAGTCGACACGTGCGTCAAGAATAATGATGATGGTTCTGTTACAGCCTACTTTAAAGCGGTATTGAAGGTGCAGAAGACAGGATGCTATGCTGCTATCAGGCCCGATGATCTTGGTGATAACGCCAAGGACCTCGAAACGGTATTGCTTCCTGCCACGGATGATCCAAAGCTCAAGTCCTGCTATGATAAGGAGGGTAAGCTAAAGCCCACTGCTAACAAGAAATGCTTCCGTATCGTCGACAAGAAGGTGTTCAATGGAGTCGCTCCAAAGGACAAGGCCGCAAAGGCGATATTCGATTATGTGAAGTGCTATAACTGGATGACTGGCAATGAATATCTGTCTGCGAAGGCGACGACCACTCAGTCAAGTGAACTTTGGAAAATTGGTGGCACGGGCAGTGTCATCGACATGTTGAAGAAGGTTCCTGCATGCTCTTGTGGCGCGCAGGCATTGCCTCCGACAGAAGGCATTACCAAAACTAGCATTAAGAGTGCAATCGAGGTAAAAATAGAGTGCATAAAATGCAAGACGCCCACAAAGCCTGACAAGATGGGTACAGCTACAGCAGCAGGCACGGGCAAGCCGATGACCGGCGTCGCTACGCTGTACAGGTGTTTCAGTACCAGTTATGACCACAGGACCACGACGACGCCATGCAAGACGGGTTTCACTGAAGAGGCGAAGTGGTACATTCCGAAGGCTGCCAAGGTTGGCGGTACGACACTGGCGGGCAAGACGCTTTACTCTGTTTTCGTCAAGGACAGCGTGAATGATTACATGACAACCACCAATGTGGCTGATTCGCTGCAAGCAGACAAGCCCAAGCGCACCACGCTTGGTTACTTGCTGGCCAGTGCCACGCCTGAGATTGGCGGCGCTGCTGTCGCGTTGTACAGTTGTGTGACTGTGGATGGCAAGGATCACTATGATAGCACGGATCCTGCCTGTGAGGGTCAGCAGGTTGTGGGCGATGGTAGGCTACAACCGATGGGTTATGTTTGGAAGGTGGCACCTACAAAATGAGAATCTCCAAAGCGCTCCTGGTTTTGTCAATCATTGCGGTTCTTGCGGTCGCCGTAATAGCAGCCGAGACCGATCCCACCAAGCCTGGCGGGCCTTTGGTGGTCGGCAAGAGCAAGTGCGACGTTCTTGGTCCTACGTCAATTTCTGGTTCTGGCGCGAGCACTTCGAGCACGTCAGGCAACGCTTACTGGTGCTCGCCCAATGGTAATTGGGTGATGTGGGAAAAGACCACGAAGCCGGTCATGCACGAATGTTCAGCGCCAGTGGGTTTCACCATTCCACCGGCGCCGGAAGGCATGCAGGCCAGTTGCTGTGATGTGGGCACTTGCTGGAACGGCACCGATATCATAAGCAACCAGAGCCTTGACACGGCGTATAATGATCCGAAATCTTCCACTGTGATGGCTGGCGGCAAGGGTTATCGTTGCATCGACGGTGATTGGAAGGCATTGATTCCGAAGACCACCTGGGACAACGACTATCTTGGCTATTGCCCTGAGACAGACACTGTCAAGCGTTGTGTCGTGAAGCCAGGTCTTGTCTTCCCGACGTCAGGCGTGCAGAACATCCAGAACAATGACATGCCTGAGAAGTACAGCACCACTCCGCCCGCGTGCATCAAGTCGCGGCAGTTCATCGGAGACCACCTGTGCGATGAGACCGGCACTTGGACGACAAGGACCAAATTCATCGCGTTGCTTATGCTGCGTATAAAAGAACAGTCTTTCGCAGGTCAGCCGTATTCGATATTCTGCGACACGATAGACAGCGTGTTCGGCCAGGACAGCCCGGCAGTCATAAACGATTGCAAGATGACATCGGGCGGAAAGACCGGTTCCTGCCACAACAACGTCTGCCTGTTGCGCGTCGGTGGCGTCTCTCTTGTCGGTACCTCGCTCAACAACAATATCAATGACGACAACACATTCATCAAGGTCATCGACAAGAATCTTTTGAAGACCGTCTGCGACAATGTGGTCGGCGGTTCTGACACGTTCACCAAATGCTCGCAGGGTGTCAGCACGAACATCTACTACAACAAGGACCTTAACATCGTCCTGTACTCGCAGGGTGTCACTCCTGCCAGCGGCTCTGCCATGGATGCGCTTAACCAGCAGCTTCTCAAGCAGAAGGATGTCATAATCCAGGCAAGGGAGCCCGCTCCAGGTACGAGTGGTGAGGATTTCGCGTTCTTCGGTAAAAGGAACAACATCAATGTATTCTACGCTGCGCAGAACGCAGGCAAGGAGCTCTGGGGAGTGATAGAGTATCATCTCGCAGTGCAGCCATTGAATGACACGAAGAAGCAGCAACCCGCGGATGACTTCAAGGATGTCATTGGCGTGCACTACGCAGGCGCCACTTTCAACATCTGCGGTTTCATCACCAGCAACACCAAGGATCTGACCTGCACGCCGCCCGGTCAGTCATCGGATGTAATTATCACGCAGCTCCGTAACGCAGACCAGACAACGATAATTGGCGCCTGGCGCGATCTCACGGCGAAGCTGCGGCCATGAAGCAAGGACAACTCTCGTTGATGATCATCGTAGGGCTGGTTGTGGTAATCATGACAGGAGTGGGGTACTATATCGTCAATTCGGAATCCGAGACTCGCCAGACAGACGCTGTCAAGGGCGTTCAGCTCTCTCGGGAGATCGTTCAACCTATCAGGGAATATGTGACCGGCTGCCTGAAGGCCGCTGCCAATGACGCTGTCAAGCAGATCGGCATGCAGGGTGGTGTCCTTTATTCCGAGAATCAGGGCGGCCTTACTCCGCGCGGCGATCTCATATCTGGTGTGAACTCTCTCAATTACGATGATTTCGATGTGTGGTACGGGCTCTACGCTCCAGAGGGTGAGGGTTTGTATTCATCGTACGTGCCGACCTATCCTTGGAAGAGTTTTCCATTCTGCAAAGAATCGATGGAGCCGATCCCTGCCGCTCCGGGTTGTTCTTCCGGTCGTACCTACAAGGGTTACTATGGCATCAACCGGTTGCCTGTCCTTAACGGCACGACTCTGCAGCCTGCCCAGCCTTCGATGGAGAGCCAGCTTGTCGCCGCTGTACAGAAGAACGTCGACAGCTGCCTCGACTGGTCCAAGTTCGTCCAGGTCGACATAACGCCGCCGCACTCGGTTGTCCAGGTCATGCTCAATGACGAGGACACGACTTTCATTCTCAACGCGTCTTTGGTCGTCAAGATGAAGGACGGTTCTGGCGAGACAGCATTGCCTACTTTCACCGCGAAGATGCCTGTGCGTCTCAAGAAGGTGCATAATGTCACCAAGCAGGTCATCGACGCTGACGCGACCGACATAACATATGATCCTTTGACCTATTTCGGTGATGCCATCCATGTCAGCATCGTCCGCAACGCGTCGGACAACATTGCAGGCGATGATTTGCTCGTTTTCACGGACGCGGCGAGCAAGATAGATGGCAATCCGTACGAGTTCCGTGTGATGCGTCACAACAGGCCTCCTGCTTTGTCGTACATTCCGAACCCTACCACGCTTCAAATCCAGCTCTGCGCGTTACAGAGTGGTTACGCGGCGAACGTCACTAGGGAAGGCGACCATTTGGTTTTCAATGTTGATGATTGCGATGGCACAGTTCCTCATCCAAAAGGTGGCGTGTGGCCTCCTACAAACTATGCCGCAAATTCAAGTCTGGGAGAGATTGTCTCCTTCGATCCTGATGAGGATGAAGTTTTCATGACGATGCGCGCTGGCGGCACGGATCTTGTCGCTGGTGGAGACAAGCACAAGTTCAGCCCGTCTGAGAAGAGCGCTCTCCAGAAGGTTTCCGTTTACATAATGGCAGAAGAGAAGGAGATTTACGTTCCACATAACATCGACGACCAGGAGGTGGAGATCTTTGCCAAGTCGCTCTTGCCGCTCAATTGAGCTCGGCTTCCTGCTGGTGATCGCGCTTGTCGCGCTCCTCGTCGTTCCTGCGTCTGCGCAGACCACTGATGGTCCTGTCTGCTGCTGCAATGCTCAGTCGAGCTCGGCGTGCAGCGACGCTTTCAGGCCTGCTGGCGAGTGCGGCACCGGCGACTGCGTGAATTATCCTGACATAGCCACGCCGGAGAAGATCGGCGATGACTGCATCACGCTTTGCCAGTCGATATCTCCCACGCTTCCTGCCTGTGCGGCAGGAAAGCCCGATGTCAAGGACGTGCGCGTGCGTGGCGTCAAGGGCAAGGACATCATGCGCATCGAGTGGTCACCCGGTGACGCGAGCTGTTCTCCTGATTATGTGCGTGTCACGCGTTGTGATATCGCAGGAAGCAACTGTTTGGAGATCGGCGATACCACTAACTCTTACTTTGAGGATTCTGGTCTTGATACTGCTGGCAAGAGGATCGTGCTTTGGAAGACGAAGTACATCTACAAGGTCAAGGCGCATTACATCCAGGGCTGGTCGAATGATGTGTCTGGCCAGGGCATGCTTGGTGACATCGAGTGCCTTGATGTCTTCGACGAGCAGGAGTTCTGCCTCTCGCCCGCGCATTTCGACAACGACAAGCGCAAGAATTACTTGGTCGACAAGGGCTACAAGGATTCCTATGGCAAGGATGTGACTTTCAACAAGGACTATGATTCTGCCGTGAAGTTGGCTTTCTCCGACAGGCTTAATGGCGCGATATCGTGCAATCCGTTCAACATCGTGGTCAAGGGTTTGCAGTGTCCTCCTGACAAACAGTGTTTCAAGCGCGGCGCAGAGGCGGTGAAATGCATCGTGCCTTCCGAATGCAAGCCCGCGTCGAGCGACGTCTTCGGCTTGAACATCAACGAACAGAATTGTGAGGGTCCTGTCGATACTCCGACCTATTGCTTCCTCGACCGCGGATCAGCTTCTGGCGATGAATGCTACAAGTGCGACGGGTCGATGGTGTGCTATGATTACAAGTCGAGCCGCGTGTGCGGAAAGAACCCATGCGGTCTGAAGGGCACCTGTGCCTGGTCCCCTGTGCCTGGTCTTGAGGGTCTCGGTGTAGGCGTCTGCAAGGATTCCACGTCGAGCAATTGCGCGCTTTGCAACATGGCTGGTAGCAAGAATGCGCCCAACAAGGACGCCTACAATGATGTGTTCAACAAATGCTCGCCCGAGGTCGCGTCAGCTCTCTCGACCCAGGACAACATGTGCTTCTTCGTGCCAGGTCCTACCCCTGAGCTGGATAGCGCGAAGAGCTGTGCCGAGGCTGATTGTTCTATCTTCCCGAAGGAGCCTGATTGCGGCGGTCCTGCGGGCGGCATCGCGATCAACGCCGACAATTCACTTTCAAGGATGAGCACGTCCAACATCTGCAAGATCCCTGTGTGCGACTGGATAAACGGCGCATGTCACAAGAACGCGGACGGCAGGCCGAATGGTGCGACCTTTGCGGATTGCCTTGGCGCGAGCACGGCGCTTTTGCAGAAGGCCTGCGAGCAGGATTACTACCCGCCGCAGACGGCTTTGACGTCGAAGACCAAGTCTGGCGTGACGAGTTTCATAGTGGCGCGCCTTGTCGACAAGATTTCCGGCGTGCTTCCTGCGTCGCCTGTCGCGGTTCAGGGCAAGCCTTTGGATCAGTCCGCGCAGATCGAGTGCGGCGACGGTTCGATGTTCAAGGATAATTATTTGACGTGGTATTGCGTGCGTCCGAAGGGCGACACGACGGATTGCACAGACGCCCGCGTGCGTGATGACAAGAGCGGTTGGAAGTCGACCGGCTACAACCTGCTTTGCATGGGTGATGGTGTGGTCGATGATCCTGCCCAGGATGACACGACATTATTCAATCTCACCGAGGGCCAGTATGAACTTCGTTACTATACCGAGGATCCGAGCTACAATGTGGAGGTTGTCAGGACCATCCCGTTGCTGATCTGCGAGGGCTGCCTTGGTCCGACGATCAAGGGCATCAATGTCTCGCCAGGAACCCAGTATCCGGATAAGGGCCCCTGGTACACCAACGCAGGCAGTGGCAGGTCCGGCGCTCCTCAACTCAAGATCATTGTCACGTTCGTCTCGCCTGTGAAGTTGACCAAGGCCGCGATGAGCGGTCCGTCGGGTGGCGTGAGCCTTGTGGTGTCGCCCGATCCTGCCGTCACTGCTTCGGCGACGAGCTATTCCATATCACCGAGCGCGCCTTTGCCTGACGGCATCTACACCTTGGGTTTCGACGCGGCCAACGCGAAGGGCGCGACATTGGACAATCCCCAGCCCATCACGATCAACGTCGATACAGTCGCTCCGTCGCTGACGCTTATCCCGAAGGATGGGACAAAGACGAATGAGTCTGGCATCACGATGGGCGTCAATGCGAGCGAGCCAGTGACGATCAAGCAGCTCACATTGACAGAGTGGGTGATTTTCGGCACCAACTGCGGCCTTTTCGCTCCGCAGGACACGCAGTTGTCTATGAGCGGTCCACCGGCTAAGGTGTGGCTGCTCAAGCCTTTGACTTTGCAGGGTGGTCGCAAGATGCTTTCGGCCAAGGCGATGGACCTTGCAGGGAACGAGGGCTATGGTTCGAGCAAGTTCTCGACATCAGCAGGCAGTCCTTTTGTCGGCCTGAAGCAGCCGCGCTTCGGCGTCTCCTCGAAGATATCGCCGTTCGACGTGATCTTCGAGACGAGTGAACCCTCCAACTGCCGCTTCTCCGATCTTCCGACAGGCGCATCATTGCCTTTCAACGGTCTCTACACCACCACGAAGTCGGCTGACGGTTTCGAGCATCTCAAGAAAGATTATGATGGCATCAAGGAGGATGCTGGCACGAAGACGATCTTCATCTGGTGCAAGGACGATGATAGCGGCAATTCCGTCCAGAAGCAGTGCTCTCTCAAGGTCGATCTGACCGCTCCTCAACTTGTGCTTGTCACAACGAATCCCAATCCCATAACCCAGACCACCGACGGTCAGCTCGTGACCAAATTGGAGGTTCAGGGTGATGAGAACATATTCTGCAAATACAGGGAGATAGACAGCCCTTCGCAGGTCAATGTCAGTGGCAAGGCAGCACAGGACTTCTACGCCACATTCACCAATGAGTTCCCGAACTTCAATCTATCACCGACCGTATCTCAGAACGTGTACGTGAATGTCAGCGTTGCTGTGCTCAAGAAGGTCAATCAGACCCAGTGGTACGCTGTCGCCTGCTTCAACGAGGCGCTTCTTGGCCCGGTCTTCGGCGCGACTTCTGTCTCCATGGACCTCAACCAGACGCTCACCGTGGTCAGTAGGACAAAGTCTGCGTTCAGCAACACCACAGTGGATATCGGTGTCGAGACCAACAAGAAGGCCACATGTGTCGCAGGAGTCAACTATGATCCGATGGCTTCTGCCGACGGCATAGGCCACACGAGGCGCTTTGTCAATAGGACTCTTGGCCCGAATGCCATCGACGTCACTTGCACTGCGGTCATCGATGTCGGCGGCATTCAGGAGGCGCAGACAGCCAAGATCACCGTCCTTTTTGTCATAGACAACACAGCGCCCTACATGGTCAAGGTCAGTGACGACGGGCCCTTGTCCGAGGACAAGGAGATAAGCTACTTCCCTGACAAGCTGCAGGCCGAATGGCAGGGCAAGGACGACGAGACCGCTGTCACGGCGTACTTCTACACTGTCAAGGACAAGACCGGCGGCAAGGTCATTGTCGACTGCATGAACGGCACGAATTCCTCGAACAGCAACTGCGAAGGCAGGCTGCCGAACAGTGGCAAGTTCTATCTGACTAAGGACCAGCTTGGCCGCAATCTCAACCTCACCGAGGGCGCTTCCTATTTCTTCACGGTAAAGCCGCAGAACGAGGGTGGCATGGTGGGTCCTGCCAACGACAGCAATGGCGTGACCATCAACCTCTCCAAGCTTCCGTCGCATTGCAAGAACAAGGCGCTCGAGTTGTTCACAGAGACGGACATCGACTGCGGCGCCGAGTGTATGGAGTGCGACGACAACAAGCTGTGCAAGGTGAACACGGACTGCAAGAGCAGGAATTGCAAGAAGACGGGCAATGTCTCGCGTTGCGCTCCGGTCGGTTGCGCCGATGGTACGCGTAACGGCAATGAGACCGATGTCGACTGCGGTAGCTCCTGTTCGACCAAGTGTGATATCGGCAAGGCCTGCCTGGTGAGCGCGGACTGCAAGTCGAACACCTGCATCAACAATATTTGCGTCCAATCGAATCCCTGTTTCAACTCGGTCCATGACGGCACAGAGTCCGATGTCGATTGCGGCGGCGCCTGCTCTTCCAAGTGCATCGAGGGCCAGGCTTGCCTGATCGACGCTGACTGCGCCCAGGGTCTTGTCTGTGGGGCCAACGTGTGCCGCAAGTGCGAGCCCGGCGACGCTTCCTGCGGTGTCGAGGGTGACCGTGACGCCGACGGTGTGCCTGACGGTACGGACAAGTGTCCTGGCACTGCGAAGGGCGCCGAGGTCGACGCCGATGGTTGTTCGATCGACCAGCGTCATTCCTGCGGTGACGACATACCTGATTCCTGGCGTTTCAAGAACGGCTTCGTGGGCGGCGGCGACAAGATCGAATGCTCCGGCGATGCCGCGGCAGACGCCGATCCTGACGGTGACGGTCTTACCAACATGCAGGAATGGCAGGCAGGCACCGACCCCAACAACGCCGACACCGACCTTGATGGTTACAATGATGGTGTCGAGGTCGAGGCAGGCACCGATCCTCTTGATCCGGCAAGCCATCCGACTTCCTGGCTCTGGCTGTGGATATTGTTGATAGTCTTGTTGGCATTGCTTGTGGGTGGCTATTTCGGCTACAAGGAATACCAGAAGAGGCATCCTGAGAGGTTCAAGAAGACCGCCAAGGAGGGTGGTTTGTCCACGAACCTCATGCAACGCTTGCAGGAGGCGCGTGCGCGCATCGCCCAGCGGATTGGTCAGCAGCAGAAGAGGACAGTGGCCGGAACACCGGGAGCAGGTTCCAAGAAGCAGGATGATTACGTCTCACTTGATTCTCTCAAGGCGCCTGAGAAGGAGGAGTTCTCCAAGTTGAAGGAGCTCGAGAGGCGCATCGCCGAGGATGGCAAGGGCCAGCATATGCATGTTAAAGGCCCGCTCGGAGAGAAGGGCGCGATCGGCAAGCTGGCGGCGGAGTTCGGGATGAACAAGCCAGGTTCAAAGGTCGATGAGAATAAGGTCGAGACAAAGGAGGATGTCCTTGCGAACCTGGGCAACATCGCGCTGTCGCAATTGTCGGCGAAGGACCGTAAGGATCTGCTCAGGAAGCTGCGGTTGCTGCGCCTTGGTAAGCTCTCGTCGAAAGATGCGGAGGAGCTTTTCAAGAAGCTGCGCATCACGGCGAAATACTATTCTCAGCATAAGGACCAGCTCGAGCACGAGGTCGAGGCCTATGCCACTGGCAAGTCCATGGCTCAGGTCAAGCTCAACAAGATCATCCAGAAGCCCAAGGGAGGGAAGAAATGAGGAAAGCGCAGATCATAGGGCAGGTTTTCGTGCTGATCCTGGCGGGTATAATCTTCGTGCTGATCCTCGGTTATGGATACAAGGCGATCCAGGGGATCAGTCAACGCGGCAACGAGGTCGCGTTCATCGATTTCACGAGCACGCTCAAGTCCGAGGTCAAGAGCATCAGTCTGAGCTATGGTTCTGTGAAGAAGGTCGAGCTCGCAGGGCTGCCGATGAGGTACAAGAAGATCTGCATCGTCACAGGCAACAAGGACCCGCAAGTCGATGTCAAGGGCAAGCCGCAATTCAATGAGATGTCCGAGCTGGCAGGCCTGCCCGAGAACGCTTCTCTGATCTATGAGGTGTATGAGACCGGCGGCGACAATGTCTTCTTCGAGCCAAGCGCTCCGAAGAACATACTGCTTCCTGACATCCAGGCTTCGAGCGATCCGGAAAAGCAGAGCGACCAGCGCTGGTTCTGCGAGCCTGTCGACCAAGGCACGGTGGTATTGCGGCTTGAGGGGCTTGGTAATGCGGTGCGCGTATCGCCATGGCAATGAAGCGCAAGGCACAGCTTGATGTCCAGTTCAACTGGATCTTCGTCCTCATAGCAGGTGCTGTCATACTCGCTCTTTTCTTCAAGGTCGCCAACACTCAGCGCCAGCTTTCCGCGGACAAGGCGGCGATACGTCTGCAGAACGACTTCGACGCGATAACGACAGCCGCGCTCCAATCCAAGGACACGATCCAGACAGTGCCTTTGCCTAAGCTGGGTCTTAACTTCGATTGTGCTGATTGTTCTTGTTCGATAAAGTTCGGCCGCTTCAGCATCCCGTTCAACGATCGTTCCATATTTTCGCCATACACCGTCGAGGGCGCTGACGCGAAGCTCTGGACCCTTGACTGGAAGGCGCCTTTCCGCGCCACCAACTTCCTCTTCATCACAAATGATTTCGTCAAGATTTACCTGGTCGGCAACGATCCTGTGCTTGACCGGATAAAGGCGGCGATGCCTGCCGATGTGCGTTTCGAGCAGATCAGTGATGTCAAGGACGCGACCAACGAGAAATACAGCCGTGTGGTTTTCGTGACGCTCGGCAATGATGCGCCTGCCATCCAGACCGTCATGAACTCAAAGTTCAAGGACGTCGATGTCCACGTGGTGGTTGTCAGCGCTTCCACCAACGATCTCACGTTCTACAAGAGGAACAAGAACATGATCGAGAAGGAGAACGCGGTTGACGACAGTGGTCAGACGATAATGACTGCGTTTTTCGGAGACGAGATGCTTTTCGGCGCCATAATGGCGCAGGACATGGAGGATTACTCGTGCAATGCAATCACGGCGTTCAAGCGTCTTGAGGGTGTGGGCAGGGTGTATCAGCAAAGGGCTGTCGAACTGAAAGACACCACAAAAAACCCCGCGTGTGGTGCAGAGTACACGGTCATCACCAAGACGAACGATCTGGAGGGTGGTTTTGACGCTGCGAATGACGGTCCTTTGCCGACGATCATCAAGTTCGCCCATAAGACCGTGGTCGACGAAAGCTCCCCTGACTTCAATATACTCCAGATAGCGGCGGACAGCCTTGCCGCCTCCAATGAGAAGTTGTTGCGTCTGAGTTGTCCGACGGTGTACTGAGATGAAAGCCCAGATAAAGCTCTTCGAGTCGATAGCCGTGATGGTGGTGTTCGCCTTCCTGCTTATCTTCGGCGTGAACTTCTATTTCGGCATCCAGAAGACGTCGGTGAACAGGGAGTTGGCGCGCGCGAGCCAGCTTCACATGTTCGGCCTGGCGCAGAAGATTTCATTCCTTCCAGAGCTGGATTGCGCCATAGCCGGCATCCAGGAGGAGGCTTGCATAGATGCGAGCAAGTTGAGCGCGTTCGCGTCGGTCCTTGATGACAGTAATCCTCAGTCTTCCGCGATCTCCGCGCTTTACTTCCCTGTTTTCGGTTGGAGTACGGTCACTGTCACGCAGATCTACGCTCGTAATGCCGTTCCACCGACAGCCGTCAGGCAGGTCACGCTCTACAACAATACATTGCCTAAATACAAGGAGTCGAGCAAGATGCAGGTTCCCATACTTATTTTCAATGCCACAGGCAGCCAGTCTACAGAAGGCACCTACGCTTTCGGCTACATTGAGGTGACTCAATATGCGAAATAGGCGCGCACAGATGGAGCTTCTCGGGCTTGCGATAATAATGGTCATCGTGCTGATGGGCATCCTTCTCGCATTGCGTTTCTTTTTCTTCAACGTGCAGGAGAATCCTGTGCAGAACGCGCGTGACGTGCAGCTCGGAGCGAACCTTCTCGACACGATGCTTGAGACTACGATGGTCTGCAAGGGCGTGCCGCTTTCGGTTATGCTCAAGGACTGTGCGACAGGCGCTTCCTTCCAGTGCGACGAGATCGAGGTCACGAAAGCAGGTGTCGCGACCATTGTCATCCCTGCCGGCGACAGTTGCGCTTACGCGAACGCGACCATAGGCTACATGCTCAACAGCACGCTCAACACCTGGGGCCGAAAGTATGTATTTGAGATAGAGGAGAAGATCAACGACCAGAAGATCGAGTTCAAGAACCCTCCTGGGGGGTGCACGGCAGGTTTCCAGAAGATAACGCGTCCTCGTCCGATAGGCGGTCAGACACTGACTCTTGTTCTGAAGCTTTGCCAATAAGGGCAAGGGATCACTATAACAGGGCTTCATAACCCTTTTAAGAGCCCATTCAGCAGGCATCAGCTATGGGTAGGGGATTGCGTTCTTTGATGGAGACTGTTTCTTTCGCCGTCGGCGCAGGCGCTCTTTGCGCAGGTGTTTATCTGATCTGCAACCTTAAGCAACCTTCACAAAAGGATTGTTCATGGCCGTATCCCTACGAGTTCACAGGCAGCAGGCATGATGTTGTCAAAGGGGCGTATTTCCGTGTTGCAGGTGGCAGTGTCGAAGAGATCGATGCCGGCAGGCGCCATGGCACAAGGAGGTGCGCAGCTGACAAAATCCTGGATGTGTCCTCGGATTATTTGGTTGTCAAGAATGGCGGTGTTGTCTGCCTGGTCGATGTGGGTAGGAAACCAAATGATTCTGTCGAGATTGCCTGCGCAGAGTCGCCTTCTGCGTTCATCTCTCGTGATGCCGCTTTTGTCGCTGTTCACGATGGCAAGAGCGGTCGATTGAATATGGTCAACGCCAAGACCAGGGAGTCTGTCTTTTCTGCAGCCGCTGTCTCTGTCGGTCGATGGTCAGGCAAAGAATTGCCTTTTTGTGTCGAAAAAGAAGGCAAGACCTCTGTGCGTGTTTATGACGCCGATGAAAAACAGGCGATGGATGCTGTCGAGGTCGAAGGAGACCAATGGCGCGATCCATCTTTGACCCTTGATTCGATCGTGTTGCATGGTCTCGGCAGGATAGCTGTTGTCGACAGGGAGTCGAAACGCGCTCGGACCACGGAAAATGCATTTGGCACGGTCGAGCGCTCGGAGCTTTCACCGTCAGGTAGATATCTTGCGACAGTCTCCAGCGCAAACCAGAAGGAGAGGATGTTGCGCCTCACCGATCTGCGTTCTTTGGATGAGATGGTCTTGGGTTCAGGAGATGTTCGTGTTTCGATGGCCTGGTCTCCTGTCGACGATATCCTTGCGTTCCAGGCAATCCCTGATGTTTCCGGGAAGAGGGTGTCCACGAACGAAGCCATCGATCTCATGAAAAGCGTCGATGTCTCGTTATTCGATTGTGCCGCCCGCTCCACGCGTCCTGCTTTCGAGAATCCCGGCGGTTTGGATCTGCTTTGCGGTTGGGGTTCTGATGGGTTGTACATCTATAGTGATAAGTTCGCATCCATGCTCGCTCGTCTTGACTGTGTGAGGATCAGGGATGGCGGTTTCGATTGTTATGTCCCTGATGGCGGGTCTGGATTCGACAGGAAAACAGTCATGTCCAACCTTCAGGTCGCCTTGGCCGGTGGTCTTTCGTTGGTCCCATTCCTGCCTTGGTTGTTGTTCTCGCTCTACAGGCGTCGCGATAGGCACTTGCGTGATTTGAAGGATTCTGGAGAGAAGGGTGTTTTCGACGTCGCTGTCGAGCACCCTCTTGCAGTCGCGACCGCCTCCTGTGTTGCCGCTTCGTATTTGATCGACTCGATGCATGGCGGCTATTATCGCGCGATGTTGAAGTCTTTGCACGGTCCTGCTTTGTATTCCTTTTCAGTCGGCCTTGCCATGATATCTATGACCTACGTCGCCGCTGCAGACCATATTTTGACGAACGCGCGGTCTGTCCGGTCGCCGAGATTCAGGCGATATCTTGGTTTGTTGGGTCTTTCGGCGAAGGGCTTGATGTGTGTCGGTCTGAAGAAGGGCGAGCTCGAGACTCTCCGCGATATCATGCATCCATCGACGCGTTCTGCCGCCCTGTGCGAGGCCAGATTGAGGATTTTTGACAAGGATTATGATGTCGCTGCTTTGTCGTTGAAGGAGGCGATGCGGCATCCTGATGACAATCATGCCCTCTTTGATCCTTTCGATGCGTTGCGTCTTCCACAGCGTATGCTTCTGCTTCAACACTCATATTTTGATTCCCGCAAGGCTTTGAGGCGTGCGGATTTGGGCGAGATGATCGAAGCCCAGTTCAGCGCGCTGCAATGTGGATTCTATTCACGGGTTCCGCTGTTGTCCAGGAAGATCCTTTCCGGCCCGATCCCAAAGGAGCGTCCTGAGCTCGGCATAATGCAGGGTCTGTTGCTTTCCGCGGCAGGCTATGATTCGATGGCCGGCGATACCCTGCGCGACGCGATCAAGCTCGCGCTTGAAAGAAATCCGGTCTGGGAGCGGATAGGTGATTATGATGTCCATCGTCTTGGAGGCAGTGAATTCTTGAAGTCGACCGTGCTTCTCAAGCGTGGAGACAAACAGGGTCTTGACGCCGAGGAACATCTGACGCGTCATGCCCACGATAGGCTGTCCGCTGCCGGTGTGAAGACCTCTGTTGTTCTGTCGTCGGTCCGAGAACATGCCGGCGCTCACGTCCTTCCGTTGCTTTTCGAGTCAGGCAGCCCTTTGTCAGGATGTGTCGAGGTCGATTCATACGTCGAAGCAGCCCGCGCTCTTGGGATGATACACGGTCTTCTCGAGCCCCGACGCAAGGACAACGATGACTATTCGCTCTCTCCGCAACGGGCGTCAAGGCTTGCCGCGCTTTCATCGCTGTCCGGGCTTGAGGTATTGTCTCGCATGGCGAAGGGAGCGGACATTCAGTACGCCGCTGTTTTCAAGAAGGATCCGCATCCTGAGAACTGGATAAGGACTAAGGATGGCGTCGTCGCTATCGACTTCCAGCCGCATGGCAGCACCCATCCGCCGAACGAGTTGTGCAAGCTGATTTTCCAGCGCGAGGCCTGTGCATTGCCTCTTCTTGAGATCCTGCTTGATCGTTGCGTCGGCGCCTATGTCGCCGGTCGCAAGGAGTCGGGCAAGCCATTGGCATCTGGAGAGTCGCGCTCTCTCGTGCAGGATATGATCGGCGTCGCTCCGTTTCGCGCGGCTTCATTCGCGGCCTATGCGGCCGATCAGCCGAGCAGGGGGCCTGTCGTCCGTGGTTTCATCGACAACGTGTTGTCTGTCGTCGATAGATTGCCTAATGAGAAGGGGTTGGCTAAGGATTATCTTTGCTCGTTGCGGTCTGCCCTAGGCTGAGACCTATGACTTGGCCGGCCATGTTGTCGAGCGCGTTTATCGCTTCGCTTAGATGATGGCCGATGATAGCTCCGTGTCCGCCTTTCTCGATCAGCACCGCTGCCTGCATCAGTAGTATTTTCTTGCCGGATGAAGGGTGCGTCAGCGAGCGTGATTGGATCAGCGCGAGTTGTGTCTTCGCGTACTTGCATACATCCTCGAACAAGACGATCTCGTCGTGTGTCGCGTGGCCTGCTTTTGCCCACGTGACATATGTGTTTTCGAGCACGTCCGATGTCTGTTCTATTCCGCGCAGGATTCCGTAGTTGAAAGCGAAATCTGCGTCGCCGCTGAATTTCTTGTTGAGCACGCGTTTTGCGAAGTTTGTGAGCTTGTCGAGCGTCCGCTCGGAGAGCGCCGATTCCTCGAGTTCAGCCCATTTCTTGGATTTGAGCGCAGAAAGCCCGCTTTCGAGCATGTCGCCCAGTATGTGGACGCAGCGTTGCATTATCTGGTCGTATTCTTCCTCGCGTTCGTCCGTCACGGTCCTGATCGTGCAGTGGCTTTTGCCCTGGTTGATTATCTCGAATCCCACCAGTTCTTCATCGATGGTGCGTTGGATCTGCCGCATCATTCCCGGTCCGATGCCGAGTTCGATCTCGTCATATCCTCGTTTGTACGCTGATGTGAGGAGGGGTTTGATGCCGTCAGCGTGGCCGTCGTAGGCCAGCTTCAGCTTGTCATGGCTGGGTCCTTGGCTTCCCACTAGTAGTGTCCTTCCATGGGGTGTGACTTCCAGCAAGGCTCCCTTGGTCACGCCGTTTGCCTTGCACCATTTGCTTGGTAGGCTCACGACGAATGTCTTGCCTGCTAGCCGTATGACGCTTCTTTGCATGTGGCCTTCTAGGAAGAACTAGTATATAATTATATCCCAATATATAATGTATAAGAAAAAAGTATATACGAAAATCTTACCATAATACCTGTTAGGTTTTCGGGCAAACCGGAAGTATGCCTGGATTCGGAATTATGTCCGGAGGTATCCCATGGTAAACAAACGTGATTTGGTGCTGTTGAGTCATTTGCGGAAGAACTCGAGGATGGGTCTGACCGCGATGAGCAAGTCTGCGCGAGTGCCCATCTCGACGATCTATGACCGGCTGAAGATTTATGCCGGCACTTTTATCGTCAGGAACACGGCGCTGCTTGACTTCTCGAAGTTGGGTTTCCACACGAGAGCCACCATCCTGATGCGTTCTGATCCCAAGTCCAGGGATGCTTTGAGGGACTACCTTTCGAAGGCTTTGCCTGTGAATTCATTGTTCAAGATAAACAACGGCTTCGACTTCTGTGCCGACTGTGTATTCCGTGATCTGCACGATCTTGAGGATTTCATGGACAAGACCGAGCGCCAGTTCGACATCAAGTCAAAGCAGGTCTTCTTCGTCATAGACGATATCAAGCGGGAGGCTTTCCTCAGCGACCCCTTGCTTGTCGATGTGGTTGCGCCTGGCTCGTCGTGAGCACCTGTTTCCTTCACAGGAAAGCTTATATATTGCTTCTGCGACCGAGTCAAGATAAGCAAGAGGTGTTCAATCATGAATTCCAAAGGACAAGGCATCTCCATCAATGTGATCATCGTGGCAGCCATCGCGCTGCTTGTGCTTGTCGTTCTGTCGGTGATTTTCCTTGGCAGAGCAGGCGTCTTCTCACAGAAGAGCCTGGATTGCGAGGGCCAGGGCGGTCAGTGCGTAGTCGGCGCGTGTCCGGCAGGCATCGGCGAGTACAACATCTGGGTGTGCCCTAAGACTTCAGGCGGCGCGTCACAGACCTGCTGTGCGCTTCCCAAATGAGGAAAGGGGATATGTCGATTAATGTCATCGTTGTCATAGCCATAGCCTTGATTGTGCTGCTGGTCCTGACGATCATCTTCTTGGGGCGCGGCAAGGTGTTCACGCAGGGCCTTAGCCAGTGCAAGGGTGAGTGCGTCAAGCGCGGAAACCCCTGCCCGAATGCTAACTCGGCGACAGTCCCATCGCCGAATTGCGATGATGGAAGAAAGGCACCTATTGAAGATGGCATCTGCTGTATCCAAGTCTAGGAAAGCGATCACCCGTTCGACTTTCGCCATGATAGTCACGCTGGTCCTGCTCGTGGCTCTGATTATCCTGTTCTACATGATGATAAACAGGGGTATGTTGGTGGCAGGATGAGGCAGGGCTATGTCCATCCTTTCCTTATCGGGCTCATCATCTTGGCAGTCACAGCCATAGCATTGTTCGCCTGGCAATACAACCTGGAGGCTTCGGTCAAGAAAGGCACCGACATCCAGGCCTGCGAGGCGACCGTCGATGCCGCCAGCACAGCGGCCATAGGCAATCTTGTCACGATCCAGTGCCCGACGCAGATGATCATCATCAAGGATGATGGCGTCTACCGCAACAGCATAAGGACGAAGTCCCCCGAGAAATACCTGTCGACAGGCACTGCTGCGAGGCGTCTGCAGAAGTCGGGCAACCAGAAGCCCTCTGAGAACGAGGTGTTGATGGAGATGGCCAAATATTCCATGGCGCAGGAGATGGCTATCTGCTGGCGCGTTTGGGGTGAGGGTAAGAAGAATCCTTTCAAGACGCGCACGCTCTACAGCGGCAATCGCTGCGTGACCTGCGCCGTCGTGCACTTCGACCCGAGCTTCCTCAAGAAGGTGGGTGGTGTCGGTTTCAACGGCTTCGGCCAATACTTGAAGGACACCAAGATGGATGATGGTAGGACCTATTTCGATTATCTGCGTCCTGAGCGCGAGAAGTTCGAGGCCAAGTTCAGCTCCTATGATTCGGTGATAATGTCCTATGTATACAAGGACATCGTCGGCGAGGAGCGCACCCAGGGCGGGCGCGAGGAGAATGTGAACGCCCATGACATCTATCTTTTCAAGGATGATATGGTCATAACATATCTGCAGGGTGACTCTGATCTGCTGACTAGTGTGTTTTACAAGGACAGGCCGAACGCGGCGGTTTATGGTTGGCCATCAGACCTGAGGCCGCCTTGCGACACGTTATATTGAGTATCGATGGTTGACAAAATGGCGAAGAAAGCTGAAGAGGCGATGTGGGGGACGATCCTCGGGATAGTTCTTATCCTTGTCGCGGGCGTGGTCCTTCTGATATTCCTCTCGCAGACAGGGAAGATCTCGACCAGCGTCGGCGAGAAGGAGCAGTGTGTCTCCAGCGTGCGCAGCCAGTCCCTTATCGGCATGATCAATCCCACCACAGTCGTCGACCTGCGTTGCACGACCAAGCAGATGAAGGTTGACGAGGACGATCCTGAGAAGCAGAAGGCGTTGGTGGCGAGCGAGATGGCATCTTGCTGGGAGCAGTTCGGCGAGGGCAAGGTGAAGCTGTTCGACATAGAGACAGGTTCCTATTGTGTCGTCTGCTCTCGCATTGAGTTCACGAAGCCTGCCAAACTGGAGGATTTCGGGGAATATCTGCTTAAGACGACCGCCAAGGGAAAGGATGCTACCTATTATGAATATCTTTTCAACACCAAAGGCACGCCTCAGGTCGTCGATGAATATCGAAGGAGCCCTATTGCGAGCCAGGACACTCTGGACACGTCCAGACCGCTCGCCGTGATGTTCGTCGCGGAGAAGAACGTGGACAAGTGGACAGGATATCTGATCACTGCCGGCGGCACAGCGCTTGCGGCGGGCGCGGTCCTCGTAACCGGTGGCACAGCGACTCCTTTCTTGGTGATAGCGGCCGGCGCAGGAGCCGGAGCAGGATTCACGACCAACATGTTCATCTCACCTCACTTTTACAACCAGAATTTCGTCGCAGGCACGGTCCTGTGGCCCTATGAGGATATACCTGCGCTGAAGTGCAGCCGCCTTGAGGGAAGGGCAGGTCCTTTGCAATTCGTCACCTGAATTTAAAATAAATTTATATACAAAACCTGACTGGAGAAGACCATGACCTGGATTACTGACAACCTTGGATACGTGATTCTTTTTGTTGTTGTGCTTTTGGTTGTTCTTGCGATAATAGGTATGGTGACTGGTAAGTTTCCCGATGTCCTTGACGCGATCAGGGGCGCCATGGGTGTTTGATGGACAAGCGAGGCATTGAACACCAGGCTCTTTTGGTCGGCGTTATCGTAGTGGTGATCCTTGTGCTGATCGCCATTTTCTCGAATAACAAGCTGTACGCGATGGCCAAGAGCACCTCGGATGATGTGGCGACAAGGCTGCATCTCAAGCAGGCGGATCCGACCCCTCCCATGACAGCACCGGCGACTCCTAACCGGAAAGGTTTCGTTTCGATATACAATGTGATGGCCGGTGGGAATAAGGTGAATACAAAGGCGGTCGATCCAGCCGAACAGACGACCCAGGCGAGTACGAACATGATGAGATTGGCCGAGGTTGACTTCGATGTCGTGGAAGTGTTGCCGATCGTCATCTATTGGGATCAGTATGTGTCCCGTTCGCCGGATAAGCAAGTGCCTCCCCAGGTCAGGGTAAGGTATTGCCCGGAATCCGTCGACAAGTGGTTCCAGTTCGCGCGCGTGAAAGAGTGTGTTTTCCAGGAGTACCCGAGATATTGCGATGGCGGCGTTTGCTCGATGAACGATAAAATCATGAACATCAGCAAGTTGCCCGGTCCTGGCTGGTATCAGATCGATATCCAGCCACTGGACCCGCTGTTGTACATCAATAGTACCACGAAGCTTCCAATCGACTCGAACAACGCCGTGCTCAAGTTCAAGTACGGCAATCCGACGTAATCCTTATATAGATTCGTGCGATGTTGTGATGCTATGAAATCGAAAAGAGGTATGACGCAGGAGACGCTGGTGAAGATGATCATCGCGCTGGTGCTGCTCGCGATACTTCTTTTCCTCGCGTACAAATACATCCTCAAGGGCGGTGAGAACGCCGCGAAGCTTGGTGATTGCGAGACCAAACCAGGCCAGACCTGCATGAGCAAGAATGATATTGATGGCGGCTCGTGCAAGAGCGGTCAGTCTTTCAAGTTCGGCTGTCCTGGCGACCCGAATCTAAATGCAGATGATAAAAACAACGAACTCTATTGCTGTGTGGTGAGCCAATGAACAAGCGCGGTGATGGTGACACGATAAACACTATTATGGTTATGGCGCTGGCCCTTGTGGTGCTTGCTGTCCTTCTTTTCCTCACGTACAAATACATCGTCAAGCCTGGCGAGCAGGCAGGCGTGTCAGGCACATGTGCAGGACAGGGCGGTGTTTGCAGGGAAACTGGTTGCGACGATAACACTGAGCGCGGGCTTCTAGGTCTTGGTTGCACGAAGAAGATCGGCAGCGATGACGTGGCGACCTGGTGCTGCGTGCCGAAGAAGTGACATGGCAGAGGAAGAACTCTCTTTGGGTGAGCTCATCCAGGCGATCATCGGCATAATGATGACCCTGCTCGTCCTTTACATCATCTTCACTTTCTCGGGTCCGTTGCGCGCCGTCGACAGCGCCGGCCAGGGCACGCGCATCTCTGTGGGCACGATGATGCTGATCCTCGACGAGTTCGACCGTGCCGATGTCGCGTCGTTGCCTGATTCGAGGACGCTCCCTGATTTCTACATAGAGGATGGTTTCTATCTTGTGGGTTTCGATGCCACCAACGGCGGAGGCGTGCAGGACAAGTGCAAGGGTGATGTCGTCGAGCGTCCGAGCATGCCTGGCGAGTGCCTTCCTGGCAGGGCGTGCCTATGTCTGTGCGTCGAGGGCAGCCAGTGCAAGGGAAGTTATCCGACGTGCAAGTCTTTCAACAACATCAAGCGCGTGAGCGTCCGCGGCCTGGCGAACGACAACTTCCTAAGCCCGGCGAAACCTGCAGGCTATACGGGCAACGAGCTTCTTGTCTATGGTGATTGCGGCATAGGTTGGTCGACGATGACTCCGAGCGTGATGTATGTTTACGCGAGCGACTCGAAGGACAGGGAGATAGTGTTCGACAGCAAGGCGCCGTCAAGGAAAGTTGTGGCCAAGGCGCCGGTCGCGTCAGTTGTTCCTACAGCCGTTCCGAACACACCGGTCGCTCCTGCGCCTGCTCCGACCACGCCGGCACAGCCGGCACAACCAGCCGCTCCTATCAATTAATCGACCGTTGCATTTTTAAAGGCGCTTGACAGTTATCGATCCATGAAAAGAAGGTGGGGTCGTCGTGGAGCGATGCTCTCTGAAGAGACCATTTGGTTGCTGGCGCAGGCCGTCGGCGGTCTGCTGTTGACGGTTTTGCTGATCGGTTACATCGACAGCGCCGTCCGTGGCGGTCTTCTCGCCAAGCAGTTCTATCCTGGTCATTTCGGTCTTCTCGCCACTGTTGTCGCCGAGAGTCCGGACAGCATGATCATGGCGGATTTCGCCAACAAATACGGCGAGACCGAGTTCTCTTTCACGGGCGGCAAGAACATCATCGAGGTCACTGCCAACACTCTCAAGGGTCCGAGCAGGTACTGGATTTTCACGCCGGCAGACACGTCGCTGCAGCCCTTCAGCATTTCGCCCGCAACAGGCTTGGTCCATGTGGTGAAAGAGGGAAACAGCGTGACCCTGCGCAAGTCTCCTGATTTCCGCCCGAGTATCATGCGTTGTCAGTTTGTTCCGACCGCCGATCCAAACGGCTTGGCAGGTAGGCACGTCATCGACATCGCGGCAGACGATCGCTCGAAGGACGGCATCGTGGTGCGGAGCGTGCTTGAGGATGTCGCTGGAAGGCTCAAGGCATTGATGTCGCAGAGCCAGATAGCGAAAGGCACGGTGGATGAACGCAAGCAGGTCATCGCAAAAGGCGATGGTATCGTAGTCTCATTGCGTGTGGATCCTTTGATGGAGGACCGCAACAGGATAGTCGCATACTACAATCCGAAGGCTTCAGAGGATGTGCGCCGCAAGAGCGAGAAGCTCGGCTGCGCATTGGTCAATGCATTGCAGCAGGAGACCGGTTTTGTCGATGCTTCTGCCGTCGCTCCGACGTCGATGCCGACGCTGTTGCCCACGGACAGGCCTGGCGTCGAGATCGTTGTGGGGCAGCTAGGCGCAAAGCAGCAGCTGTTGTCCAACACGGCCGCTCTCACCAAGGCGATATACTCGGGCATGGGTGTTTACTATGGATAGGCGCGCCGTGGCTTTCAACGCGCTTGAGCTGATAAGGTACTCTGTGATGACCGCCATAGTCATAGTTCTTGTGGTCGTGCTTGTCGCGGGGATCGTCAGGCAGACTTCTGACACGCGCCTTGCCCAGATGTCGGTCTATGACCAGCTTTTCATCTACTCTCCCGGCGGTTTCCATGTGGTGGACGCAGGCAGGTCGGATCCGTTGTCCGTGGATATCTCCAAGTTCAACGACAAGACTCTTGATGCCATGTTGAGCCATCCTGACAACAAGTTCACGGGCGCGAGGTTCGTGCTCACCGATCTTGTCGATGAAGGTACATGTACGAAGCATTCATGCAAGATTTACTGGAACAAATATGGCTATGATCTGTATAAGCCATTGACCACGAAGTCCGGTTCAGGATCGGCGTTGTCCGTCTCCTTCAGCCATCCTGTGACGATAAAGACGGATGGCGGTCATCATCCAGGCATATTGAACATTGAGCTGGTGACTCCTGCACGATGAAACGCGGCGCGCTTTGGTCCATAGCTGAATTCTGGTCGTGGATAGCCATGTTCATCTTGATATTGTTCGCCGTGATTTTCTTCAAGTCTTGCTCTGGTCCGAGGCTGCAGACCATCCAGATGGAGGCGTTGACAGGGATTTCTGAACGTCAACAGGCTCTTGCCGTCCTGCGCACGCCGGTGGTCTACGAGGGACAGGATGTCGATCTTGCGTTTCTGATATCATTGGGCGATGTCGAGTCCGAATTCGACAAGGTCTTCCCGTCCATACAGCTTGCCCTGCGGCAGCGCATGGCGGCATCTGCCAAGGCCAACACGTTGTCCATAGATTATGGTGGTTGGAAGGTGATGATGGCCGAGGATTCCCATCCTGTCCTTGACAGCGTTCGTCTGCCTTCATCCTCAGGTTCGAAGATCAGGGTCGAGGTGCGAAGCGCGCCCCAGGACCAGTATGATCATGTCGTGCGCGAGTTCGCCAAGAAGGGCGGCTGGCAGTACGTGACCGCTGATGGTAGGGTTTGGGTTTATTGGAGCAGGTCTCCTTCAGGCCAATCAGGCGTCTGGAGCGAGGAGGGTCTGCCGTGCGTCACAAAGCGCGAGGGTGATGCCCGTGTCTGCGTCTCGGAAGTCTCAAGTGTCGCATCGCTATGTTTTGTAGATGATGCGTCTTTCTCGAGGGATGTGCTTGTTGACTCGGCGAAGTGCGGAGGTGCATCATGAACAGGAAGGCGTTCATGTATACTTTCGTTCTTGGCGTGCTCGGTCTGGTGATCATAATGCTGCGTCTCTGGAACAACACCCAGGCAGTGGTCGGAAAAGAGCAGCTGGTCATGGGTCAGAGTTCGATAGAGGCGTTGCAGGGATTGCACGACCGCGAGGTGGCTTTGCAGTACTTCGATGTCGCGAGCAAGCACGCGTCCTATGATGCGGTAATGGACCTTTTCAGGAATGGTGGTTGGTACGAGGCGCCCTGTGGTAAGTTTGGCACGACGACGCTGTGGTATGATCGCGGGGTTGAGTGCTTTCCATCGCAGGAGAACATCTCTCAAGACCTCTCTTCTTTCATGGAGTATGACCACTTCACACGGCAACTGGCGAAGAACCCGTACATACTTGGAGACAAGAGGCCTCGCGATTTCGTCTATTACAGCGCAGTCGAACCGAACTTGACGATCATCGAGGGTCACACTGCGCGGCCGGTTCTTCTGACTGTCAAGTGCAGGACCCAACGGGAATACGTGCCTATCAACATCCTTGCCACAGGCTTGAGCAAAGCGACCGAGTTTGTCTTTGACTGGAATCCTGCCCGTGTCGAACAGCAGGTTTATGCCTGTGGTCAGATCGCTCTGCGGCCCGATTTCAGGCATCCGATCAACGTCTCTGTCTATGACATCCTTTCGACGGCAGACACCGTGAGGAAAGGTCTTGAAGAGATACGGAAGTGCGATGGTGACATCGAGCCGGTGAGCTGCCTCAAGAGCCTTGGCTTGGGCATGGTTTCGCAGGTCGTGGCCGTTGATGGTGGCGCTGTCGCGACCTATGAGGTCAGGATTGGTAATGCATTGCCAGGCATCAACGAGCGTCCTGTCTTGCGCTTCGCGATCAGGGTCAGGAAAAGCCAGTGAATGCAAACCGTTGATTTTTCAATATCGTTCAAGCCCACAAATCTTTATAAGACCGTTTGCGGAGGCAGGGTTTGATGATACGTATCCCTTTTGAAGAGGTTGTCAAGCGCATAGCCGAGAAGAGCGGTCTTGCCGAAGCAGAGATCATGGCAAGGATCGAGACCAAGTGCACGCAGCTCTCAGGTCTTATCTCGAAGGATGGTGCTGCGCACATCGTGGCGAACGAGCTCGGTGTGCAGTTGATAGTCAACGGTGGCAGGCTCAAGGTCAAGGACGCGTTCCCTGGCATGCGTAGCGTCGAGATCGCGGGCAAGGTCACGCAGAAGTTCGATGCCCGCGAGTTCAGCAGGCAGGACGGTACTTCTGGCAAGCTTGCGGCTTTCACGCTTGGCGATGAGACAGGCACCATCAGAGTGGTCGCCTGGGGCGAGAAGGCCGACGAGATCGCGGCGATATCGGAGAACAGCATCATTCTTCTTCAGCAGGCGCAGGTGCGCGAGAACAACCGCGGCTTCAAGGAGCTTCACATTGGTTCGCAGACGTCCATAGTCCACAACCCTCCTGGCGTCGCTGTGGGTGATGTCGCGCAGCCGCAGCAGCGTCAAGCGGCTGTCCGCAAGATGATCAAGGATCTTTCCGAGCAGGACCAGAGCGCCGAGATCGTGGGCACTATAGTGCAGGTATTCGATCCTAAGTACTATGAGGTATGTCCCACGTGCAACAAGCGCAGCAAGCCCGATGAGAGTGGCAAGGTCGTCTGTCCTGAGCACGGTGCGGTGCAGGCTGCCTGGTCCATGGTCGGCAATGCCTATGTCGATGACGGCAGCGGCAACATACGCGTCGTTTTCTTCCGCAATCAGCTCGAGCGCCTGACCAACAAGACCACGGAGCAATTGCTTGCCTATCGTGAGATTCCCGAGCGTTTCGAGGAGATAAAGACGGAGTTGCTAGGGAACATAGTGAAGGTCACCGGCCGTGCTTCCAAGAACCAGTTCTTTGACAGGCTCGAGTTCGTGGCGCAGTTCGTGCAGCAGGCGAACGCGGATGAGGAACTCGCCCGGCTTCAAGCACGCACATGATGGGCAAGACTCATCTGGCGATCGGCCTTCTTGCAGGGCTCGCAGTCTATCCTTTTGTCGAGTCCTGGGGCATGTTATTCTTCCCTCTTGTTCTTGTCGGCGCTTTGTTGCCTGATGTGGATCACGAGGGCAGCACTTTCAACAAGAAATTCCCGCTCACGCGCTGGATTCCATTGTTCTTCGAGCACAGGGGTGTGTTTCATTCGTTGTTCCCGCCCATGATCGTGGTGATCGTCGCAGCGTTCATGGGTTATGCTTGGATGGGCGCCGCGATCGCTCTTGGTTATATTTCCCACCTGTTGTCAGACAGCCTTACTCGTCTTGGGACAAGGCCTTTCCATCCGCTTTGGAACTTCAGGCTCAATGGTTTCATATCTACAGGAGGGATCTTGGAGTTGGTCATGCTCGTCATTGTTGGCGCGCTGGACCTGTGGCTTCTTGCAAGGAATGGTCTCATTCTCTGAATCGATGGTTATTTATAATGTCCAGTATGATATCCAACTCGATCATTAGTCAAAAGCAGGTGATTTGATGCACGAGCCAATTGTGGAGTTCCAGAACGTCTCGTTCTCTTATGGCTCTAGGGTCGCGTTGCAGCACGTCAATGCGGTCATCAATAAAGGCGATTACATAGGCCTTATCGGCCCCAATGGCGCTGGCAAGACCACTCTTATCCGCGTGCTTCTCGGCCTGCTGAAGCCGTCTTCAGGTAATGTCAGACTTTATGGAAAGAACATCAAGGAATTCAAGGACTGGCACAAGATCGGCTATGTCCAGCAGAAGGCAACGACTTTCGACGCGACTTTCCCTGTCACTGTCGAAGAGGTCGTCGCCATGGGTCGTTTCGCTTTCGCAGGCGTCGGCCGGCCGCTTGATCATCATGACAGGCACCGCATAGGCGATGTGTTGAAGATGGTGGGGTTGGACAAGGTTGCTGACCGTCGCGTGGGTGAGCTTTCGGGTGGCCAGCAGCAGAAGGTTTTCATCGCAAGGGCGCTCGCTTCGGATCCGGATTTGCTGATTCTCGACGAGCCGACAACAGGAGTGGATGTCAGATCTCAGCATGAGTTCTACCATTTCCTGCATGACCTCAACGTCCACCACAGGCTCACATTGGTCCTGATTTCGCACGATACCGATGTGGTGAGCACGCACGTTTCCAGGTTGTTGTGCATCAACAAGACCATCATGGATCACGGTTGCAGCATCGAGTTCCTGTTGCCTTCACATAAGCATAACGATGTCAAGAAAAACGAGCAGATCTTCAAGAGGGTGAGGCACAAGCACTGATATGGATTTCTTCCAATACGCGTTCATGCAGCGGGCGTTGATCGCCGGGTTGTTCGTCGCTCTCAGTTGTTCGCTGATAGGTGTCTTCCTCGTGCTCAGAAGACTATCGTTGATTGGCGACGGTCTCGCACACATAGCATTTGGCGGTCTTGCTTTGGGACTCTTCACGGGTTTGCCGCCGATGATCACTGCGCTCGGCACGACTGTTCTGGGTGCGCTCTGCATACAATGGCTCAAGCAGAAGAAAGTCGCCGCCGACGCAGCCATAGCCGTCATTTTCTCGATGGGATTGGCTCTTGGTGTCGTGCTTGTGAGTCTCGCGAGAGGTTTCAACATCGACCTGTTCAGTTTCCTCTTCGGCAGCATCCTTGCCGTCAGCGAGGCCGATCTGTTCACTGTCGGTGTGCTTGGCGTGGTCGTTGTCGCCGCGGTGATAATATTCTACAAGGAGTTGCTATACATCACTTTCGATGAGGAGGCTGCCAAGGCCAGTGGTTTGCCGATAGGTTTCCTCAATGCGTTGTTGATGGTGCTCACCGCGATAACGGTCATTGTCGCCATGCGTGTCGTCGGTGTCCTGCTCGTCAGCTCCCTTATAGTATTGCCGACCATAACCGTGCGTCTGTTCTCGCGTAGTTTCAAGCAGACGCTCGTTTATTCGGCGCTATTCGGTCTGCTTTCGGTTTTCTTGGGGTTGTTTGCCGCGTTCTATCTTGATATCGCGGCAGGCGGCGCGATTGTGCTTGTCGCTGGCGCATTGTTCCTGTTGGTGTCATTGTTGCACAAATTGCTCAATAGAAATGGATAATCAAAATAAAAAATATTTTCACTTCTTCTTTACTTCGCCGTAAAGGAGCACGATTGCCGCTATTGCGACAACGACATACACGATCTTCTGAAGGATCGGTATTGATCCGAATATCGTGGCGACCAGGTCCAGGTTCAGTAATCCGACCAGTCCCCAGTTCAGGCCTCCTACAAAGACAAGGATCAACACGATCCAGTCCACTACGCTCTTTGCCATAATATCACCTCTTTTTTGGTGTATGTGTTGATATCTCATATAAATTATATCATTCACTTCCCACTGGACATGCTCTCGTGGCGTATAAAAGCGGCCTCGACTTCTATGAGTGATGTCCCAGGACCTGCAAGTATGCGATACGGTCCCTGAAACAAGATGCGAAAGTGACGGAAAAGATGCCGTCCAGCAAGGGACGGAGACAAAAATGGAAACAGAAACAAACAAGCCGGAGAAGAAGTTCAGCACAGGCGCCATAAGCGCGGCCATCTGGCGCAACGATTCAGTGAAGGACGGCAAGGTGTCGTCCTTCCACACCGTTACGCTGCAGCGCGCCTACAAGAAGGGTGACAAGTGGGAGCATACCACGTCCATGCGCGTGGCTGACCTGCCAAAGGCCGCTCTTGTCTTGGATGAGGCGTTCAAGTACCTGGTTTTGAACAGGCAGGAAGACCAACTGGCTCAAGTGGTCTAATTTTTTTGCGAATTGTCCGGAGATTTGACGTTCACACACCTCACGTTTTCCGTGGGGCAGTGCATAAATGATATAAGCAATGGAGGAAGAATATGGAACAGGAAACGATCATGGATGAAACGCCAACCAAGAAAAAGATTGTGAGTGTCGGAGACTTGCCCGGAATCGGGCCATCATCTCTCGAGAAGCTCGAGGCCGCGGGTTTCCGCGATCTGTTGAGCATCGCTGTCGCGACGCCCGGTGAGGTTGTCGGTGCGACCGAACTCAGCGAGCAGACCGCGAAGAAGATCATCGCCATCGCAAGGGCCAACCTGCAGATGGGATTCGAGTCAGGCGACGAACTGCTTCGGCGCAGGGAGCGTTGCATAAAGATCGGCACCGGTTCCAAGGAGTTCGACAAGCTTCTTGGTGGTGGTATAGAGACGGGCGCTATCACGGAATGCTACGGCCAGTATGGTTCTGGTAAGAGTCAGCTTGCCCACACTCTTGCCGTGCGCTGCCAGCTTCCCATCGAGGAAGGCGGAGCAGCGGGCATCGCTGTCTTCATCGACACAGAAGGCACTTTCCGTCCTGAGAGGATAGTGCAGATTGCTAATCATGTCGGCCTTGACAAGGATGTGGCTCTGAAGAACATCCGCGTCGCGCGCGCTTTCAACTCCGACCATCAGGCGCTTCTTTCCGAGAAGGTTGAAGACCTGATCAAGAACGAGGGGTTGCCGGTGCGTCTGCTTATCGTGGACTCGCTTACTGCCCATTTCCGTGCGGAGTACGTCGGCCGTGGCACATTGGCCGACCGTCAGCAGAAGCTGAACAAGCACATGCACACGCTTGCGAAGCTCGCGAATGTGTACAACATCGCCATCTACGTCACGAACCAGGTCATGATGAAGCCTGACACGTTCTTCGGCGACCCGACAGAGGCCATTGGCGGCCACATCGTAGGTCACAACAGCACCTACCGCGTCTATATGCGTCGCGGAAAGAAGGGCACCCGTGTGGCGAAGATGATAGACTCTCCGAACCTCGCTGAGACAGAAGCCGTCTACGTGCTGGATGAGGGCGGGATAAAGGATGCATAGACTTGATGGATCTCAAGTCTAAGACTGCATTTCGACCGCATGATTTTTTATTTTTTTATCCGTGTTTGCCGCCCTCGTCCGACGGGTGGCAAACGCGATAACACAAGCATCCTTGCACAACAAAACCCTTGGTTTTGTGTGCATGGAGCTCTGCTCCATTGCATAACCTTTAAATATGGTCCTTGCCTAAGTGAGGATGTGCAGCAGCGGCTGCCTACAGATTGTACGAGAATGGATATCGGAGCGTCAAGAGAATTCCGCGGTTTCTTGCGTGTTTGTACGAGTCCGTTCCTCGGAAGACAGGTGAAGTGAAATATGAGAGAAGATAGAGGATACGGTAGGAGAGACAACGATAACATGGGTGGTGGCGGTGGTGGCGGATTTTGGAGTCCACGCGGCGGTCCTACAGGTCCGTCTACAGCGCCCGTGAAGGTCGGAGACGAATTGGAGGTCACGATCGAGGCTGTCGGCGTCAAGGGCGATGGCATCGCGAAGAAGGATGGTTTCGTCCTTTTCGTGCCCAACACCAAGGCCGGTCAGAAGCTTAAGATCCGCATCACGAAAGTGTTGCGCAAGGTCGGATTCGCGGAGGCCGTCGGTGGTTCTGCGTCAGCTCCTGCAGCGGAAGCGTCGTCAGAGGCTCCTGCTGAGGCAGCACCTGTCGAGGAACCTGCCGCCGAGGACAGTGAAGACTTCGGCGACGAAGAGCAACCACAGCAGCCATAGCGGAGTATTTTGTTTTTTTATGAGATTATTTCTGGCATTCCCGTTGCCGACCGACATCATCACCTATGTCGGCACGCTGCAGACGCACATAGAGGATCCACATCTTCGATTGCCCGAGTCGCCGCACTTGACGATTAAATTCCTTGGTGAGGTGGATGAGGAGAAGCTGGATGCGTTAAAGGCATTGATCAAGAAGATTGACGCCAAGAGAATAAATCTGAGGTTGGGTCCGATCGGCGCGTTCGCCGACTGGAAGAAGCCGCGCGTCCTCTGGGTTGGTGTGGAGCCTGCGCAGGATGTCATCAGACTGCAGCAGCAGGTCGATGTCCTTCTCAAGGACATGTTCCCGAAAGATGAGAAGTTCCATCCGCACATCACGCTCGCGAGGGTCAAGGAGGACATCGATGCTCCAATGACTGGAAAGATCCAGAAACTCGCTGTCGAGCCAAGGGAGTTCACGATCGACAAGCTCGTCCTATATCGAAGCGTCCTCACACGGCAGGGGCCTGTGTACACTGAGCTCGCAAAAATAGATTTGTCCTAATCGCAGCACAAGCAGACAGGATGTTCGATATCAGTATCGTATGTGCAATCCGGGCCGCCTTTGTAGAGTTGCGAGAGTTTTACTATGCTCTTTATCGCAGCGTGTTCGACATATTGTTTGAACTCTGTCTGGATGCGTGTCGGAAGTAAATTCATCCACGTGTGTTCTTTGCCTGAATCGACGTGCCACATCATTATGTCATAAAGAGTGTTGAGATGTTTCTCGTCTTCAGGGTCGAGTTTTCCTTCTTCTCTTAGTTTTGTCTCGAGCCGTACAAGTGGCACCTGCTGAATTGTCCACGCAGGGACTCCGAGTAGTTCTTTCATGATGTTTCTGATTTGCCGTAATTATAT
>JAGVQG010000053.1 GCA_020051845.1 archaeon | reverse complement strand
CATGCAAAGTCTGGGCGTACCAAAGACTCAAACGCTATGGCGAAGCGTAACTCTCATCACGCCGCTAAAGCCTTGGAATAGTTATGCAACACAGCATCAAATAAGTGGCGTGGTTTTCCGTGTGGTATTCGAGCGACTTTACAACCATTTCTTTCAAGAGAATTATCTGGATGAGCCACTGCTGCGCAGGGCATTCCTAAGAGGTATTTTCGCGGCAGAAGGATGCATCGCAATTGAACATCAGGAAGTATTCATTGACCACTTGAGTATTTCAATGTCTATAAAGGAAGAAAACATGATTAATCTTATCCGTCGCTTGCTGAAACACGAATGTATTCAATCAGTGAAGACGGCACGGATCGAACAGAACTCGCTTGAACTGACCATTTACAACTGGACCAACTATCTTAAAGCGTGGCAAATCCGTCTTTTTGATCGGTGCGAGCGCAAGAGACGATCATTTGTCACTATAGCCCGTCAAAGCAAGGTATATGGATATCTCCGAGAGGAGGATTTGCGGGATATAGGACGACGATTCCAGCAGAAGGAAATCGCCGCTTTGATCGGCTCCTGGCAATCGAATGTCAGCAGGACGTTGAAGGGAGAACATTTGATGACACTGCAACAGATTCGGATTCTAGAAAATCAAGGTCTGCATCTGCCAGTGCAACACCTGCGTATCGGATGCCTTACAGATTTGCCCTACTCTGAGGAGACACGAAGACTGTTCATGGGCGAATGTTAGACCGCAATATTAATAATTGAAACGAGCATGAATCCATCTGATGAAACCCTTCAAACCAGAGATCGTCAAGCTCAAGTCTCGAAAAGTCCTTACAGTCACGACGATAGGTGATCCTAACAAGGTGAAGCCTGGTGTTAGCGCTCTTTTCGGGACAGCTTATGGCACGAAGTTCAAGGTCTTCAAGCCAAAGGGCAAAAAGATGGATATCGGCGTCCTTGCTGCTCGATGGCCTGACGCTCATCTGAAGCCGAAGAGCAAGTGGAAGGGCATCTGGGCTTTGCAGGTGCCTGATTTCGTCAAGCAATCTGATCTTCTCCAAAAAGATCCTGCAATCAAGGTCGAGAAATGGCCCTATGGAAAGGTCGCGCAGGTTCTCTATTTGGGAGCGTACAAAAATGAGCGTCCGACCATTATGGCTCTGCACAAGTTCGTCAAGGAAAGTGGTTTCAAGCTTGCAGGTCCGCACGAGGAAGAATATCTCACGATGCCGACGGCGAAAGTTCCGAAGACCATAATCCGCTACGCGATCAAGAAGTAAACATAGTCAATAAATACCCTCAATCCTTCTGACACGTTATGAAAAAGAGGTTGCCCAAAGACATATGGCTTCTTGGCTTCGTCAGTTTCCTCACTGACTTGAGCAGTGAGGCGATATTCTCTGTCTTCGCCCTCTTCTTCACCACGATTCTCGGCGCATCCACCGCCTTGCTCGGATTAGTCGAGGGTTTTGCTGACGCTTCAGCTTCATCCTTGGATTACGTCGCTGGCTACCTTTCCGACAGGTCTGGAAAGAGGAAGATATATGCACTTATCGGCTATGGTTTCTCGACGCTGGCGAAAGTGTTCCTGGTGATCGCGAATTCCGTTCCCACTGTATTCGCTTTCAGGGTCATTGAACGTCTTGGTAAGTCTTTCCGTGGCCCGCCAAGGGATGCGTGGATCGCGGGTGTCGCTACGAAAGAGAACCGCGGTCTTGCTTTCGGCGTCCATAAAGCGTTGGACAAGTCCGGCGCGATCCTTGGTCCTTTGGCTGCATATTTTTTCCTTTCAATCTACGGAGAATCAAGCATCACCATAAGATGGCTTTTTGTCGTGGCTGTGATTCCTGCGCTGCTGGCGGTCATCGTGCTTCTGTTCCTCAAGGACAGACCCTCTGCGCCGGCTAAACGCGAGAACATATTCAAGGCATACAAGACGCTCACTCCTGAATTCAAGAAGTATATCCGGATCGCGGCACTGTTCTCGGTAGCTTATTTCAGCTTCAGTTTCCTTCTGCTTAAAGCCTACAGCATAGGATTCGTTGTCAAGGATGTGGTGCTTCTTTACGTATTGTTCAACGTGGCATTTGTCATCGCATCCGTTCCAGCGGGCAGGCTTGGCGACATCATCGGTAGACGCCGCATCATCTTGCTCAGCTACGGTCTGTACGCTTTGATGAGCGTCGGTTTCATTTTCGCGTCGTCGAGGACGGCGATCATCCTGCTTTTCGTCCTGTTCGGCGTGTTCTACGCGATCGACGAAGCGCAGAGCAAGGCGTTCATCGCCGATCTTGAATTGAAGAAACGCGGCACTGCTATCGGCGTATACAATGTCGTCACGGCGATCGCTTACCTTCCGGCCTCGATCATTGCTGGATTCTTGTGGACGATGAACCCGAGCTACGCGTTCGGTTTCGCGGCGTTCGTGGCAACTGCAGCGATAGTCGTGTTCTTGATGTTGCGTTCAAAGAAATGAAGTGACCAAAACGTTCATCTCGACGTGGGACCTCGCGAAGCGAGGTCGCACAAATGCGACGCTTCAGAACAGAAGCCTCACCGAGCACAATAAGTTTTGGTGGAGCTTTTTTAGCCGGGAGGCTAAAAAAGGTCCGGGCCTAGGAGGATTTGAACCCCCGACTTCCTGCTTGCTTTTGGCGCATCCAGATTGTCTGGTGTGCTTCCCATTAGAAGGCAGGCGCTCTATCCAGGCTGAGCTATAGGCCCATAGTCTTTGTTCGGCCTTCTGTCATTTAAAAGCTTATTCGCTTCTGTCGCAGATGTCGTTGCTGTCTGCGTCGATGTACTTTCCACAGGCGCCTGGCGCGGAATCGTTTGTGAGTCCGATTGGACAACTTCCTGAATAGGGATTATTCACTTGTTCTTCTAACACTGCAGCTCCTGTGGGTTGCTGCGCACATGCTGTCAAAGTGACAAGGAGAAGGATCACTGCGATGGCTCTGATGGTTCCCGCCTCCGGAAGAAACGCGCAGTCATGACAATTATCCAGCGCCAATGCGTTGCTATGTGTATGATTGCCAACAGCCCCATGACCATTCCTGACCAGTCATGTATCTGGGTTATTGTTCTCCATGGAAGATCGATCTTGATGCCATTCATAGGCATGAACTTCAACACACCCGTCACCATTACCAGAAGGAATGACAGCGCAAGAAGCATGTTTATGATATATTGAATCTTCAGTTTATCCATAACGACCGGACAAAATTCGGGGTTTATAGTCTTTGCGAACGGTACGTGTGACAGAGAACGTTTTTATAGCCGTCTCCCAATCGGTGCCCTAGAGGTGACCTATGATTTACACTCCGCAAAGACAGCCAGTGCAAGCGTTCGTGATTGTCGCTGGCACCAGTCTTGTCGGAATCCTGGGTGGTTACCTTATCCATCCGTTCTTCCTGGTCGTCGCGTTGATATTCTGGTTCCAATACACGGTCGCCTTGTCCTATCTTCAATTCAAGAACGCATCAGAGCATCTGTGGAAAAGTCCCACTGATATCCTGCTGCATCCGCAGTTGCGTTTCTTCAT
>JAGVQG010000065.1 GCA_020051845.1 archaeon | reverse complement strand
TTCGGAAACGCAGCAAAAATAGGCGCACCCAAAAGATACATCGGAAAACGAGCAGTAGTAATCATCCTAGAGAACTAGACTAATTGTGCAACACTGCATGATTCACCTATGTTTGAGCCTTTCCACGACCTGGTCAAGGCCAAGTGATTCCTGCGTCCTTGCCGCGAGGTTCTTGAGGCTGATCTTGTTCTCGGCCACCTCATTGCTGCCGACGATGCCGACGAAGGGTATGCCTGCCTGTTCGGCATAGCTGATACTCGCGCCGAGCTTTCGCTTGCCTTGCAATTCCATGTCGACATTGAGCCCTTTTGCGCGCAATTCCCTGCATATTCGCAGGCATTCATCGGTTGTGTTGCCCAGAGGCACGATGTAAAGCCCCGTGTTGGTCGATGGTAGTCCCTTGACGAGGTCCTTCATCACCATGACGACGCGCTCGAGTCCGAATGAGAATCCCACTGCAGGTATCTGCTGGTCGCCGCAGAAGTCACCGACCATATTGTCGTAGCGGCCTCCTGCGAGGATCGCTGACTTGAACTTCTCCCTGTCCTTCAGGTAGACCTCTATGGTCGTGCCTGTGTAATAGTCGAGACCACGAGCAAGGCATGGATCGAGCTTCACGAAGTCCAGGCCCATCTTTGCGGAATAAGCCAATAGCGTGCCTACTTCTGCGAGGCCTTCCTTGCCGCGTTCAGAACTCACGAGTTCGGAGAGCAATTTGTAGGTTGCATCGTTGCTGCCCGTCTGCTGAACAACGCCAAGCAATTTCTTGACCTCATCGAGACCAAGCACCTGACCGCCTTTGCGCGTATAGTTGACGACAGCCTCGACAAAGCGTTCGCCAGCGAGGTCCTTGCTCATCGCCAGTATCTCATCATATCCAGAATTACCGACGTCCGCGACTATCCTGTCGCGCATACCTGACAGGCTTGAAGGGTCCTGTCTGTATGAACTGATGACCTTCTGCATCGTGTCTTCGTTGAGCATCTTGCCGTCGTCCGCATCGCGCATCTCAAGCAGCTCTTTCTCGACTCCATCTATTCCGATCTTGTCTGCCTTGTCGAGGGTTATGATCGTCTTGGTGCGCACTGCCTCTGGCACGCCTGCGTATTCCAGCACTCCGTCGAGCAGCTTACGGTTGTTGATCCTGACTTCCACATTGCCAAGACCCAGTTCGTTGAATGCGTCTTGCGCGAGCGCGAGAAGTTCCGCTTCCGCGGTCATCTCCTTGACGCCGACTACGTCGACGTCGCATTGCGTGAAGATGCGATATCTTCCTTGGTCAGGCTGCGTTGGTCCGTCCCTGAAGACTTCACCTATGACGTATCGCTTGAAAGGCATCTTCACGTCGCGGTGGCACGCCACGAAGCGCGCGAACGGCACTGTCTGGTCGAATCGCAGCGCGAGGTTGCGCTTGCCCTGATCCTGGAGCTTGAAGACCTCCTTCTGGATCTCGCCGCCTCCCTTGAAGCCAAGCGTCTCCTGACGCTCAATGATAGGGGTCTCTATTGGATTGTAGCCATATTTCTCGAATACCTTCCTGAGCGTGTCGCGCACGTAGTTGCGTACTATCGCGTCCTGTCCATACCAGTCGCGCACGCCTTTTGCGATCTCGAATTCGGCCATCTTGTCACCTCAGTAGTTTCTGCACGAGGAAGTCGACTGCTTCTGCCGCGCCCGTAGGTTGTGTCTCGGGCATCGAGTCCTTGACATATCCTGCAAGGTTCATGCCATAGATTCCTTCCGAGAATCCGCCCACTCCCTTGATCGGAGCAACGTATATCGGCTGGCCTCCTTTGCGCAGGCGTCCTTCATTGATTTTCATTGTGCGGAAGAACTCTATCGCTGTTCCGTTTCCGCCAGCTATCATCTCGATGCCATCCGCGAGTTTGACGAAGTATTCTGACTCGTCGCCCCATTCGGATTGTCCGATTCTGGAAGGCACGACGATCAGCTTGTCTATGCCGCCGACAGTGTGTTTCTCTCCGCGTTCTGGAATGACGCCGATGGTCGGCAGCTTGTATCGCTGCGCCGCTTGCATCGCGTAGCGCGGGACTCCCCAGTCGGTGCCGCCCGAAAGTATCGCGACCTTGTACTGCGCGAGTCTCATGACGCTTTCTGATATCATCGACTGCACTTTGCCGTCGTCCGCGTCCGTACCTCCTGAGAATGCGATAATCCTGGTGACGCCGAGATTTTCCTTTATGTCTTCAGTTGTTTCCATTGTGATCACTCCGTTCCGATTCGTACTGTTTCAATCTGTCCTCTTCCGACATGTAGTGGATTGTGCGCAAGAGATGCATCTGGTTCCTTTGGTTGACTCGGGTATCCTCGAAGGACAACTGCAGGTCTCTCTGCCTGAGGACGCCCAGCATGCGCTCGAAATAGGTCTCCGATATCTTTCCGACAAGATCGCAGTTCTTGGGCTTGATCGAGGCATGTTCTGCCAGATTGGTGATGTAAGCCGCGAAGGTCCTGCCTTCGCTGCGCACGCTCCTTCCATCGAAACCTACGATGTCGCGCAGTTCCATCCATTCACCGAAGTTGAAGATGCCAGAGTCTGGCACGACCACTTCGATGCCGGTCGTCCGTTTGGAGCCATCCGCGAGTTCCTCCTTCAAGTAATTCTTTCCACCGCCACAATCAAGATAATTCTTGTTGCATACCGCGACTACGGCTTTGTTTGCTGTGATGCCATGCTCCCGCAGGTCGTCGACAAGTTTCACGACTGTCTCGCCCGTGAATATTCCCACATCGACAAGAGTGTAATCTTTGTGCTCAAGACGTTCCATCTGCTCATCGAGCGACAGCGCACCATGGCGTGGACTGATCCGTTTCGAACGGCTGTTGTTCGCCAGGTCTTCGAGAGGCAATGACCGCGTGAATGACAGCGACTCACCCGTCGTCCGAAAATGCACATCATCAAGGAATAGGGGCCGCGCCACTGATCTCGTGTCGACAGCCACATTTTCGATCACGCGCAACTTTTGGTCTTCGGACAGATATGGCTTGATTCTCGCTATGAACTCGTCCTGTAGACCGTTCAACGCCTCGATCTCAGCATCGGTCAATTTCAACCCATGCCTGTTCTGGAGCAATTGTGGAATGTCTTTTGTGATCAGGTAATCCGGCATGTTCTCTCCCTCAACATTCACCCTGAGAGATTATGAGACGAAAGCTTTAATATCGGTTTCTGACGATTTTCCGTCGATATTCCGGCAAAAAACGAATGATTTCCGAGATGTATGAAGATTACCGGAAAGCTTTCGGATTCATTCTGCAATGGATCTGATTTCGAGTTTCAACCAAGTTAATTGCCGGAAATAATACGAATGGCGCAAAGTTAAAATACTGGACCTCCATCCCCTTCCGTTATGGTCAGCTATTGGATGCGTAATTTGCCGCATTTTCTTAGTTCGCTGACTACAGATTGCGCAATTAAGGTTTAGGGCCCATATAATTTCCTAAAAACGCGCGGGCCCGCCGAAACGAAAAAACAAACAAGGAGGGAGAGCTATGTACGACGAATTGGCATGGGAAGAAGTGGATAAGAGATTCAAGCAATGGGATGAGATAGAGATACCGAAC